>JBEIIR010000069.1:0-1543 GCA_040380695.1 Gammaproteobacteria bacterium | reverse complement strand
CTTTTCCTACTAAATTAAGGTATTTGGACTCGGTAGCCTTTCCCTCTATCTTTTAAGTGGTTTTATCTATTTTATTGGTTTTATATATTTCTTGTGGTTTTTCTACCTATTTCTTGGTTTTTGCGGTAGATTTAGGAGTGGATTTTTTGGCTTCTTTAGCGTAATCAATACCAGCAGCTTTCAGTTTTTCTAAACGATCCTTTGACGTTGCATCGTCGGGGGTGGATTTACAATTATTATTAATATTTATACAGGCTTTTCCGCAGTTATATGCTGTGGGTTTAACGCACTGGGGTTTCTTTTTGTCTCCTATCTTGCCTTTCGCCTTGGCTTTTGAATCAAAGCGGAAGGAATACCCCAATGAGAACTCCTCCCATTGTTCTACTGCATCGCCCGAATCCATGCGTCCTGGGGCGTAAGGTTTGAAGTTGACGGTATTTCCATCTAACTCAAAACTAAACACCCTCGGACGGTCAGAATCCTTGAATCGCCCAGATATTTTACCTGTATCATCTACCTTAAAGTCCATCACATCCACTGGGGAGTTATAGGCAAAAGGAAGGGAAAGAGTCTGGGCGATCGCTGCTTGCATTTGTGCTTTTGTTGGGGCTGATTTAGTCTCTATGCTCATGTTTTTTGATCTTTCTTTTGCCTATGACTCTAATTAAGGATTTCTATATGTTCCTGCTGCTATTTGTTCTTTCATTGTTTTTTTGCTTCAGCGTTCATTTTTGTCTAGGTTAGCTTTAACTCCTTGAGGGTTTTCATCTATTTATTTTTTGAGTTCATTTTCACATAAAATCGTGAATTACCTGTTGGAGGTTTAACACCATCCGCTCCTCTGTCAAGAACCTCCCCTCTAATTTCTCCTCCTAGCATTTCAAACATACCTTTCCCCACCATTTCATTCATTAAATTATTGAAATCACCTCGACTAACTTTGTCTCCCATTGCATCCCTTATCTCATAGATAGGAACAAGCCCTTCATGATTTCCCTTCTTATTGACAGCATCAAGGATTGGCATTACCTCTTTCTCAAAATCTTTCGGATCGGATATTTGTCCTGGTTTGCGCTTAAACTCTTTTTTCGCTTTTTCGACAGAATCTTTGTCTTGAATACTAATATAGGTTTTTTTACTCCCCATTGCGTTTGTTACTCCGTCTGAAATATCAAAAGGAGCATTAGGATCTTTCCCTTCCTTGGTTCTCTGTTTTTCAATGCTAGGAGCTTCCGATGTCAATTCAAAACCAATGTCATCCCCATGCGCTTCAACTATCCACTTGTCAAAGTCTTTTGGATTTACTCGATCCCTTAGCTCGTGTCTCATTTGTGCAATACTAACAGAATCTTCGGTATTTTTTTCAAAAGCAACCCTAGCAGATTCTTTAACAATTTCCTTTTTAAAAGTCTCGTAATCCTTGATCGGTTCATCACTATAAAAGGGATTTGCCTTGGACTTTGGCTTGGATTCCGTCTTTTTAGGTTCTACGTTTGGCTTGGTTTTAACTTCGGGTTCTACCGTTTTCTGTGTTGATGATTTT
>JBEIIR010000068.1:0-1558 GCA_040380695.1 Gammaproteobacteria bacterium | reverse complement strand
TATATAGATGTCAACAATGAGTATCATTTTTGTTAAATTATTCTTACTGGGAAGGTTCAAGGCAGGGGATTTTGCTAGTGGTGGAATAGGGGTGTGTTATAGAAGTGTCAAAACTTTTGAATATAGGCAGCTTCTTAAAATATGTTTTCTATTACGTTTGTAAAAAATTTATCATCATCAATGTCATAGATTTATATCTATATATAACTGGTTATTAATTGATTTTACTATATATATTATTTTAGGTAATGTTTCTAACAATTATGGATTGAGAAACCTTTTAAAACCTGGAAATAATACATTTCATGAAGTTTAATTGCGGCTTGTGCGGCTCAAACAAAAATAAAATTTTCAACAAAAAAGATGCGAAGAGTTTTAAAAATTTAAAAATAGCGATTTGTTTAAATTGCTCTTTAGTTCAACAAGAAAAACTACCAAATGATGAAGCATTAAAAATTTATTATTCTCATAACTATAGAGAAGACTATAAAAAAACCTATACTCCAAAATTAAAACATATTAGAAGAGCAGGATTAGCAGCTAAAAGTCGCATTAGTTTTATAAAAAATAATATTAGAAATATTTCAAATATGAAACTGCTTGATGTAGGTGCAGGGGGCGGAGAGTTTCTATATCTTGCATCTAAAAATGGATTTGATGCACAAGGCATAGAACCTAATGTCGGCTATTCAAGGTTCGCAAGAGATGAGTACGGCGTTAATGTTAAAACATTGACGCTTAATGAATTAAAGGCTGATACAGTCAATATAATTACTCTTTTTCACGTTTTTGAGCATATAGCTAACCCCCAAAAAGCTATAGAAAAGCTATCTTACATTCTTAAGAAAGATGGATATCTGCTAATTGAGGTACCAAATATTTTTCAGCAAGACGCTTCGCCACATAATATTTTTTTTAAAGCCCACCTTTTTTATTACAGTAAGTACACTTTAATTAGTGCAGCAAGTAAATTTTTTGATGTTGTTCAAATTGATGACAAGGGTAATTTGAAAATCTTATTTAAGAAAAAGAATAATTCAGCTCTAAGTATTCGGCTGCCGAGCAAAACTGCGCTTGATGAAACTTTTAAGCGCCTCAATCAAAAGGGCTGGCTAGAATATTTAACTATAGGCGGGGGATTATTAAAACCTTTTAAGAAAATCAAACAGAAATACTGCGAATCTTTAATTAAGAATCTAACTCCAAAAAAACTTCTCGATAGTCTATAAACATTTACTAATAAAAAAACCACATTTAACCGTGGCTTTTTTTATGTCCGGTGTGCTTAGGTGTGCTCGCTGATTTTAATTCCGAAAAAACTTCTATCTCTGCCACTGCCTGGGTCATCTAGGGTGAGATCTCTTGATATTTAACTGATCTGCGAGTCCGCTGCTCTACCAGCTGAGCTAATCCCCCAGAAAAGAACATTTTACAGTAATTGTCTGGGTTGTAGAGGGGGTAGGTGGGGGGATTTTGCCAGGGGTGGAATAGGCGTGTGCTAGGAAACATCCGGAATTAGGAAATTTTGGATTGAACTCACTAGCTTAAATGAACTCTT
>JBEIIR010000067.1:0-1868 GCA_040380695.1 Gammaproteobacteria bacterium | reverse complement strand
TTAATAAATTTATGAGCGAAAAAAATTTTCTTCTTACTCTAATTATTCCTGTATACAATGAGGAACACAATATCGATCCACTGATAAAAAGGGTTGTCCCGATTATCTCATCATTTAATTATGAATTAATTTTTGTGAGCGACGGTTCAAAGGATGCCACCATATCTAAAATCAAAGCTCATGCACAGAAAAATAGCAGGATAAAACTTGTAGCTTTTAATAGAAACTTTGGCCATCAGGCAGCACTGATCTGTGGCTATAGTTTTGCCAAAGGAGATTGTGTTGTGACAATGGACGCTGACATGCAAGATCCACCAGAAATAATACCTCAAATGATCGAAAAATGGCAGAAAGGCAAAGAAGTTGTCTATGCCAAAAGAGAAAAACGTGACGTTGATAGTTTTTTCAAAAAGCATACAGCACAATTATTTTACCGATTTATCAATTCACTATCAGATAGAAAGATACCTGAAGATGTTGGAGATTATAGATTGATAGATAGAAAAGTTGTCGATTTTTTAAAAAATTTACCTGAGCATTCGCCATTTCTAAGAGGCTTAGTGGCGTGGAGTGGATACGATGAAGATTATGTTTATTTCACAAGAGAGAAGAGACACGCTGGAAAAACTCATTACTCAATCTCAAAAATGATAAATTTTGCCCTTGATGGGGTGACATCTTTCTCGGCAAAGCCACTTAGGATGGCAAGTTACCTGGGCTTTGCCGCAGCATCAGCTGGATTCTTAGGCATAATTTATGCCTTAATCGGTAAATTCTTGCTACCAATACCTTGGGTTACAGGCTGGACCGGACTTTTTGTCGGCGTAATGTTTTTAGGAGGAGTCCAGCTTCTTACAATAGGGATAATCGGTGAGTACATCGGTAAAATATATCTTGAAGTTTTAAATAGACCTCACTTTACGATAAAAGAGAAGGTGAATATATGAAGAGCTATATAAAAATATTTTTAACCGCAATCATTTTATCAACAATCTGCTACCTAATAATAGCTCTCTTCTTCACAAAAAAAGAGGAGATCACGCCCATACCTAATGATGGAATAAAGATAGAGCAACAAAAATAATCATTCCCCTATTCTAAATTGAAAGATCTGTCCCTGACCCCCAAGAAAGAGAATGTCAATAATATTTAAGATTAAATATGCACTTAAATAAACCACTAATCCAACAACTGCCCAGGTAAATGTCCCTTTAGCACTCTCCATCTTACCCTGATCACCCAAAGATGTCAGGTATTTAAAACTACCTATGACAAACATGATAAATATGACAAGCAATATAAAAGCATTGGTCATAAAAAGAAGATTACCAGTTACAACCTCAAGACATTTTAAGGTTGGAACGCCGTTTACTAAACAAGTTGTTCCTTCACCGTCTACATCATTCCAATCTCTAATCTGTGCTGAAACTGAGGGGGAAAATGATAAAAAAAGAGCTAAAAAAAAAGTATTTACGTGTTTATATAAATTTTTAAAAAGAGTCATAAAAAAAGTCAATTTCTTATATAAAGATATATTACTATAAAAGAATATTTTTATAAACGAGCACCTTCTCCGTTTGGCAAACATTTTAATAAAAATGTGTTTATCGCAGCACCACGAGAACCGTCTGGCTTTAGACATCTACAACAATTGGCTTTTGAAGTTTCCATTATAGGGTGATCACCTCCTTCTATTCCTTCTATTCTTCTTACCTCAATGTCGCTATTCACCTTCACTAATCCAGGAAGTGTGAGTGTGCAACTAAGACCTAAACATATTCTTCTGTTAAATATGACTTGTTCAAGAGTCCAGATAATAGCAAGAACTCCTACTATAAGTATCATGCCGATAACTGCAGCTTGTATTT
>JBEIIR010000066.1:0-1896 GCA_040380695.1 Gammaproteobacteria bacterium | reverse complement strand
AACTCCGTGAAAAGAGATTCCGTAAAAGTACCATGTCACGGTAAAATATTGTTTTATAGCTATTTTGAAGATGTTGCTGAACATGACTGGTTCATAGACTTTAATGCTTTTTTTAGCTATGGAAAATTAGATAAAATTGAACTAGAGAATGTGGACAAGACTCCTGTTCAAGTTAGGCTAGCTCAAAGAAGTTTTTGGGAACACGAAGCAGAGGAACGAAAAAAGAAATTTTCCTATAAGCTAAAAAAATGTTTAACCAATATTCCTGGCTATAAGTTTATTTTAAGAAAGCTAGGCAAATGGGCGCATTCACTGGGAGATAAAATTTATACAATTTCTATACGTTGGAGTTAACCTATGTCTATTTACATATATAAACAATGTCCTCCACCTAACAGAGGAAGAGGAAGTAAAAAAACGTCTTCTTGTGGTAGTCCTGAAACGACGCAAACACAGGTAACAGACATAGCTACCTGGATGCGTGATATGGGGGATCAAATGACTGTGATGGTAGGAGGAGACACAAACACTGAAACTGCTAGAGGACGTTATTTTGCTCAATTTAGTGGTAGCGGTACTGTGTATGCTTCTTCAGGGTCGGAATTGTGTGCTTGGGAAAACAAGGGATATAATAGATTTTTTGAAGGAGAATTTGGTTCAGCTGATTATAAATTTACTCCGTGTGGTGGAGGAGATTGTGGAGGTCTCGAAGACGATAATGGAACATTTCAAATGCGTGTTCGAGCTACGCTAAGAGATTGGGTGTATGATACTGGTTGTTTGGGAGGGTTGGAAGGACCTACTTATTCTTGTGAGTCACATTGGACTTTTCCTAGGGTTTGTGTGGAGTTTTTTAGTTGTAGTGGGAAATGCAGGAGCACCATAAGAAGTATCTGTACAGAGTTTTGTTATAATGGAACCCAAGCATTCTATGGAGCTGGTAGCGGTGGTGGTGGTGCTTTTAAAGGAAATTGGAGCTTCAGCGGAACCTCATTTGATTTTAAAGCTAGTTGGTATCATCAATTCCCGGGCGAATGGCCGTGTGGCTACTGCTGGAACCAAAGAACAAAGCCGTGTAATTCTGATCCCAGTGGTTATTGCTGTTGCTCTGACGGACCTTATTTAATTTGGACTAAAGGACAGTTCTACGCCACAATTACAAAAGGAGCTAAAAGTAGTTTAAGATGCGCAATATAAAATATTATGATTAATGTTTTGAATTTTTTATCTTTTGAAAGTTGTAATTTTTTTAATTTAACTCAACATTTAACTAAAACTTGTGGAAATTTCAATCCTTACTGTATAAGCTCAAATTCTCCAATGGGAGGATATACTATATCTTATGCTTATAACGAAGTTTCCAAGTTTTTTGATGAGACTGTATACATTTTAATAAAAGAAGATCCTGCTGTGATTCTTCAACATCTTTTGTACGGATATTACAAAGGTCTATATGATAAAGATATAGTAAAAGATTTTAAAAATTTTTTTAATGTAGACTTAACCAGAAACAACTTTAACATAGCTCTTGAAGTAAATAATTATTACGAAAAAGTTTTTCAAGACCTGGATGGTAAAAAACTAATTACTGTAGACCTGACAAAATATAATAATTCTTTTTATTCTTTTCTAAATTCGCCAGAAGGGTTGCCTCCTTTTGTTTTTGCTTTAAATGATGTTTACTCGTTAATTTCTGAAACTAAAACAATAGATTATGTTTTATCGGATATAATTAATTATCGAGATAAAGCTGATGGATATTTTCACGATTATTTCATTAACTCTAAATGGAACGGTGCTAGGTGTCCCTCAGTCGATATAATATTAATGGAGTCTTTGGACGGTGATTCAAGATCAAGAACAATATCACCTATAGAATTAATTAATGATAATTTT
>JBEIIR010000065.1:0-2006 GCA_040380695.1 Gammaproteobacteria bacterium | reverse complement strand
GGCCTTTCGGGACACTACTGCTTTGGGAAGTTAAACCTGATTCTTTTAAAGAAGACGAGGGAATACCCCATAGGCCATTTTGGAAAATCGTTGATAGAACAACTGATGATCAAGGTTCAGTGGCCTCCACCTCTGGCATGCCGGCTACTTAGTGTCTGTCCATTTAGTCGGCGTTTTACATCAGCCGTAGTATTGGCTGCCTAAACAAAGTGGTGGTTTTGATCAGTATTTACGTTTTTGGTTGATTCGGGAGGCCAATTTGGGTTGAGATCGGTGGTTTTTGGCAAATATTTTCTGGAATGGACAGTCTACTCCGGCGGAAGTGCTTAAAAAAGCACTCAAAAGCAGGTTTCAGACCTGTTTGAGTAGTGCGGCAGTCATCACTCTGATATTATAAGCTAAGACGCTCCACAAAACTTTGCTCTTAAAATGTTCAAGTCCTTTCCAGTTGCATCTGGTCAAATTAAATCCCCGGATCAAATTGGAGATATTGGCCTCGATGCCGCTTCGCCATTTCTTTAACCGGGTCTCCATATTTTTACTACTGACAATATTTTTGAGGCTGCCCACAATCTTGTTAAACACGATATTGACAATACCTTTACTTTGTGCATATTCAGCGTTGGCTTTAGCAGCAAACCCACCGTCGGTGGCACTATCTCTGGGCACTTTCTCGTAGGTATCAATCAATTTGTCAAGGGTGCCTTGGTATAAAGTGCTGTCTGCGGGGTTGCCCTTGAGTACCTCACAAGTTAATATCAAGTTGCTTTTTCCGGTGCCGATGTTGACTTTGTGGCCGAATTTAATCTCCCTGCTGCCCTTGACGATGATATCGGTGTGTTGTTCATATATGGAGAATATTTTTTCGTCATTGGGTACTGCTTCGCCTTTTATTTCCTTACGGAATGTTATGTCATATACCTGAAGCATAACCGGAATAAGACGCTCCATAGCCTCAATGATTGCTCCGCCTACGATGCCTGCATGAGGTTTTTTTTTACCGCATTGGATACGTTATTGATCGTTTTTACAAACAATATCAACTGTTTATTGAATAAAATGACCCTTTTATTCTGGCTTTTTGTGTTGTTTATCTTGAAATAGGTTTTCTTGGCTCCCTTCTTGTAATCCTGGTATTTTAACTCAGAAACTTCTTGTGCCAAATGCTCCAATAACCGATGACTTTCTTTGATACAATCCCATACCAGCGAGTTGTTGGTCGGGTAATGAATGTTCGATTCAACTACAAAACTGTCCTGCCGAAACTGCTCGACGCTCTCCAGACCTTCCTCAATCGCCAGTTTGTTGATCGCCATCATCAGTTTGTCCAAACTCTCTTTGCTTATCTTCGATATATACGATTGGTACATCTGAAAACTATACAACCGGCTCGGTTCTAATTTGATAAATGCCGCACAACTCCTGGAATCTATCTGCGCCCACTCCAAATCCCGGTAATCAAGTCCCTTAAATTCCTTGTAAAACGCAGCCCGAAATATTTGTTCAACGCTCGGCATGTCGCCACGGCCAAAATTGCTCGACTTCTGGCCGCGCATAATGTCATCCTTAATATAGTCCAGTAACTCAGGGTGGGCTTCTAAAAGCGTATCTAACAACCCAAGTTCAGGATTTTTGGCCCAAATCATGGACTCATATTTTGTCTGTAAGCGGGTAAACAACGGCATTTTCATGACGCAAATTTACAAATTACCTCGAAAAAACTACGATAATTTGCTGAATACCTTATCTTTGTGACTAAATGGACAGACACTATTTAGTCGGCACTTTCGGCTTGGGAACGTTTAATCCCGCTACCAATACGGTAGTCTATGTTGGCGACTGGCCCAGCTCTTTCAATACAGTCGAGGATATTTTCTACATCAATGGAGTCTTATACGGTAAAGCCTCATCTACGCCAAACGGCAACCCGGTGCTCGTTCAAATAGACGTAGTAAACCCAGCTAACTCAGTCATCATCGGGCCGTTTTTTGTGACCGGTGGCACAG
>JBEIIR010000064.1:0-2146 GCA_040380695.1 Gammaproteobacteria bacterium | reverse complement strand
GGAAGACCAGAGTACCTGCCTACCATGGATACAGATGCTCTCGGTAATCTCGGACTCACACCAGCACAGGAAGCGGCTGTAGTTGCTTTCCTGCGTACAATGGATGATGGTTTTACCGGAGTAGCTCAATAAGCCTATCAGAACAAAGCAAATACAGCTTAAGAGGCCGTCTCAGAAATAAAATTCTGAGGCGGTTTTTTATTTTTGGTATGTCCAAAAAATCTTGGATTCTGTGTTCCGATTATTTATGGATTGTGGGTAGTGTAAAATTGAAAAATGCTTTTTTAGCTCCTTTTAAGCAGCTTTTTTGATTATTTGGCTGCATTTTTTACGAAGGTTATGCGCTAGGACCAATAATCCGGATTCTATAGATACTTTTTCTTTACCCCTAAGCATAAATCGTTTGAAGTGATGGTTGTTTTTTATGTTAGCAAATACTGGTTCTATATCATGACATCTTTTTTTTCGATGCTTAATTCCTTGTTCACTTAAAAGATTTTGATTCGCTTTTATCTTATGCTCCTTAAGATTGTGATTAATCTCTATTATTCTACTTCCTTTGGACTTATTACAAACGCCATTTAACGGACAGCTCTCACAGTTAGTGGCTTTATATTGAGTAATCTTTTGCTTAAACCCCGTTGATGTTTTCTTAATATAGGATCCTTTGTTTCGCATATGTTGACCCATCGGACACACATAGTAATCATCCTCTTTGTTGTAATGAAGCTGATCGGCGGAGAAAGGCTTTTTACTTTGAATCGTTTCGTTTTGCTCCCTGTCAAAGTGATTGTATTTTACATAAGCCTCTATATTATTTGATTCCAGATACGCATAGTTCTCTTCGCTTCCATATCCGGCATCTGCAGTTACTATCTCTGGTGTAGTGCCGTATGATTGCTTGTATTCTTCTAAATGTTCTACAAGTGTAGTTGTATCTGTTGGATTATGATGAATGCTGTAATTGGTAACATATTGATTATTACTGCTTACTTGTAAATTATAGCCGGGCTTTAACTGACCATTTTTCATGTGGTCTTCTTTCATACGCATGAAGGTTGCATCAGTATCTGTTTTACTGTAGCTGTTTCTTTTCTCTCCTAATATCTTTTCCTGAACCTCATATCTGTCCAATGCTTCGGGCCACTTCTTTCTTGCATAATTTAGTTTTTGCTTTACATCCTTTGTAACCGGTTTGTCTTTCAACGCTGCGTCAATTTTTTCAATGGTCTCCTTTATTTTTTCACTGTCAATCTTATCAAAACCACTGGGGTCAGTATCATCTAATTCATCTGAAGCAACGCTTTGAGCATACTTCCATAATGCGTCTAGCTGTTGCTTCATTTTTTCCTTATTTGTTTTAATAGAGTTCCCCCATACAAAAGTATAGCGGTTGGCATTAGCTTCTATTTTTGTACCATCCGTATATAATTCTTTTATACTCAGCAAACCTTCAGCTGCCAATAATTGTACCACCTGGGTAAATATCTTTTTTAACGGCTCTTTTAATCTTTCTCCCCTAAAACGGTTGATGGTATTATGATCGGGGGTACTCATACCACTCAACCACATAAAGTGAATATTTTGTTGAACTGCCTCCTCTATTTTACGACTACTATAAATATTGTTGATATAACCATACACCAACACCTTCAATAACATTAATGGATGATAGCTACTGCTGCCGCCAGTCTTATATTGTCTAATTAAAGGCTGAATATCAATCTTATTCAGCACTTCATTTACAACCCTTACCGGATGATTGACTCCAATTAACTCATCCAAACTAGGTGGAAGAAGCATCATCTGAGCTTGATGATACGATTTGAATATAGGTTTTAGTACTGCGCCTTTTGCCATCCATTAATAACAAAACAATTGATATTATGATTATTAAAAACATTACTTTTTTAAAAAAAACATAAAAAAGAGGCTGCCCTTTTGAGACAGCCTCTTGCAAAAATTAGATAATTCTATTTCAAATAAAAATAAAATATATAAACTGAAAAAGAAAAGCTAAGAGTTATCTGAAATATTATACTTCTAATATTTTTACTAGTATAATCTATTTTTTTTTGCTTGACTAAGATTAGAATTTCAAATAAAATCAAGCAATTAGTGACAAGAAGTACGAATGGTATGAATT
>JBEIIR010000063.1:0-2243 GCA_040380695.1 Gammaproteobacteria bacterium | reverse complement strand
GGTGGTAGTTTATGATTGTCCATTTATTTGTTTTTTAGGTCCAAAGGATATTGGAGTAGTTTCTTTTTTTTGTTTAGGATTATATTTATAGTAAGCTCGTTTTAAAAAAATGTTTTCGGTAAGTGAAAAAGAATCAAAAAAATTAAATTAAAGAAATAATATTTCTAAAAATAACTCTAAACTGGGTGCTTTGGGCGGTCGCCCAAAAGGTGCAACAACAAAGGAAAAAAAACCGACCGCTTTATTTTCAGAAAGCGAACGGAAAGCGAAAAAAAGCAATATAGAATTAGAAGTAGAATTAGAAGAAGAAATAGAAATAAATAAACCTATAATTTATTCAGATGAATTTAATGCTTATTTGACTTTTGCAAAATCAACAACTCCTAAACTTTTAAAAATGAAAAGTCCTTTGCAACAAAAAGAATTTGAAAAGCTAAAATTAGAATTTGGAAAAGAGGCAATGAGATTAATATTTTTATCAATGGAAAACAAAAAGGATTTATTGAAAAAATACGATAGTGTTTATTTAACTGCCTTATCTTGGCTAAAAAATAACAATACTGAATCTAAACCAAAAAAAGAAACTACTCCAATATCCTTTGGACCTAAAAAACAAATAAATGGACAATCATAAACTACCACCTCAAAACATCGAAGTAGAAGAAATTGTACTTGGTGCAATATTGATGGAATACAGAAAAGTATTTAACATCATTGAACTATTCAATCCCGAAGCATTCTACTCACCAAAAAACAAATTAATAGCTGAGGCAATTATCACGGTCCTTAACCAATCTATACCAGTGGACCTTATCACAGTTAGTGACGAACTGAGAAAAACTAATCACTTAGAAGAGATTGGAGGTGTTTACTATTTATCGACCTTAACAACAAAGGTAGGTTCTGCAAGTAACTTAGAACACCACTTTAAACTATTGATTGAACTTTCCATAAAAAGAAATTTAGGAACGGTTGCAGGAGAGTTATTCCAAAAGTCTTTTGAAACGGAAACAGATGCCTTTGAACTTATAGACGATTTTGAGCAAAATGTAAATAAAGCAGTTAGCCATATTGTAACGGACAAAATAGAATCTTCTGCAGAAATATTTAGCTCTGCAATGGATCAAGTATTATTGCTTTCAAATCGTAAGGACCAACTTAGCGGAGTTTATTCAGGGTTGCCTGAGATTGATGACATAACAGGAGGTTGGCAAAATTCAGATTTAATAATTTTAGCAGCAAGACCCGGAATGGGTAAAAGTGCTTTAGCTGCAATTTGTGGCAGAAATGCCGCAGTAGATAAGGAGATACCTATTTTGATATTTAGCTTAGAGATGAAAAAAACTCAAATAATGAGTAGATTGATGGCAGCAGAAACTGATTTATATTTGGATAAATTTATTCGTTCAGGACTTACGGCCGAAGAACAACATCAAGTAACAGAAGTTTGCGGACCGCTAAAAAAAGCACCAATATACATTGATGACACTGGAGCCATATCAATGTTCCATTTAAGAAACAAGTGCCGCAAGATGAAGCGAGAAAAAAAAATAGGATTGATAATTATTGACTACCTACAATTGATGACATCAGGCAGAAAGACCAAAGATAAAAATGAAGAAGTATCAATCATAACTGCAAATCTTAAAGCACTTGCAAAGGAGTTAGATGTTCCAATAATAGCATTAAGCCAATTAAGTAGAGAAGTGGAGAAACGTGCAGGAAAGATACCTCAGTTATCGGACCTTAGAGATAGTGGAAGCATTGAGCAAGATGCCGACATAGTAATATTTCTTTACCGACCAGAGTATTACGACATCACCACAGACGAAGAAGGAAACGACACCAAAGGAAAGGCAATGGTTATAATTGCAAAGCATCGTTCAGGAAGCACAGGAATGGTTGCTATCAATTTTCACGGTCCTACAACCAAATTTTATTCACCGCAGAAGAAAGGAGTTATTGAGATGCCATTTCAAGAAGTAAAAATATTGCCAAAGTCTAAGCAATTTGAACTGACAGACGATGCCTTCTAACTTAAAAAAAATACAAATGAGCAATAAATTAAAACACATAGGATTATTTGAGGGCATAGGCGGATTTTCACTTGCTGCAAGATGGGCAGGATGGGAAACAGTTGCTTGGTGCGAATGGAATGAATTTGGACAAAAAGTTTTAAGACATCACTTCCCGGAAGCGGAAGGATATGGAGATATAACAAAAACAAATTTTAAAAAATATGC
>JBEIIR010000062.1:0-2259 GCA_040380695.1 Gammaproteobacteria bacterium | reverse complement strand
TCAAAAACTTCAGCCTATGTTTGTAATTTTAATTTCAGCACTTTTTTTAAAAGAAAAAATTACTCTTAGATTTATAACTGTCTCTATAATAGCTTTAATCGGCAGTTATCTACTAAGTTTTGGATTTGCGCCAATAACTCTACAGTTTGAAGGCAAAGAAGCTGTCTACATTTTTGCTCTCGCAGCAGCTATCTCATGGGGAAGTGGTACAATACTAAGCAAACACACTTTATCAAAGATGCCGTTTTCACTTCTAACCGCTCTTAGGTTTGCAACTGCAATTCCGATTGCATTTTTAGCAACACAATTATTGAATCAAACTTTTAATCCTATGGAGATAGGTTTAACAAACCTTGTCCGCTTTCTAGTAATTTCAGGCATTACCGGCGGGGCTCTTGCAATCTTTCTTTACTACAAAGGGTTAAAAAATACCCAAGCAAAAGTAGCAACAATTGCTGAGCTGGCTTTTCCAGTGGTCAGCTTAATAATTGCAATAACCCCTCTTAATCCTTATGGAGCACCTCAAACCCTTAGTCTTGACAAACTTTTAGGTGCATTTATCCTCGTCACTTCAATGTTTTACATCAGCATAAAAGAACATTTAATAATTGATGGAGATGAAAAAACTCCGCAAAAAGCTTAAAAAAATTCTACTCTCGCCTACAGTATAATTACAACATGCTAAACGATAATAAAAAAAATTACATTGTTGTCGATGTTGTCCCGCCAACAGTTAAAAAAGAAGAGGCTAAAGAACAGTTAGATGAGATGCTGTCGTTAATTGCAACTTATGGAGGGGGTTCTGTTGTTGAAGTTATTCAAAGAAGGGCCAATCCGCATCCGGGGACATATGTAGGTACCGGTAAGGCAAAAGAGATTGAGGAGCTTGTGTCAAAATATCGTATTGATGTAATAATCCTCAACGGTAACGCAACAAGCTCACAACAGTTTAAACTTCAAAAGATGTATTGGGAAATAAACCCAGATATCGAGATATGGGATAGAGTAGACCTTATTTTAAAAATTTTTGAAAAACATGCGACAACTGTGTCTGCTAAACTTCAAATTAAGTTAGCAAGGATGCAGCACATGGGTCCGAGAATGTATGGTTTGTCGGAGGAGCTTGGCCGTCAAGGTGGGGGAATAGGTACTCGCGGAGGAGGAGAAACAAATGTTGAGTTAATGAAAAGACATTGGAGAGAAGCAATAAGAGTAGTGGAAAGTAAGATAAAGACTATACAATTTAAGCAACAATCACAGATCGACAGACGCAAAAAAAATGGATTAAAGACAATGTCAATTGTAGGATACACAAACGTTGGAAAAACAACATTGTTCAATTTAATTACTCGCAAAGGGCATGTGGGCAAAGATGCATTGTTTGCCACACTTGATAGTGCCGTTTCGTCTGTTTACCTTCAACAACTACAGCAAAAAGTGCTAATGTCAGACACAATCGGATTTATTCAAAATCTGCCACCGGATTTGATCAAAGCATTCAAATCTACCTTGATGGAGTCCGTAAATTCTGATTTATTAATACATGTAGTCGATGTGTCGGACAAAAAAATGTACGAAAAAATTCATATCGTTTGGGACATTTTAAAAGATCTTGGCATCAACACAAAAAAACAGATTATCGTCGGCAACAAATCAGACCTTATTTCCGATGAAAAAAAATATAAAATTTTAGAAAACCTCAAAGAGCATAAGGTAATTTTTGTCTCTGCAAAAACCGGAGAAAATTTAGAAGAACTCAAAAGTAGCATGGCCAGCGAATTGAGATATACTTAAACTTAGAGCCAAAAATTACTCCACCACAACTTCAATTGGTGACACCATACCCATCGTACAGCTTATCTTGTACCTTCCTTTCTTTGGAATAAAATTTATATTCTGCTCTCCAGTTCCCTCAAGATAAATTGGCTTGTCGTACAAACCTCCTAACCACATAACTCGAGCACACCCAACAACATCTTTACTTATTATATTAAGCTCGGTTGGAAGATCGGCCTTAAGTTTTAAAAAAGGAGGATAATACTCAAAATCACGAGCTAAAATTTTTACTTGCTGAATTTGACCGTTTTCGGTTTGTTTTAAAGTTGAAGTTGAAGAAAGAGATAGCCCCATTACATCTCTCCTGTTATCAATTAGAAAATTATTAAAACTTGGCAACCCTAAAACATTAAACTGAGAATTAATTGTATATAAGCTATAAATTAAAATTCCAAGACTAGCTAAAATCGAAAAAGCATCACT
>JBEIIR010000061.1:0-2416 GCA_040380695.1 Gammaproteobacteria bacterium | reverse complement strand
TGGAAAAAAAGGCGATCCACAAGCAGCCAAAGCAGCAGAGACTTTTAAGAAGCTTTTAAATATGCTTCATAAAGATAAAGTTGATGTCGGTATTCAAGAAAACTTTATTAAAGACTACGCCTTTAATCAGCGCGATCTTTATAATGTAGAAAAGATGGAAAACCTTGGTAAAGAAGCATGGGTTGATTTAGTTTATGGTAAACTAAATTTAGACAAAACATTCCCCAACATTGAAACACTAGAAGCTAGAAAAAAATATTTAGAAGATGTTTTTGATGGCTTTATAGAAAGATCCTATGATGCTGAAGCGGTAGATTTTTCTAATCTTCCTAAAGATAGAATTAAAAAATCAATTCCAAAAAAATACACTAAACCAAGAACATTGTTTTACACTCCCGAAGGTTTGTCTGATATGTTTTCAGAGTTTTCGGATAAATCTCTCATTGAATCTATGTTAGCAGAATCGGCTAAGGTAGCTAGGGATGTTTCAATGTTTGAAATACTTGGCCCTGGGGCGCAAACAGAGTTTGCAACATTGGTACAAAAGACTATTAGAAATCTTCAAAAAGAACAGAAAGGTCTTAAACCAACCGACGCTGGTTATATTAAAGCACAAAAAGAAATAGATACTATTAAAGAAGCTGGTTCTGATTTTAATAATTATTTTAAAGAGATAACAAATTCAAATAACATTGTCGGCAAACAACAACTTGCGGACGCAGGAAGTAATTTAAGATCCCTCACTTCAATGTCTGCATTAGGCGGAGCCGCCTTTTCTGCGGTTACAGATTTGGCTACAGGAATTACAGCTTTACAAGTTTATACAGGTGAAAATTATTTTAAACTGGTAGGGGAATCTGCACAAAGTTTAATTAAATCTCTTCCGCCGGAAACTCAAAGACAAACAGCTTCCCAGTTATCAATATCTATTGAGTCGGCACTTGGTAATATTTTAAGAGTAGAAGGATCTACTGGGCCAATTACTAAAGGTATTAATAAATTAAATCATTTATATTCCAAGATAAATCCTTTACAACAACAAGCCAGATTTCACCGTGTAGCTTTTACAAGTCTTCTTTCTATGAAGCTTGGACAATGGACAGGCGGATCATGGAAAGATATGGACCCGTTTGCTTCTAACGCTTTATTAAAAGCTGGTATTAAAGAAACAGATTGGGATGCTATGAAGGCTATGAGAAAACCTTTAAAAGACGGGGAGTTCACAGTAAACTCTATTTCATCTGATCTTATCTCAGACGAATTAGCTAATAAAATAATAGCCGACCACAAAGCAATTAACCCTGCTTTTGAGCCAAAAACCCCTGCACAATACAGAGCCTACTTAGAAAAAAGATTAGATTCTTATTATAACGAATTTTCTAATATGGCGGCTCCTAACCCTGGCTTAAGAGAAAGAAAAGTTCTAATGATGGGATCAAGCAAGGGAACAGTACAGGGTGAGTTAATTAGAAGTTTTGCCATGCTTAAATCTTTTACAGTCAAGCAAGCCAATATTATGCAAAGAGTTTATCTCGCTAACCCAAACAGAAAACCAAACATAGCTCATTTGTCTGGGATGTTTCTTGGTCTTTCTACTATGGGATACGTGGCGGAATCTTTAAGGTCTATTTCCAAAAACGAAACGCCTCCAGATCCTACATCAAAAGAAACAATCCGCAATTCAATCTTAAGATCAGGTGCAGGGTCAATAATGTTTGATGCCATGTTCGGTCAATCCTATGGTGGAAATGCGGATTTCTTCACGGGTTTTGTTGCTGGACCGATAGCATCCAAGGCGGATACCCTGCTGGGTACTGCTCGAAAAGCCGTTAAAGGCGAAACTGAGATGAAAGATTTAACCGAGGTCGGGTCACTTTTACCGGGATCTAACCTTTGGTACCTGAAATCGGCACTCCACTATACAATTATGGACGATTTTAAAGAAGAACTTCGCCCGGGTCACAAACGCAGAATGGAGCAAAGACGCAAAGAAAATGAAGGTTTATTATGGAGACAAGAAGCCATAATTGAATAGTTTACAAATCATATAAATCCCTCCAAACTATAAGTACCTAAGAAAGCCTATAGGACTGGAGGGATTCATGTCAGGCATTACTACGAGATCAGCTTACGGCAAGCTTCAAAAGCCCAATTCACAGGATAAAGATTTAAGAAGTGAAATGTATGTTACGGGTCAACCCGTCGGATCTAATAGAAGAGCGCTAGACACGATATCTCTAGGGGCTTACGTTGTTGCAGAGGATCTTGTCGTCGAGTCAGGATCAAGCGATTTCCTTGTAAAAATTACAGGACATCAAGCCAAGGTCGGAGACATCTGCCGTATCGTTAGTAGCTCCAATCCTATAAGCGAACTAGAATTACACATTGATAAAATTATTGACGCGGATCAGTTTGA
>JBEIIR010000060.1:0-2560 GCA_040380695.1 Gammaproteobacteria bacterium | reverse complement strand
TTATCAAAACGCCTTGTTGCGTTTATATTTTTGGGCTGTAGCCTGATCATGTGTACCAAGAAAGACCAGCTGGCCACTGCTGAAAAAGAGCCCGGCCAAATTGAAAAAAGGTTCTTTACGACTCACCGTACGCCAAACGCCGATGAAAAAACAATAGTTGACTATCTGATACGCCAACAACAAAAAAGCAAGTTCGTAGAAAAGATCGTCGCCCAGATCGGCTACCCGCGCTGGGATAAGATGATCGTATTAAAAAGTAAAGGAAATAAGTCCGGTCGGGGTGAGTCCGATTCGTCAGTCACCAGTTACTACATTCCCTTTGTGCGTGATTCCCAGCAGTTTGTCAATGCCTCTATGATCATAAATGCTACTGCCAGTGATACCAGTTTTGGCTATCGGTGTGATTGGCAGTATGCTCAGCGGCAAAATAGTCTCAATAGCGTAAGTGACAGTGCAGAATACCATGCCATCTTTTTTATGGTGCTTGATAAAGCTGTCTTTGGGTATACGGAATTTAACATAACCGATACCAGTATTTTTAAACACAATAATCTTACCCCGTTAAGAATTAAACTAACTAATCCTACCCCCGGAAACAGGGGCAACGACTATACTACCGTACAAATTTGTCAAAATGTAATTGTTACCTGGCAAGACTGCCCATATCCTCGTGGACACTGCGGTGGACCAAATGGCACTTGTGATAATTGCGATGAGTGTACCAACTCAGGTCCATTTACATATTGCTGGACGACATGGATAGCGGGGGGTAGTGGGTCTGGCAGTACAGGTGGTCAAGGCGCTGGGTCCTCGGTTGGAACCGGAGGCGGTGGCAACACCGGAGGCGGTGCCCCGCCGCCCTGCCCGGGAACCACTTCGTCACAACGAGGACAAACAGTCACTCCAGGGTGTGACCCGGGGTGGAATCCGACTACTACCCCCTTAGCGTATTTGACAAATACACTTGGCCTAAACTCCTCTCAAACTGCTTTTCTCCTACAAAATCCAAACTATCAAGCCCCTCTTTACAATTTCATTTCTCAAAACTTTTCAAGTCAATCAATACAAATATGTAAAGAACATATTAATTTACTGATGACAAAGCCCGAGTACGTCAATTTTGTAAACAATCATGATATTACCGGAAACCACTCCTTAGTTTGGTGGATGGATAGTCAATGGCTGGACAATCCCTCTAACTTTAATCTAGATATTACTAGGTTAGATAATCAATATAAAAGACTTACAGCTGAAGAAAAAGCTCTTGTTATAATTTATCCGATTCAAGCATTTCTAATTAACTTAAATGTTCAAACAGCTTTTGATATGAGCAATGCCCGTATGGGGATGGGCACTTCCAATGGGCTTAATGACAAGAAAGATGCATTTCGACATGCCTTTTATCAAGCTATCAATACAAGAGATGTTTCAGGACGGACACTCCCAATACCACTAACTGGTTCAGCAATTGTCTCTCTCTTTGCAACGGCACATGAGAGCGAGGTCCCACAACAATTACATCTTGAAAGGGAGATGGACTTATTCAATAACGGTGTCGGCATTTCATATTGCTGGAATTGCTGGATAACATCCAATAATAGTATTGCAGATGCCATTATTGGAAAAATTAATAATGGAGAATTGAAATATCTTTCACCCTTAAATATTTTCCAATCACCAAAATGGCCGCAAGGATTAAATGGTATACTTCCTTCAACTACGATTAAATGGACAAATCAATGAGATATCTACTCGTAAACATATTTTTTTTTCTTTGTGTAGGGTGTAGTACTACTCCTGAAGATGAAACCCGTATAATCACTATTAGCGACCCCAAAAAAGAGGAAGTCTTTTCCTTTAAACTTAAGCAGCGATTTAACTTTCATGCAATGAATATTATTGAAAATAGCTTAAATGATACCTTCAAGATAGGTGTCATGAAAGTCCCACCTAGAAAGGTGGGTAAACTATTTAGTGTCGAGTTTCTTGATGATTCTATCACATATATGTATACCCCCTATAAAGCCAGAACAGGCAATCTAAAAATTGAGAGTATTTTTTTTGACGATTTTGTTTATTGACTTAGAAAATCTGGTGATCTTGACCAATCTGAGCCAATCCAGATAGAAAAGGAAACTTATGATTTAAACTTTGAACACCTGAGCAATCAACTGCTCGCCACCGGCAATGAATTGAACAACGGTAACCCGACAATATCTAACTCGCAAAATGAACAGTTACGTGGAGTTAGTTTCAACTATATCAAACACTTGTGGAGATAAAAAAACAAGGACTCTTCAAGAAAATCCTGAAGAGTCCTGTTTAGTACCGGGGAGCAGACTTGAACTGCCGACCTCAGGGTTATGAATCCTGTGCTCTAACCAGCTGAGCTACCCCGGCCTACCCCCAAAGGGGGATGCAAATTTAGGGTTTTTTAAGCATTCACTTAAGCAATTGCTTGAGCGTTTCGCGACAGGCAGCGTTGATCAAATATTCAAAATACCGCTTATCCGATTCGCTGCGTATGCTTTGCACGAGAGGCTCCTTCTGGTGCGTAACA
>JBEIIR010000059.1:0-2717 GCA_040380695.1 Gammaproteobacteria bacterium | reverse complement strand
CCCCAGCCCCTCGCCCAAAGGGCGTTCGCGAAGCGTCTCCAGAGGAGACGGGGAGCTGGAAAAGACTTCAAAGTCCCTCTCCCCTCGGGAGAGGGATTTAGGGTGAGGGAAACTCCGGGTTTCAAGCTAGACGAGGTTTAGCAAAGTTTTCAGGTCATCGTAGAGCAATTAAGCATATCTAAGCCAGGAGAGCCAAAAACAGTTATGAATAAGAATCTAAATTCAGAAACCCAGAAAATTAACTTGTGTTCATCCTTTGGCGATCCTACTGTTCCAGGAGTCTGGTCTGGTACTCCCTGTAATATTTATCTGGAATTAAAAAAACGAAATCAAGTTGCAGATACCTTCAGCACAGATATACCTTTTTGGATAAAACTTCCCCTGTCAGTATTAACAATTTTAGTTTATGGTAAAAATGAAACCTATAGAGCAACTTTTAGGAGATATGCTTGTGCAATAAAGTGTTGGTTTAGAACAAGATTGTCTGTCTCAAGCAACACTCTGTCTCTAGGAAGCCTGTCTTTTCCTTTTCCTGTAAATACTCCTAGACAAAACCACTATCTATTAACTGACTCGACTTGGGATTTGTGGTCACGGCATTCAGAAAGTGCCCAACAATGCCCAGAAAAATCCTCTCTCCTTTTTGACAAGTTAGACAAACTTGCTTTTACACAAGCAAAACATGTATTCTCAACTAGTCAATATGTTAAAGATAATCTTGTTAAACATTACGCTATTTCCCCAGAAAAAATAACAGTGGTTGGTACTGGACTCGGAATAATAGAACCGTACTATGGAGAAAAAGATTACTCAAATCGGAAGATTCTGTTTGCAGCAAAAGATAGGTTTATCGATAAAGGAGGAAATTTAGTCATTGAAGCCTTTCAAAAAGCTTTGAAAAGCGACCCCAAGTTAGAATTGACTATTGTTGGGAGTGAAGAAGCAAGAAAATTTGAAAATCTCCCTAATACAAAATTTTTAGGATTTATTCCTCTTAATGATCTGCAAGAATTATTTAATACTCATTCCCTCTTTTTGATGCCTGCCTTAAATGAGCCTTGGGGCTTAGTCTACTTGGAGGCCATGGCGTGTAAAATGCCTATTATGGGTTTAAATCGGAACAGCTTTCCTGAAATATCTGGCTGTGGGAAGTATGGCTTTATTCTTGAAGAAGAAACTTCAGATGAAATTGCTAATTCTATAGTAGATGCCTTTAAGAATCTTGAAAAGCTAGAAGAAATGGGAAAAAAAGGACAGATTTATTGTCTGGAAAATTTTAGTTGGACGAAGACAGTCGATCGAATTCTTGAAGTAGTAAACAGAGGAGAGTAAAATGAAAAAGTTCATAGTAATAACCAGCATCTTTGAACCAACAGAAGCTGTGATTAGGTTTTCACAACAGAAGGATTATCAGTTAATAGTTGTGGGAGACAAAAAGACTCCGTCTAATTGGCAGTGTGACAATGTCAATTATTTTTCTGTTGAAGAACAGGAGGAAACTGGTTTTGAGCTTTTTCACCATTTGCCATACAACCATTACTGTCGAAAAATGCTCGGGTATCTCTATGCGATAGATCGAGGTGCTGAAATCATTATTGACACGGATGATGATAACATTCCAAAGTTCAATTGGGACTTTCCGAAATTTAGTGGGAATTACCCCACATTGTCGGATCACCTTGGATTTGTCAATATCTATGAACTTTATACCGATCAAAAAATATGGCCACGCGGCTATCCTCTACATCTCATTAATAAAACAAACACAATTCCTGAGAGTGCAATATCTAATCAGTCTGCAAGCGTAGGTATATGGCAAGGACTAGCCGATGAAGATCCCGATGTAGATGCTATTTATAGATTGACTAGCAACCAAGTTTGCTTTTTCGAAGATAAGGGTTCTTATGTTTTAGGAGAAGGTACAATAGTACCTTTTAATTCTCAAAATACCGCTTTTATCAAAAACCTTTTTGCACTGTTGTATTTACCAGCTTTTGTCACTTTTCGCTTCACCGATATCTTGCGCGGACTAGTTGCTCAGCCAATTTTGTGGGCGCACGGTTACAAGCTAGGTTTTACTGGTGCAACTGTCGTACAAAAACGAAATCCTCATGACTATGTTAAAGATTTTGAATCTGAGATTCCCATGTACTTATTTGTAGAAAAAGTTCTTGAGTCGGTTACTGCATGCGTTTCCTCTAGCTTAAGCATTGAGGACAATCTCTATAACTCATATAGCAAGCTTGAAGAAGCAAAAATAGTCACTAAAGGTGAGATTAAATGTCTCGAAGCTTGGTTAAATGACTGTAGAAAGTCTATGGTGTAGTCGCTTTTGGGTACTGATTTCCGGCTCTTCCGGCCTAACTATGCGGGGTTAAGACCCAGGATGCCTAAAGCCCTCTCATACCAATGGTTATAAGCCTTAGTCCCATAAAAGGAACTTTGAAGACGTAATTTTGTCTGAAAGCCTTGTAAACCAAGTCCACGTTGAGAACCGTAGTTCTGGCCCTCACCCCCAGCCCCTCTCCCAAAGGGCGAGGGGAGCCGGAAAAGACTTCAAAGTCCCTCTCCCTCGGGAGAGGGATTTAGGGTGCGGGTAAACTCCGGGTTTCAAGCTAGACGAGGTTTATAACAACGTTTTCAGGTCATCGTAGAGCAATTAAGCATATCTAAGCCGGAAAAGCCAAAATTCCTTCAGGCGAGGTATACTTTACGTG
>JBEIIR010000058.1:0-2863 GCA_040380695.1 Gammaproteobacteria bacterium | reverse complement strand
GTTAGATTCCGAATTTTTGACAGAGAAAAAGACAAATTTAAACACTTTTTAGTGAAACCTAACATTGTCAATGGTAAAATTGTTCGAATTAACCAGATAAGACAATCATCAACATTCACTTGGGCCTCTGCTCAAGATCTGTCACCCTTGGATTGTCATAGACAATCTACTGAACTCTATAAAATCTGTCATCGACTTTCCTTCCCGACTCTGGATTCTTTGCCTTTAAGACTCTTATCGAAATGCGGCAATGCTTTGATCACTGAACTACACAACTCGGACCATTCAAACTGTCCTTTGGCTTATCCGCCTTCTGACCCTATCATCTATAGAGCTGACTGTGACCAGGATGGTCACTCTTCCGTCATCATCTCATCAACGAAACCTCTCCAATTAGCATTTATTTGTGATTCGAAACTTGAGTCGACTAGAAATTTCTCAACCTTTCCGGAAAGGATAAAAACCGACTGTGAGGTCAGACAACTAACTATGGGCTCTGAGGGCATTGTTGTCCCGCAAACAAATCCTGATTTTGAGCAAGACCCCATTTTGGGTCCAACAGTGCCTTTCATTCACCCAGCCCCTTTAGAGCCTTTTGATTACCTCTTATTTGTTGGCACACCAGTTGTTTCGGGCTTGGCCCTAATTATAATTATTTTCATCCTCATTTGCTGTTGCTGTAAATATTGCAAATGTTGTAAAAAACCAATTGATGCTTCTTTTGAACTCGGACCACCAGTTCCGTCTACTACCTTTCAACGATCAGTAATTCGCTCACGAAGCGCAGAAGCATTACCTGCGCCAGTCGGCTATCCGTTGTTGGAATAAAATTTTAATTTTCCATGTTGATTCTTGTTATGAATTTATTCATCTTACCTGAAAAACATAAAAATTGAAAAATTAACAAAAATTGTAAATTTTTAAATTTTCTCGCTATTCAAACTTTTGAAAAGGGTGCTATTTATGTAAAAAAGTTTGCACTTTTTTCCAAATAATACATTACCATGTATGGAAATTAATCTGAAATATTCGTAAAACCATATTGTAACTCTATTTTCATATAATATTTTAACTCTATGTAGGCCCCAAATGACGGCAGATTAGGTAGAAAAACCTTCTTACCTAGGTTTTCCTACATCTTTTTCTCTTTGAGAAGGGTATTTATGTATAGCTTATAGCTTACTTTACTATAGCACTATATTTTTAGCGCTTTTTTAGACACCCTGTTTTACTTTCCCTTTACACCCTGTTTACCTTACGATTCAGTCCCATTCTACATTATCCCTTCATGACCTTATTTCTGACAGATTACCTGTCCTTTCAGTCCCATCCTTGAAGGATTATCTTCCCTTTCGGTCCCATTCTTGGAGACTTAATCCCCTCACTTTCCAACCCATGTAAGAATCTGCCATCACCCATATAAAAGCTTGCCCCCTCTGTGAAAGGGTTGCAGCCCATATTCTGACTACAACCAAGCAACATCTACGGTTGCAGCCCACTTTCATCTGTCCACCAAGCACCATCTTTGGTGACAGCCCAACTTCAGCCCATATACTTTGACTGATATTCCATCATCCTGAATAAAGCATCCACCTCAGTCTACTTCTTTTATTCACAAGTTCCAACATCTGAGGATATGTTATGGTTATACGTTCGGACTTCTAAGACCGATCTGTAGCCATTCAACTATCCTATACAGTCCTCTCGCCTACCAGGGTTATGGTTAAAGCTTACACAAGCCGAAACCCCAACCCCAAAAAGCTACCCAGGAATTTTGGTCCTTTCGAGCTCGGAGATCGATACAGTTCTAAGGAAGCTCAAAACAACGCCAACGTTGGAACTGCCGGTCAAAAATCTCGACATCGACTAAATTTTTTGGTCTTATGTAGGTGTGTTTAACCACGAGAGTTGCAATTCCGCTCAGTAGCTCTTGTTAACAGTTTTTCTCAAAACTGGTTAAACAGTGAATTTAAGAAAATTCAGAAGTTTTCCAAACCAACATCGGACTCGGGCTCGCCAAGAAAACTTCTTGAAAACAACAACGAGGACTACAAACTGCTCAAACCGCTCATCTCAGCATCATACATACATGTGCTTAAAGTGAACTATCTGTGATACCAATTCATTAGTCAAGTTTTCCAAGTTTCCAGTTTCCATTTTCCATTTTCCTCTCTTTGAATTTGCACTTGAATGTTCTTACACCCTTCAACTGACTGCTCATCATCATGGTCACACAACTCAAAGGCGCCTCCACCTAGTCTTTTGAGTTCAATAAAAGCTTACCATCTGCGACTGCTTGTGTTGTTCTTTAATCTCTAACATTACCTTGTTAAGATAAAGGGCATCCTGGTTGAGGTTTTATGAGCTTTTTTAACCTCCCACTCTGACGCTATCTAGTAGTATTTTCTATAAAAAACTGCTATGATAGGGCTTACGGACGAAAAGATTCTAATGGTTGAGTACGGTAAGACAGCTATCTATTCCAAGTTTTCTCGCGAAAAACTATTCTCCGTTTAAATTGTCAGACTTTTTCTTTTACCTCTCAAAATTGAGTTGGTTACACGGCTGTTACGAAAAACTATATTTTAACTTATTTCCTTAGGAGAAGTACTAGCAAGAACCTTTGTTTAGAAGTCCTGCTCAAATCAGTTGGGTAATTTATCACCTGAATACTGCAAGACTGGATAATATTTAGAACACTGGAAATTTAAGATTAAAAAGTTTTTCAAATAGCCAAGCGACTGTCTTTTACATGCCTAAGAGTAGGGGTAATCAAAGAGACCTTAAGTAAGTCTATCATTTTAGCACTCACAGTTGATTTTCTAATATCTCTCAAAAGTGAGAGGTTTATACGATTCCTAAG
>JBEIIR010000057.1:0-2886 GCA_040380695.1 Gammaproteobacteria bacterium | reverse complement strand
TCTTTCCTTATTTTTTCTCAATAATTCCTCTACTAAAGACTTTATTTTCACCATGGAAGAGAATCGTATCAGTAGAAAGTAAAGCTCATATCAGTTTTAATCAATGGGCAAGTGATGTACTTTTCAATTTGATTTCAAGAGGGATTGGTTTCTCAATGAGAATATCTATCATACTCTTTTATATTTTATTTGTATTTTTTTATCTAATTTTAATACCTTTTGTCCTAATGTTTATGTTGGTCAGTTTACCATTTGTAGCGATCTTTAATCTATCCTCAGATAACGAAGTTGAAAAGAAAAACAAATTTAAAGAATATTTTGTAAACCAACACTCACTTTCCACAGAAACAAGACTGATGACTGAAAGCTGGTTTGAAATGGTTTATAACCACAGATTTAAAAAACATCAATGGTGGAAATTAAAAGCTCTCATGAAGACACCGCCTCTTGCTAGGGACTGGTCATTGGGCTATACACCAAAACTTGATCTTTACGCAGACAATCTAACAGATCCAAAATTTCAAATGCGCATAAGACGACATGTTGTTGCCCGTGAGTCGGAAACTTCAATGATTGAGCAAATTCTTTCAAGTACAAATGAAGCTAATGCACTAATTATTGGAGAAGAGGGGGTTGGTAGGCATACGATTATCGAATCTTTTTCTAAAAAAATTTATGAAGGGCAGATTAACAATATACTTGCCTACAAGCGAGTACTAAAGCTAAACATGGAGAAAATTTTAAGTGAGTTCACCGATCCGCAGAGGAGACAAACATTCATGGAAGATCTTTTTTATGAAGCAGCCATTTCAAGAAGCGCAATATTAGTGATTGATGAATTCGAAAAATTTTGCTCAACAGATAGAAATCATTTTGATCTTACATCAATTATCGAAAAGTTTGCCAAGGGTGATTTGTTACAAATTATAGGCATAACGACTCCATTTAAGTACGAAAAATATATCTATAACAATACTAAAATCAGAAATACTTTCGCAAGAGTTGATGTATCTGAAATTACAAAAGATAAAGCGCTTTACATACTAATGGAGAAAGCTATAGATTTTGAGATAAGATTTAACTTGATTATCCCTTACGAAACCATAGTTCAGATAATTGACAAAAGCAATTTTTTTATAACCAGCATTCCGTTTCCGGAAAAAGCATTACAACTACTGGATGATGTTTGTATATACACCTCACAAAAATTAAAGCAAAATACAGTACTTCCAGAAGTTGTTGGCACTGTCATAACAAGTAAAACACACATACCTACGACACTTGATATAGAAATGAAAGAGAAGCTCCTAAATCTGGAAAATCTGATGAATGAAAGAATCGTGGGTCAGTATGAGGCTATTGCTGAACTGGCTTCGGCACTTAGAAGATCATTTCTTCTTATCGGAAAAAGAAAAAAACCGATTGCTTCTTTTTTATTCTTAGGACCAACGGGGGTTGGTAAAACAGAAACGGCAAAGGTGTTGTCTGAGGTATTTTTTGGTTCTTCAGAGAAGCTGATTCGTTTTGATATGTCTTTATATCAAAACAAGACAGATGTAGATAAGCTTATCGGTTCGATAGAGCAGTTAAATCCCGGATTACTGACTAATTCCATAAGAGAAAACCCTTATGGGGTGTTGCTACTTGACGAAATTGAGAAGGCTCACCCAGATCTTTTAAATATTTTTCTAACGATTACTGATGAGGGTTACTTTACGGATGGTTATGGCCAAAATGTGGATTGCAAAAATATGGTAATAGTTGCGACATCAAACGCTGGCTCATCCTACATGGATGAAATTTTAATAAAACAAAGTTTAAATAAAGCAAGTCTTAATTCACTAAACTCATCTTCTATCATTGATTATTTAGTTGAAAAGCGGGCATTTTCTCCTGAATTTCTAAACAGATTTGATAGTGTTGTTGCTTACAAACCGCTTCAGAAGGAAAAGGCTGAAGACCTTGCAAAGCTTATGATTGCCTCCCTTTCGGATACTATTTTTCAAATGTACAAAGTAAAGATAAATGTTTCGGAGAATACTCTCAAACAGCTTACCAACCAAGGATATGATGTGCAATATGGGGCTAGAAATCTTCAACGGATATTAAGACAGAAAGTAGAAGATACTATAGCTAAACTACTTCTTGAAGGTAAGGCCAAAGAAGGCGATACAATAAGTTTATAAAATATCAAGCAGTTCTTCAGGCTTAGATAGAGCGTATTTAGGATTTTTATTTTTTAGGGACTCTAAATTGTTTAATCCCCAGGAAACTGCACAACAGTCTAAGTCGATTTTTTGGCAAGCTTCGATATCTCGAACCTCGTCGCCCACATACAAAACTTCGTTAAAGTCATATTTAAGTTGCTTTATAGTTTTTTTAAGAGCATAATGCTTACCAAAAAAATTTCGCTCTGCAGTAATAGTTTCAAAACAATTTAACTCGTACTTCTCAAGCACTTGAAAAACCAGATCCCTATCGTTTGATGTCAAAATGTGAAGATGGTAGTTTTTTTGCAGCTGCATTAGAATATATGCTATTCCAGGGACAGGGGAGATGTCGTCTACAAACTCCCGATATTTTTTCTTTAATTTCAAAATGTAAAATGGAAATTTTACATAAGAAAGCGATAGTAGGTTTATAATTTGAAAAATGCCAAGTCCTCGAATTTTTTCCACGCCAACATCATCCATATTTGGCAAATTCATCTCTTCCTGCAAACTGTCATAAACCCGTAAAAGCACATCAATACTTTTTACCAATGTCCCGTCAAAGTCAAATATAATACTTCGGTATTTTTTCATTTCTAAATATTGTATTATTATATAAATTTATATCAGGGCTCACACTTTGATGTTTTAAAATCGACGTAAATGTAGTACCAGA
>JBEIIR010000056.1:0-2904 GCA_040380695.1 Gammaproteobacteria bacterium | reverse complement strand
TTACTCCGGTAATTTAAACAAGTCTAAATGTGCAAAAGATTGAATATTTTTTGACCTTTAGAAAATAATCGTATTCCTGAGTTATATAGATGTCAACAATGAGTATCATTTTTGTTAAATTATTCTTACTGGGAAGGTTCAAGGCAGGGGATTTTGCTAGTGGTGGAATAGGGGTGTGTAAGCAAATTCTGTCTATAGTTGACAACATTGGGGGGGGGTAGATATTATCTTCATGCACTGTAAAAGTGCACATTGTGATGCCTATTTTGATATAGGCTTTTTTTAAAATTTATCACCATTTTTAGCATGGATAATTTTGAATATAACTTTGAGCTATTAAAAGCTACACGCCTAAGCAAAAAAATCTCAGCGCAAAGTATGGCTGCTGATTTGTGCTTGGCTGAACGTCAAATCATTTCTATCGAAGAAAATAGCGCTCAATATTTCCCATCTAAATCTCTTAAATACACCAGCTTAAAAAAATACATAGCAGCACTTGGATTAAAAAATGAGGATGTCATCTTCAATTTTAATGAAGTCGATCCCACCCCAAGTTTATTGAAGAAGAAATAGAGTATGCGAGCATTTGGTAATCTATTCATTATTTTAAGTATTTTCACCTCAATACTCTTTGGACTTGAGTATTTTTCTGAAGCAACGACTGTGTTCTTAGCAGTTCTTCTGTATCTCACAGGGCATTATATTAAACATAATTTTACCTATCGTAATTTTAAGATAAGCAGGCGATCAAAACCGTTTTTTGAATCAATATTAAAAAATGCAATACAAGCCATTATCTATATAACGATTTTCACCTTTGTAGGCTATTTACTGCTAGCCATCTCAAAAACTGATTTTTATCTAAATCATCTCCAAAGTTTGATGCAAGGCACTATTAATTTAATAGATGAAATGATTAGATTTTGGATTAACTTACCTTATCGATTGATGAAATATGGACAATAAGCATCCTTTATTGACGAGTGCTTGTGAATATATAAAAATAAATCTTCATCTTAAGATTTCGATGTTAGATCTCAAGCGCCATACTAAATACTCTGAACGATCTTTACAGTTATTATTTAAAAAACACTTAAATAAAAGTCCATTTGAATATATTGAAGAGCAAAGATTGTTAAAGGCCTACGAATTAATTAAACAACATAAACAATCAAAGAACACCACTGACATTGCTTCAGAAGTAGGATTTAGACATTTGGGAAGATTTTCTGTGAATTTTAAAAGAAGGTTTGGCATTCATCCTTCCGCATTGGCTCGAAGTTAGTGTAGTTAATTTTTAATCATCAAGTTCGTGTTGAATCCGCCAAAGAGCTATTCTCGTTTTAGGTCCAATTTTCCCGGTTTGCTCTAAATCTTTAGATTTTTGAAAGGCTTTTATCTTTTCTGGAGTTGAGACATCAGGCATAGGTGTTTTGCATATTTTCTTTTTATCAAAGATATTAAATACGCGACAGTCTTTTCCTGATAATGCACTTAAAGCATGATCGGTTAAAGTTTTCTTTGTGACGGCAGCGCTTCCAACATCACCAGCTGTTTTTAACATATCAATGGTTTGTGCGGTCTGAACAGTTGCCACTGAACCACCTGCTGATGACGCTAGCAAAACACAGCCTTGGAGGCAGGTTGATAGCAGGAATAACAAAATAAGTTTTATTGAAATTTTCATTTAACTTGCAACGTTAAACTGATTATGTGGCTAGTTTGTGACAACGTCAAAACTTTTGACACTTGGTGTGCTTAGGTGTGCTCGCTGATTTTACTTCCAAAAAAACTTCTACTAGTTCCACTGCTATGGTCAGCAAGGGCGAGATCTCAGGAAATCTAACTTATACTAGGGAGTGGGAGAGTTGCACAAATTAATTCACAGAGTATAGTTGTTTTACCTATGAGATATTTCGCTTTTTTTTTGTATCTTTATTCGATAGCAACAATTAATGCTGCGAATGATTCATATTGCTACTCAATCAAAAGCTCTGACCAAAAAAACTTCTGTCTTGCCCTTGTAAAAAAACAAGATACCTATTGTTATTCAATTCATGAGCCTGACTCAAAAAACTTATGTTTGGCACAAATCAAGAATCAGAAAAGTTATTGCTATAGTATTAAATCAAGCGATATTAAGAATCATTGTTTAGCCATACTAAAATAGTATAGAAATGAAAAAACTAGCAATCATAAGAGGATTTCAAAAGTTTTCTTCTGTAAGCTATAGACAAAGTAATGGTTTAGAATTTAGAATAAGTCATGTCAAAAAATCAAAAACTCTATATAACAATTAGTTTAATCCTAATTGGAGCTTGGCTTTATGCCACGCCCTACCTAACCATCTACACCATGAAAAAAGCAATTGAAAATAATGATGCAACCAAATTTTCATCTCATGTGAATTACCCATCATTACGAGAAAGCTTCAAAAATATCTTTAAAGCGGCTATCAATAAAGAAATGATGAAAGATTCAGATAAGGATGGTCTCGGGAAGGCTTTTAGCATTGCTTTTGCTTCCGCTATTATCGATCCTTTAGTGGATAGTTTTGTGACACCAGAAAGCCTTGTAATGATGATGGAAGGCAAAAAACCAAAAATTAATGAAAGTAACAAAAAAACAGCCACAAGTAGTAGCGAAAAAAAATCTAACATATCTATGGGATATGACGGAATAGATTATTTTGTTTTAGATGCCAAAGACGAAAAAAATGAAATTCAATTTTCTTTTGTTTTTAAAAGGAAAGGTATTTGGGACTGGGAACTTACTTCCGTTAGAAATTTAAAAACCTAGTTAAAAGCAATCTAATTTAAGATTTTAAAAGCCACTCATCGCAGTGGCTTTTTTTATCTGTGGTGTGCTTAGGTGTGCTCGCTGAAATTACTTCAGAAAAAACTT
>JBEIIR010000055.1:0-3125 GCA_040380695.1 Gammaproteobacteria bacterium | reverse complement strand
ATTGTGCAGTCTAGACCGATTACAACTACGTCTACAAAAATTGATGCTGGCGACGCTCTATCTGGCGCCGGACAGGCAGTTTTGTTGTCCGGCGCCCCATCGTCGCCTGGGATTGGAGTCGGTCATGCCAATATTATTTCCTCCCCTAAAGAGATATCAAAGATAAAGCAGGGTGATGTTTTAGTAGCTCCTCAGACTAATCCAGATTATGTCCCCGCAATGAAAAAAGCTTCCGCTATAGTCACAGAAAAGGGTGGTCGTACTTCTCATGCCGCCATTGTTTCAAGAGAGTTAGGTATTCCGGCGGTTGTGGGTGCTGAAGGGGCGACCAAAAAAATCAAAGATGGCAACGTTATCTCCGTTAACGGCACAACAGGTGACATTTTTGAGGGTAGTATATTGACTAAATCGCAATTAAATAAACTTCAAGAAAAAAAACATGAGGATTTAAAAAAGATTAGAACCGTAACAAAAGTATATGCTAATCTCGCCGAACCTGAGATTGCTGATAAAACTTCAAAATTAGATGTCGATGGGGTTGGTTTATTAAGGGCTGAATTTATGATTGCAGAAATTGGTACACATCCTAAAGAGTTTATAAAACAAGGTCAACGAAAGCTTTTTATCAGAAAGCTGGTGTCAGGTATGGAAAAATTTGCTCGATCATTTGCTCCACGACCTGTAGTTTATAGAGCAACAGATTTTAAAACAAATGAATACAAGAATCTTAAAGGAGGAAGATTATACGAACCTCACGAAGAGAATCCGATGATTGGCTATCGGGGAGCTTCAAGGTACATTGCTGACCCTGAAGTTTTTACTATGGAGCTTGAGGCGCTCAAGGAGATGTGGGAAAGAGGATATCACAATATGCATTTGATGATCCCTTTTGTTAGAGTGCCTTGGGAGATGGTAAAGATAAAAGACATCGTTAGAGAGAGTGGACTTCTCGCATATAAGGATTTTAAACTTTGGATGATGGTCGAGGTTCCTGCAACTGCCCTAATGCTAGAGGAATTTTTAGATTTGGGAATTCATGGAGTATCAATTGGTACTAACGATCTTACCATGATGCTTCTTGGGGTTGATCGTGATAGTGCAGATGTTTCCAATATTTACGATGAACGACATCCAGCAGTTGTATCAGTACTAGAACATATTGTTGAGACGTGTGTTGATGCTGGAGTTACATGTTCAATTTGTGGACAGGCAGCATCTGATTATCCTGAAATTATCGAAAAACTTGTAAGAAAAGGTATTACTTCTGTGTCAGTAAACCCAGATGCAGTTCATAGAACAAGAGTGTTGATACACGATATAGAATCAAAAATTCATGGGGGCTGATTTTTTCATTTTCATGTACTATACTTAAAGCATGATCGGAAAAATAAAGGGTAACTTAGTTGAGGTAGAGGGATCTGTAGCTCTTATTGAAACTACTTCAGGTATATTTTTTGAGATTTATTTGACAAATAATTTTTTGCTTGGTAAAAACCCCCCAACATCAGTTGAGGTTTATACCTATCACCACATCAGGGAAGACATTGAGATTCTGTTTGGATTTGAAACAAAAAGAGAGTATAAGCTATACACCTTATTGCTAAGCGTATCAGGGGTTGGCGCAAAAACAGCTTTCTCAATAATCTCAAATTCAAATGTAGATGATTTGATAAACGCAGTAACAACCAATGACACGGGTTTTTTTACTCAAATTCCTGGTCTGGGTAAAAAAACAGCCCTAAAAATTATATTAGAATTATCGTCAAAATTTAAATCAGAATTTAATTTAGATATAGCTAATAAGTCACCTGAAGATGAGACCGTTATAAAAGCCTTGACTTCTCTTGGATTCTCAAGTCAAGAGGCACAGAAGATTCTGCCTAAACTTTCAGATGAGATCTCTATTGAAGATAAGATTACCAAAGCCATTAGAGAGTTGAGTAATAGTAACTAATTAAAAACTCATGTTTTGATGAGTGTTTATTCTTTTAATTAATCATGTCAAATCAATCGCAGGAATTGCTAAATTTAAGACCAGAGACTTTAGATGACTATATAGGTCAGGAATCTGCCGTAAAGACATTGAGATTATTTCTTGATGCGGTTAAGAAAAGGGGTACGCCGGCGGAACATATACTTTTTTATGGTCCTCCGGGAATCGGTAAAACAACACTTTCTTATATCATTGCCCGTGAATTAAAAGGTAATATTCGTATAACATCGGGAGCCGCAATTACAAAAACAGGCGATTTAGCAGCTATTTTAACTAACCTAAAAGATAACGACATCCTCTTTATTGATGAAATACACAGGTTGCCAAAACCGGTTGAAGAAATGCTTTACCCTGTGCTAGAAGATTATTTTCTTGATATTGTAATTGGTAAAGGTCCATCTGCAAGAACTGTTAGACTTCCAATACCAAAAGTGACGGTAGTTGGAGCAACAACAAAGCTGGCTCTTATATCTGCTCCGATGAGAGATCGATTTGGATTATTACTAAGACTGAATTTTTATGAAGATAAGGACATGATAAAAATCATAGATAGATCTGCACAAAAAATGAATATGAAAATTACCGAGGATGCACTTTTTGAGATTGCTAAAAGGTCAAGAAAAACACCACGAATAGCAAATAGAATTCTAAAGCGGGCGCGCGATATTGCAGAAGTTCATCAGCATAATGAGATAAATAGTTTAGTAGTTGCCAAATTGTTCAAGTTATTAGAAATAGATGAAATGGGCTTGTCAGATGTTGATGCTAGATATCTGCAAACAATAGCTGATAGATTTCAAAATTCACCAGTGGGCATAGAGACATTGGCCTCATCTATGTCTGAAGACAAACGTACAATAGAAGAATATATCGAACCCTATCTTTTGCAGATCGGTTTTTTAAAAAAGACACCGCGTGGAAGAGTCGTTACTCCAAAAGGATGTAAGCATTTGAAAATTGTTGTTGCCAAAGAATCAGAAGACCAAACGAGTTTAATTTGATATAATTTATTCTCAGTTAATCCCGATGAACGAAGTGACATCGGGAGCAGACGATGAGAGTGAAAAAGAGAAAGTAGAATTTCGTTAGCGGGAGTGGCGGAATGTTAAACTGACAGTTGCTGAAACGAAGT
>JBEIIR010000054.1:0-3158 GCA_040380695.1 Gammaproteobacteria bacterium | reverse complement strand
TGTTTTAGTCACAATTTTTAATGAAAAAACGCTCAAGCACTCATTGAGTGTCGCAGATAAACTAAGAGACTGTCGGATTGCGACAGAAGTATACCTAGAGTATGATAAAATCGGCAAACAGATAAAATTTGCTGATTCAAAAAATATTCCCTATGTAGTGATAATTGGCGAGGATGAAATGTTGACCAATACAATAAAAGTTAAAGAGCTTGAAACTGAGTCTGAAAAAGTATTTTCAACAGATGAATTTATAAAATATTTAAGTACAAAATTACAGTAATTTTATGGCCATAAATACCAACATTGTGGTTATTGAAGCGGCACCAGGTGCAGGTGGAGATGAATCTAAAATTTGGGGAAGAGAACTGCTTATTTCTTATGCAAAATTTGCCGAAAAAAATGGCATGAAGGCAAATTATCTTGAAGAAAATATCATCAGAGTTCAGGGCCCAAACGCTTTTTTATTCTTTAAAAACGAGACTGGTGTCCATAGAGTGCAGCGCATTCCGGTAACCGAGAGAAAAGGTAGAGTTCACACCTCAACCACAGTCATAATAGTCACCCCTCAGATCTCACAGTCTGATGTAAGAATAAATCAGAGTGATTTAGATTGGCAATTTATTAGAGCAGGTGGTCATGGAGGACAAAATGTTAATAAAGTTGCGTCAGCCGTTAGACTTACTCATCGACCTAGCGGCATAGTTGTAACCTCAAGTCGAGAACGCACTCAACTTGCAAATCGCCAAATAGCACTTGAGCTTTTAAGTGGAAAACTATACCAACTCGAAGAAGAGAAGAAAAAAGGCTTAATGTTTTCATACGTTAAAGACATAGGTATGGGGGAGAGGGCTGAAAAAATAAGAACTTATAATTTTTCACAAAGTAGATTAACCGATCACCGAATAAATAAAAGCTTTCATAACCTTGAAGATGTTATAAATCAAGGTAAATGGGAGAAAGTATTTCAGGCTTGTCAGGTCTTAAAATAATAGAGTATTATATTAAATACCATTTGAAAAAATTAAAATACCTGTTAGAATATATGTTTTATGCAAACTAAGATACATCCAAAATATTTTGAAGAGATTACAGTTACTTGCTCATGTGGTAACTCTTTTATTACAGGGTCGACCAAACAATCCATCTCGGTTGAAGTTTGCGCCAAGTGTCATCCATTTTACACTGGAGAACAAAGATTTCTTGACACCAAAGGAACTGTAGAAACATTCCTAAAAAAAGAACAACAAGCAAAAAAATACAAAGAAAAATTGCGAGAAAAGAAAGCGTCCACCTCTAGTGGTAAAGCAAAAGAATCAAAGAGCTTAAGAGAGCTTCTTGGAGGAATTTAATCCTTACATCTATTGTTGCATTTACATAAGTATTTGTTTATAATAGAGTTTAAATCCAAGACTGGTGGCTACTTAGAAATAATTTTAAGTTATAAATTCCCCCAGTATTTTACCTTTATAAGGTAAAAAAGATAATTATGGCAAACACACAGAAAAAAGATATCATATCTTCAGTTCAATCTTCGGTTATTGATGCAAAGAATTTTGCTCTTATTCAGTTTGAAAAAACTACACATAAAGAGCTTGAGTCTCTAAAGAAGGCAATGCTCAAAGATGAAGCAAAGATTAAAGTTATTAAAAATACACTTTTTGAAAAAGCTCTCAATAAATTGTCTGAAAAAGAAACAGTATTTAAATCAATCAGCAAGGCATTCTTCCCCCTTAAAGAAAGATCTGCTATCCTGACATTCACAGGTGATTGGTCAACTGCCTTGAAATCCTTTTACAATAAAATTAAAGATTCTGAAAAATTTTCTTTTAAGTTTGGACTTATTGAAAACGTCGCTTATGATTCATCAGGGATGAAAGCGCTATCTACATTACCAAGCAAGTCAGAACTTATGGGTAAGCTCATCGGGACAATGTTGAATCCTATGGCAAGAACAGTAAGAACTATGCAAAATCCAATGCAGAAATTAGTTTATGTTTTATCACAAAAATCTAAACAAAGTTAAAATTATTTAATAAATTAAAATATCGAGAGGAGGTGCAAAAAAATCATGGCAGAAGAAATAGTACTTAACGAAAAACTTCAAAAAATCGCAGAAAGTATAGAGTCATTAACAGTATTGGAGATGGCTGATCTTGCAAAATATCTCGAAGAAAAGTTTGGTGTCTCCGCGATGCCCATGATGGCGGCTGCCCCTATGGGTCAAGCAGTAGGTGGGGCTGAAGCAGCACCGGCTGAAGAAAAAACATCATTTACAGTAGTTATCACTGCATCTGGCGATCAGAAATTGGCAGTAATTAAAGCTGTAAGAGAGATTAAACAGGATCTAGGTTTAATGGATGCTAAGAAATTAGTTGATAATCCACCAGCCGAACTCCTAGTTGATGTCAAGAAAGAAGAAGCTGAAGCTGCAAAAGCAAAACTTGAGGCAGCAGGAGCCAAAGTAGAGCTTAAGTAAGCTTTTTTTGAAAGAAATTAAAGAAAGCCCCGCCCTATAACAAGGCGGGGCTTTTTAGTTGGATTTTTTTATTATAGGTTTAGATTTTTTTGAATTCTGAAAAAAAATAAAAATTACGTTACAATTGATTTATGTTTTTGTCATTTTTGCAAAAAAGTTTCTTTCCAAGAAAGAAAAATCCTGGATTATTTCAAACTATTGTAATTGATCTTGGAGCCATTATGCTTTGGCGCGGAGTATGGGGTCTTTTAGATGTTTTTATTATTCCAGAAAATCAAGCCTTGAGCTTTGCTATCTCTTCAATTTTAGGAATTATTTTACTTATTTCAATTCGTAAATATTATTCATAAACGGTAAACGGTAAACGATAAACATTAAGCGATAAACGTTAAACATTAAGCGATAAACGGTAAACGGTAAGCAATAAACGATAAACCATAAACGGTAAACATTAAACGTTAAACGGTAAACATTAAGCGATAAACGTTAAACGATAAACGGTAAACGTTAAACGGTAAACGTTAAACAATAAACGATAAACATTAAACGATAAACGGTAAGCAATAAACGATAAACGGTAAACATTAAGCGATAAACGTTAAACATTAAACGGTAAACGGTAAGCAATAAACGATAAACGGTAAGCAATAAACGATAAACGGTAAGCAATAAACGATAAACG
>JBEIIR010000053.1:0-3162 GCA_040380695.1 Gammaproteobacteria bacterium | reverse complement strand
AGAAGCTACGACGGTATAACTCTAACAAATGGTTTGTTTGCGATACCAAATAAACACACAGGTGAAGTACTAAAAAAATATAAACTTATGGGACTAGATATGTATGCATATAGTGTGGCCCAGGAGGGCGCGCTCACACCATTTAAAATTAGTGAAGAGGCCGACAGGAAAGAAATTCATTACTGGCGCAAACATCACGACCTTCATGGTTGGATGGAGAAGCTTTGGAGAGAAAAACTAGCATTTTTAAAAAATCCTTCAGGTAGTCAATTTAATTGCCAACCTGTAGCCCTGAGTCTAACAGACTTAGAAGAACTTGAAAAAGCTTTACACGAAGGAAACTTACCGGAAACTGAAGGATTTTTCTTTGGTAATAATCCTCCAGATAGTGAATCTTTTAAAGATGACATGGACTTTATTACGAAAGCCCGTGAAGAAATCTCAAAAGGTAGAATTGTATATTATGACTCTTGGTGGTAAATAAATGAATACATTAAATGTAGTTAGTAAAGAAGAACGTGCGGCATTGTTTTACGAAACGCTGCAGCTCGTTAGAGATGACAAAGATATCCAAGCTTTGATATCTCAAGACGCTATAGAGAACCTGTTGGAGGGTCTAGAAAACAAAAAATTAGTTCCTGCTGACATGGGTGGTTGCTGGAGATTGATATCTAAAGCATGTAAAAAGCTGGCAGTTTTTTACAGTTAAACTCTTGGGAGCCTACCTCTACTTTTTAGGGGTAGGCTCCTCAGGAACGACCTGGACTTTATAAGAAGTGAGTTGAATCATGCTTAGAAGTTGTTTTACATATTTTTCGTTGATGAATGGTATACCCATACCCAATCTCAAAAATTGTGTTCTTACTCCCTTAGCAAATAGGTAAGAGCTGGTAAAATATTTATCATTCATTTCAAACGGAACGAGTGACTCGTTATGGTGTATAAACCCACACCAGAAGAAGTCTTCTCCGCGTTTACGAATTTCTTTTATTTCTAGGGCAAAGTTAGTAAGTTGCTCTTCTTCTCTCTCCTTTATTAAGAAATATGATGTTCCTCTGCGAACAAAAGTTTTACCATGAACGGTGAACTGCTGTTCTTTAGCCTCTATCCAATAAGGCATTAATTTTTTAGCTGTTCTTTTTTCTAGCTCTTGGATTTGTTGGTGTGTGAGACTTGCGATGTGGTGTTCGACACTAGCATTTCCCTCCATGCCTATAAGTCTGTCTACAGGATCATCTTTAAATTTACTTCTTTTGACTTCGCTCCATATTTGAATAAGCTGATTAGTATCAACAGCGTCAGATAGCTTGAGTGGATGCTCTATCCAAAAATCCGCCTTGTAATTCCAGGTAAATGCGGGTTTAATTTTTAGCTCATTGAAGTCTTTAGCTACCTCTGTGTCAACTTGACCATACCAACCCATTTCACCATTCATATAGATTTTTTCTCTCTCGTTAGGCGATTGGAATTTAGCCAGCTCAAACGAGCAAATATGTTTAGGTGTACAAAATGTAGGTATAACCAATACTTTTTTATACTTATGTTTTGCGCCAAGGTTTAGTTTAGGGAAAGCCTTAACAACATTTTCAGTGAGATAGCCTATCTCGTTTTCTAAGAATCCTGGCATTCCAGCGGCCATTAAAATATCTTTAAAATACATTACCTTTTCACCATGCCTTGCACGATGTTTGGCTACTTCCTGTTTAGATAGAACCCATGCACTTTGATACTGCATGTGCAAATACTGGTTTTTAAACAGTGTTTTTTCAGCATAGTCAGACCTGGGAAGTTTAAAATCCATACAATCTTCAAAATTATTTAAAATATTTGAATATAGTGTTTTCCATTCAGAAGTTTCAAAAAAATCAAAAACATTTCCTATAAAATTTCCGGTTTTGGCTCGGGCGTACCAACCAAAAATTGGCATTCTTATGAAATTAAAATCATTTACTTTTAACCCTAGTTTTGATACTACTTTAGGAAGGTTAACTTTTGAATTGAAGTCGTTTATATTCATGGTTAAAATTAGACAAAATAATATTATGAATTCATTTGATCAATCTACAGATTACTCTAAAAAAGAACTTTATACTCTACTACGTGACGCAGATTTACCAGAGTATGTAAAAACTGCGGAAGTTGATGACTACGATCAACTTGCAAGTCTTCCAAAACAAGCTTTTGCAGACAGCAACCGTAAAATTTATCCAATAAATGATCCATCTCGTGTTTATATTTCTAATGCTTACTTCACTAGCAAGAAAGCAGATATACAGAAAATATACGGAGATAAGTACACTAGTCAAATAGAAAACCGCATTAAAGAAGCTGCTGAAATATTCGGAATTGCTGAAGACTTGGAAGCTTATTCACAATCCTACGAGAAAAAAGCCGCTGAAGAATACGAACAGCAGTATTTGGGTGAGTTTGTTGTGGCTGGAAGTGATGTAAATCTTTATCCAGTTAAAACAGCTCAGGACGTTATCGATAATGCAGAACACTTTGTAAAAAATATAAATAATTATCCTTTCGACTGGAGAGCTAAAATAGCTGGTGAGATAGTTAAAATCGCTGGTCAGAAGGGTGTAGATGAACTTCCTGATCTTGTGTTTAAGTATGCTGGTTATTTCTACCCAGATTTTGAGAATCTCGAAACCGAGATCTGGCGCAGAAGCACCAAGCTTAAAAAAGAGGCAAGTGTAGATGCTTATAACAAATTAAAAGAAGACGTTAAAAATATTTCTTCTGTTGATGAAGTTATGAAGTTGGCAGAAACATTATACCTCATTGAAAATATGGAGGGACTCTATGATAACGTTAAAGTTGCAGGTGTCTTAGGTGACCCTGTGGATAAAATTTTTACAAAGAGTATTGAGAAGGTCGCCGAAGACCTGAACTTCATCGAAGCCCATGGAGATAAATATGCCGTGGAAGATCTGCAAAAAGTCAGCAAGGACAAATACCAAGAAGCTTTTGGATTTGATCTTGATCCTGCCGACTTAGAAAAATTTGCAGATGTGTTTCCTACAATGCCCCGTTCAGATATTAAGCTGTTCGAGGAACTTGCAGGAGTTAAACCAATCTAATTAACTTAACTTAATTTAAATAACATACCCGCCACGCTTCCCGTAAGATCAGCGCACCAGGGCGGGTGCTTTTTTT
>JBEIIR010000052.1:0-3165 GCA_040380695.1 Gammaproteobacteria bacterium | reverse complement strand
TGCCGTGAACTTGTTGAAAATTATTGGAGTGGTAATATAGGTGACCCGTGTAATGACGATAGGCTTTTGCCTTCGAATGGCTATATTTCTGGTGAAAGAAGATCGTGGTGTATGGTTGACATAATTCCAGATGAAACAGGGATAAGAACATGGTCAATCACCAACCCGCAAGACGGACCACATGTTCTAATCGTAAGAAACTCTCTTGATAGTGATATCAACAAGAAATGTTCTGGAAATCCCATCTGTAGTGTAAATGGAGGGTCAGATGATTGCGAAGACTGGTTGTCCTGTTCAGATAACGACTACCTCATAGTGCCCTGAATATCTATTTTTTAGCTATCTTATCAAAACAAATAGATAAGTGTAAAAACTATTGTTGACCAAAGGGCCATAGTTATCAATAATGGTTTATCCGTAGTTATAATCTTTTCTGGACGCTCTCCTTCCTCTTTTTCATAAAGCAATTGCGCATATCTCGAGATGCCGTAAACAACAAACGGAATTGTTAACATCATTAACTTTCTAGCTTCAATGTCTGGAAAATAACTGGATAAACTGGCAATTAGATTTTGTTCCTCACAGTTTTTAATATCCTTTGTTTTTTGATAGAGTTGTGTGCAGATTGACGATGTTTCGAAGCTGCTTTGTTGATTTGGATCAATATATAGTGTGTAGGTATATAGAGCATAAGAAACGATAGTCAAGGTCGCAAAGGTTGTTGATAAAAAATATAACATATGACCTTTGTATCGATATAAAGACTCTCTAGTATCTACACCTTGTGTCACAAGCTCTGCATGTCGCTTTACCGTCGCCATAAAAAGAGAGATGAAAAAAATAGCCATAAGTAACCATATCGGAATATGAAAGCCCGTCGCTACAACTCCAGCCAATGTTCTAAGAACAAACGACAAAGATATGGTAAAAATATCTATTACCGGAAATTTTTTGAGATACAAAGAGTAGTAAAAATGTAGCAATAAAAAAAATACCGATAAGAAAAAAAAGTTAAAGGAATATATTAAAGCTACAAGAAGAGAGGAAATGCTTAAAACAAAAACCATAAATGTAGCCTGTGGTATAGATATTAACCCAGCTGCAATCGGTCTATGTTTTTTAGTTGGGTGTTTTTTATCGAATTGAAAATCTATGATGTCGTTTAAAACATAAGATGTAGATTACAATAAACAAAATATAAAAAACGCGATAACTGTTTTATAAAAAAGTTCTGCATTAAAAATCTCCCCAGCAAAAAGAATAGCGGCAAAGATGACAAAGTTCTTAATCCATTGATTTACTCTAAGAGCTTTAGCGTAAATGTATATTATATTTTTCATCAACGATCATTATACAAAAAATTAGGTGAGTTATCTTATAATCCTATATCACCTTTAACAATCTAAAAAATAAGAAGCTTAAAAAATAAAAGATTACAACATGAAAAATTGGGATGTAGAGGGTTAGAAATATAGCAATAATTGCTAAGATAAAAAACGCCTCATTATGAATAGCTGGCAAAAGCCCTTTAGTTATTAGCATTATTACAGTTAGTGTTAACAGCTCTTGCGAATCAAACCACACAAGACTCCAGCCGAATAACATTGCCAAGCTTAAAATAAAGCTTGCAATTATTAAAAATATCTCTTTTGTATCAAAGTAAAATGGTCCAAAATACATAATCTTAAAATTTATATATAACTATGACTTATATTACACATTTTTTTATATTCACTCAAGCGGAATATAAACGGTTACAGATCTTCCATCTTCTAAAATAACATCTCTTTTTTCTAATTTTGTGCCTTTATCTATCTTAATAAATCTTTTACCCGTTTCATCTGGTTCGGATGCGTAAACTCCTTTAGCTACCCTTTCATAACTCGTATCAGCAGGATGTGGAACACTTGGAATATCAGATAAATCTGTGTTTTCATTTTCATTTTCATTTTCTGAATTATTTTGGCCTGACATAAATGACAGAAACTCCTGACCTGAAGAAAAAATGTTTGCTAACGCCCGTCTATCTATTTCTGGTGTATTTGCAATAAATACTTTAGGCGCAAGGTAATTTACCATTACAAAAGATAAGGCTATGGCAAAAATCAGGCCTATTCTTTGTTTTATTCGTTTTGGGGTGTTAATGTTGCTCATAGGGGAATACTAGTAAAAATTAAAGCTATTTGACCGTTTATATATGTAGTTATTCCTGTGGTAGTTATTGGACCTTCAACTGTCATGAGGTGTGCTGGTGTATTTGAGATAGGCATAAGTATGCTTGAGGGTGTGATGGGATTCGGAGTGGCTGCTGGGGTTGTAGTTGTACTAGTAGGTGTTATTGTAGTAGCTGGAGTAGCTGCTGGGGTTACATTTACACTAGCAGCTGTTGGAGTATTTGTTGCAGCTGATGTTGGGCTGACATTAAAATCTTTTCCACTCACACCTGTCCAGTATATGGATTTTGATGTTGATATGAATGGACCATTATCACGAACACCAACAGTCACACTATTACCTCTTGCTTTTCCTAATGTATGCCCGGGTTTAACCATAGGCAATTGAATGGGGTTTTTGTCAGCATTTGCTTGTTCCTGAATACTTTTTACATTATTATAGGCATCTAAAATTTTTTGATCTACACATATTCCTTTTACATAAATCCAGTAACCGCCACTACATCTACCTCCATTACAATTATTTTCATCACTTCCAGCAAAATATTCATGCCTACCTATGTGTAGAGTAACTCTATCACTTTCAGCAAACACAACCATGGCTTCATATCCGCCGCCTATATCGTATCCTGTTGTTGGCACTTTTACATCAGCCCCGACATCTGTAGGAATTGTAAGTACAGGTGCGTTTCCTTTTATATCTGTATCAGTTCCTTTATTGACCGAGTTGTACTTAACACCATAAGCTTGAACTTTATTGGGTTTATATCTAAACATTGAACCCATAAAACCGTTCATTTTTGCATCTACATTACCACCATCTTCATAAGAAAGATCTAAAATCTTAGGATCATAATTATTGTCTACAAGCGAAAAATAGTCTTGCCCTAAAATATCGTATTCATGACGATTATCCTTTATTGGCCATCTGTTTTCCATATTTGAGGTATTTGATTCGGTCTGGCCAAGAGGAATCTCAACATTAGAATTA
>JBEIIR010000051.1:0-3253 GCA_040380695.1 Gammaproteobacteria bacterium | reverse complement strand
TTATATTAAAACAAATTTATGTCAAATAAGGGCGGTAAAATAATAGTTTTTGAAGGTGTGGACGCTTCAGGCAAGGGCACTCAATCTAAGCTTCTTTTTGAATATCTTAAAAAAATTGGTGTAAAAACTTTTTACCTCGATTTTCCGCAGTATGACACGTTCTATGGCAAGCTCGTCGCCAAATTTTTAAGAGGTGAATTAGGCAAACTGAAAGATATTTCACCTTATTTTGCCGCACTAACTTATGCTCTTGACAGAAGTGCAGTAAAGGGCAAAATTACGAAGGAGATAGAAAGTGGTTCAATTATTGTTGCAAACAGATATGTAACCTCTAATTTAACACATCAAGCAGCTAAATTTGATTCCGAACAGGATAGGGAGGAATTTTTAAACTGGATTGATAGACTAGAGTATGTGGAAAATGAATTACCTAGAGAGAATTTGGTAATTTATCTTGATGTAGACACAGAAACCAGCGCTCGCCTACTTAAAAATAAAGGCGAGCGCGACTACTTAAAAGACACAAAAGATATTCATGAAGAAGACAGAGACTATCAGGCAAAAGTTTTAAAAATGTATAAAATACTTGCACAAAATACAGAACACTGGAGAAAAATTTCCTGCACAATAGACAGCCGACTTAGATCTATTGACGACATTCACAAAGCAGTATTAGAAATATTAATATCTGAAAAATTTATTTAATATGGATTCGAAATTAGTGGGTTTGATTGTGTTGTTTATACTCGGTTTTTCAATATTCTCAAGCTATATATTTCTAAGCGGCAATTTAAATGTCGCAACTCGCGCAAGCAACCAGAACAATAACCCTTCTGTCCAGAATTCCCTAATATTCGCTTGGCCTTTATCTTTACCAGCCGATGGCCTAACTGAAGCAGAGATTTCGGTGTTTATCAGAAATCAAGAAAATAGAGGTTTGGAAGGCAAAGTGGTAAGGCTTGAGTCGGATTTAGCAATTTTATCTGCCGGAACTCAAACCACCGACTCAGACGGTAAGGCAGTTTTTAAAGTTTCATCATCCATACAAGGACTTGCAGAAATCAGCGCCATAGTGGATAATAATAAAATTGTTCGCACAGTATCAGTTGAATTTAAATAAATATGAAAATAACAAAAGCCGTTATACCAGCTGCCGGATTCGGTACTCGCTTTCTGCCACAAACTAAGGCGATGCCAAAAGAAATGATGCCAATAGTTGACAAACCTGTTATCCAATATGTAGTAGAGGAGCTTGTTGAAGCAGGAATAACAGATATTATTATCGTAACAGGTTATCATAAAAGGACAATTGAAGATCATTTTGACTTTCCTAGCAGGGAATTAGTTGAGAATCTGAAACTTGGTGGTGATAAAAAGAAGCATTATATAGATGAAGTAAATAGAATCGGTGAAATGGCTAACTTCATATATGTAAGACAGAAAGGCCCTTATGGCAACGGCACACCACTTTTAAATGTAAGGCACATTATAGGTAATGAACCTTTTATATATACTTTTAGCGACGATTTTATTAGCGCTTCACCTTCAAGATTTAAGCAACTTATTGCAGCCTATAACAAATATCAATCAACCTGCTTGGCTAGCATTAGAGTTACTGAAGAAGCTGATTATGATCGATACGGATTCGCTGGGGGAGTTGAGGTAGAAAACGGTATCATTGATGTAAGCGAGATAGTGGAAAAACCCGGAAAAGAAAAGGCGCCATCTAATTTAGCAAACGTCTCTGGTTACATTTTTACACCTGAAATTTTTAAGTATCTTGATAAGGCAAATAAAGAGTTGCTCCCCGGTAAAGAACTTTATTACAACGATGCTTTAAGTAGAATGCTTAGTGATAATTTAAAAATATACGCCGTAGAGATTAGAGATGGAAAGTATTATGATACGGGAAATAAGATGCAATATCTAAAAACAGTAGTAGAATTTGCGCTCAAACACAAGGAATTGAATAGCGAGTTTTCCAACTATTTGAAATCACTTAATTTATGATTGTTGCAATAACGTTATAATGTGATAAAATATTCCTTTATGCTTACACAAAAACAATTAAAAGAAGTGGAAACTCTATTCTCATTAGGCGCCCACATGGGTCATAAAAAAAGTAGACTTCATCCCCGAGCTAGAAAAAATGTTTATCAAATAATTAATGGCACATCAGTTATAGACCTCACAAATACAGTCCTTCAAATTCAAAAAGCAGAGGAGTTTCTTTACGATGCTGCAAAAAGCGGTAAGTCAATACTTGTCGTAGGAACAAAAAAGACTGCCTCAGCAATAGTTAGAGAGTATTGTGAAAAGAATACTCTGCCTTATGTAAGTGCTAAATGGCTTCCAGGATTATTGACCAACTTTAAGACAATAATGGAGAACGTGAAGAAGCTAGAGGGTCTAAGAGCTCATCTAGTTGACAACAATGATGAAAGTATTGTAAAACACGAAAAAGTAAAAATACAAAAACAGATTTTAAAGCTTGAAAGACTGTATGGTGGTTTTTCACTCTTAAAAAAATTGCCTGATATTTTAATATTGATCGATGTCAAAAAAGAAAAGAATGCATTAAAAGAAGCAAAGTCAAATAATATACCTGTAGTTGGTTTAATAGATACTAACGCCAATCCCGACGAGGTAACAATACCAGTAGTATGCAACGACGATACTACAGAAGTAGTTAAATATGTAATTGAAAAACTACTCGGTGAATTTGTCAGAGGCAAAACAAGTTCAATTTAATAAAATGGATTATCAACTTTTAAAAGAACTAAGACAAGAGACTCAAGTTTCATTTTCATTGTGCAAAAAAGCCCTTGAGGAGTCAGGCAACGATAAAAAAAAGGCTTTGGAACTCTTAAAAGAATGGGGTATAAAAAAAGCAGCAGGAAAATCAGATCGCGCCACTAATGCAGGCGGGGTTTATTCATATATCCATCATAATAATTTAATCGGTGCAATTGTTGAGCTTCAGACTGAAACTGATTTTGTTTCAGGAAATGCAGACTTCAAAAAACTTGGTGCTGAAGTTGCGATGCAAGCTGCATCAATAAGAGCTAAAAATGTCGAAGAGCTACTTAAACAAAATTCCATTAGAGAGCCATCAAAAACGATTGATGATATGATTAAAGAAGCCATACTGAAATTTGGTGAAAATATCGTAATCTCCCGTTTTCAAAGATTTGAAGTTGGAACAGAATAAAAAATTTTTTTTAGGGATACTCCCTAAAAAAGGAGTATCCCT
>JBEIIR010000050.1:0-3271 GCA_040380695.1 Gammaproteobacteria bacterium | reverse complement strand
ATTTAGTGCCATTACATCTTTCGGAAAACAGGAGCCTCCATACCCAATTCCTGCATTTAAAAACTTAGCTCCTATTCTGGTGTCTGCTCCAACTGCTTTTGTGATTGTTTCAATATCCCCACCAGTAGTCTCTGCATATATAGATATAAGATTTGCGAAAGCAATTTTTGTAGCTAACATTGCATTTGATGCATATTTTATTATCTCTGCGCTGGCAAGATCTGTAACAACTCTATCTCCAGGCAATGGTTTATGTGCCAACAGTAAAGTATCTATAGCCTCTCTGGAATTTGAACCAATTATTACTCTATCGGGTATTAGGGTGTCTTGAATAGCTGTTCCTTCTCTTAGAAACTCTGGACATGATGCAATGTCAAATTTAGCATTCTCTGACTTGTTTTTATTTATAATGTCAGCAACCTTAAGATTAGTTCCAACTGGAACAGTGCTTTTACATGACACTACCGTGTAACCATTTTTTAAATTTTCTCCTATTTTTTTTGCCACCTCTAAAACAGCAGATAGATCAGCTTCTCCCGTTGCTGTAGGTGGTGTGCCAACAGCAATAAACACAACATCAGATTCAGGGATAGCATTTTCAAAAGAGTCTGTAAAAATTAAACGATTGGCCTCTAAATTTTTCTTCAGTAGTTCTTTAAGTCCCGGCTCGTAAATAATTGGATCTCCTTCTTTAAGCCTTTTAAGTTTTTCTGGTGTGTGACCGACTACATAAACTTTATTGCCAAAATCTGCAAACACACACGCAGTTACCAAACCAACATATCCATGTCCGATAAAAGTAATTGTCATAAGATTAGATAATACTTAATAAAGTCAAATTATACAACTTAGAAAAAAAATTTTACAAAACTTGTTCTAATGATCTCATTGCTTGAAAATTATTTTTTTGGCTCAAGATGATCGAGTATTTGGGACGTATTGGTTTTGAGGATGTGAATTCTTTAAATGAAACTCTGTTTATATCAGGGTTATCTATATTTAATTTTTTAGCGATCATGAACCCAATCTCATATGGGGTGTATGATTTTGAACCAACTAAGTGATATGTTTGTGTATTAAAATTTTGAAATAAAAAACTCAAGCCCTCAGCGATGTCATCGATAAAAGTCGGTGTGATTGCGCTATCGTAAATCATACTTAATTTTTTTCTTTCTTTTAAAAAATTGGCTAACTTATGTACAAAATCCGCTTTTGGTTGCGTGTCTTCTAATTTTTGATAAGGGTAACTTATTCTGACAATCATAGCGTTATCTTTTACGATTTGCTCACCTTCAAACTTAGTTGTTGCATAATGACCAATTGGATTAGGTATGGATAATTCATCATAAGGAGGCATTTTTCCATCAAAGACAAAGTCGGTAGAAAGGTAAATCATTTTTTTTCCTAAATTCTGTACTATATCGTAGACATTTTTTGTTCCAGTGACGTTAATCATGGTTGCTGTTTCTCTCTCTGTTTCGGCTTTATCAACATCTGTGTATGCCGCAAGATGAAGTAGTATATCAAAATCAAAAGACTTAAGAGTTTTTTCTACACTCTGTTTGCTTACTATGTTTAGACTGTTGCTACTGAGAGGAATGAATGTATACTTATTTCCCAGATATGTGATGACTTTTGAACCAAGTAGGCCAGTACCTCCAGTAACTGCTATTTTCATATATTAAAGTCTGGATTTTTTAAATTTTTCCACCATGCTTCATTCTCCATAAACCAAGTGATTGTTTTTTTAAGACCGGTATTTAGATCAAAAATGGGCTGCCATCCAAGCTCTTGATTAATTTTTGACCAATCTATAGCGTAGCGTCTATCGTGACCTGGTCTATCTTTGACCCATTCAATCATTGATTCATCTTTATTCATTAGTTTTAAAATCATTGTTATCAGATCTAAATTTGAGATATCATCAACTAGACCTCCAATAAGATAAGTTTCACCAATATTTCCCCGCATTAAAATACTCTCTATTGCACTGCAATGATCTTCTACATAGAGCCAATCTCGCACATACTTACCATCACCGTATACTGGAACTTTTTTTCCTTCCAAAATATTTGTTATGGCAAGTGGAATAAGTTTTTCAGGGAAATGATAAGGACCATAGTTATTTGAGCAATTAGAGATTGTAATTGGCAAGCCATGAGTTATAAAGTAGGATCTCACAAGGTGGTCTGAAGCAGCTTTAGATGCTGAATAAGGGCTACGCGGGGCATAAGGTGTCTTGAGGGTAAATTTCTCTTTTGTGTTTAATGGTAATGTGCCAAATACCTCATCAGTCGAGATATGATGAAATCTTTTTTTTCCGTTTTTTAGTGCGCTATCAAGAAGTACTTGGGTACCTAAAACATTCGTTTTTACAAAAGGTGTTGAATCAAGAATTGATCTATCAACATGACTTTCGGCTGCAAAATGAACAACTATATCAACTTCTTTCATAAGTGAGTCTACTATGTCTCTATCGCAGATATCACCTTTTATAAATTTGTAGTTAGAATTATTTGCCAGAGAGGATAAGCTTTCCCGATTACCAGCATATGTGAGGGCATCTAAATTTATAATCTGATCAGTTGGATAATTCTTCATCCAGTAAAGAATAAAGTTAGATCCAATAAAGCCCGCACCACCAGTTATAAGTAATCTCATACAGATATTTTAGCAAATTTTAATAGAAAAGTTTCCTTTTAGAATTTTTTGAATAGTTGTAAATTGCCCCGTTTATCTATTAAATATTTTTTTTACAAAAATACCCAGTATTCCAGATTCATTTTTTCTTCCTCCGGGAACAATTAAAGTATCGCCTATGACAGGTATATTTTTATCTTCATCGATGAAATTGTTGTACGGATAGTCTTTGATATTTTTTTCAGACACTTTGTAAATCACTGCTATTTTAGCGGTAGTGTCATCTCTTCTGACTTCATGAATCACTCCATCAACGGGTGGCACTCGAATAACCATATCTGGACGTAATTCATCTCTAATAATCTCATCGTTTGCCCATACAATTGTCTTAGGATTGAGATTAAATGTTGTCGCCACTTTCTCTAAATTATCCCCTTTTAACACCTTATAATAAATGACTTCCTGTCTGATCATAAGATAATTAGTCTCGGATCTAGGTACTGTTAACATAAATAGAAATGATGTACTATGAAAGAATGCTTACCCAACATCACTACGAAACAATCTTTCAGTATCTACCAATACCAAGAAAGCCTCCTAAGTACAGTGCACAACAGGTGATCGATGGCAT
>JBEIIR010000049.1:0-3279 GCA_040380695.1 Gammaproteobacteria bacterium | reverse complement strand
CTTGAACTTTTTTCTCCTGTTCGATTAATTTATTTCTTACATACTGAGGATCAACTACGCCTTGTTGATTTGTAGCTGCGGATAGTTCTGCCTCGGTAGCGCCAAAGGCCTTTTCTAACTTTTCTTTAATTTTATCAGAGATAACCTTGGACAATTCTTTATCGTAATCTTTAGCTGCTGATTTTAATTCGTTGTTTTCTAGCCCACCTGCCAGATTTTTTATATCCTGAATAGCTGTCTCGTTTACATTTTCGAGTGTTTGCATCAAGTCGGAAGAAACCCGACCTTCTTCTGTTTTACCTGAAGAAATTTGATCTTGAGACAAGCTGCCTGTCTGGACTATTTGTTCTTCTATGCTGGAAGATATGGCGTTAAGCTCTTTTTTCGATACAGGTCTCTTATTATTTAAAGTTTCTAGGTCTTTAAAAAGGCCAGAAACGTCTTGTATGTTTTGGTCTCTTTTTTCTACCGCTTGTTTAACAAAGTCTGTATTTATTACTCCAGTGTTTCCAGTGGCGGATTGCAGTTCATCATCAGATACATTTAAATCTTCTCTTAATATTTTTTTAATGTCTGATGTAAGTTGTTTAGATTTTTCTATATCGTAATCAGGAGTATTTATCTTAAACTGATTTGTTTTCAACTGCTCATTAAAAGCATTTACCTTCTGTGTGCTTGCTTGATTAGTCTCCTCCAGCTGTTTAATAAATTCAGGAGTAAAACTATTTAAGTCTGTACGATTATTTTCTAAAGCGTCAGCCGATACACCTAGATCAACCAACCTGCTTTCTAGGCTACCAGATAATTCTTCTTGTAACGCTTTATTGTAAGGTTTGCCTTTTTCATTTGTCTGAATTGCATCTATTAATTTAAACCCTTCTTGTATATTTATGTTTAATTCTTTTCTACGCTTTTCATTTTCCTCAGGCTTTACAATATCTGCATATAAACTTGGGTCAGCCGGAGGTATTCTACTCTGTCCTTCATTATCTAAACTAGGCTGGTTAGGCTGATTGAGATTAGGCTGATCTGTGGTCGATATAGCTGTCTTTTGTGCGGAAATAAGTTCGGTAGGTACATTTTTTCCATTGATGTTGGTAATTACTCCCTGATTTTGTTCATAGCTTAGTTTATTTATATCTTCTATACCCATTTTTTTAGCTAAATCTTTAGCTACATCTAATTCTTCAAAAGCCTGTTGTCTTCTTTGGGTAGTGTTGCTTTTATCGACTAGATCTTTTGTGGTGGGTAAGGGAGAATTAATAGCGCCAGCAGTTTGTCTTGCGGCAGCTATCTTGTCTCTTTGTTCTTGTGTATGTAATTCTACGGGAACATCACGATCATCAATTTTAGTAGGTACACCTCCCTCAGATTGAATTTCTCTAGAAATAAAATTCTTTTTAAATGGCATACCCATCATCTCAGCCATACGGTCAGCTATCTGGGTAGTATATTTTTCAGGAGTTTTAAGTTTTTCAGATGCCTTGTTTAAACTTGTCCTGGCGGCATTTAAATTAATCTCTCCAGTAGGAGTATTTTTTAAACCTTCAATATCTTTTTCTGATAATCCTGTATTTTTTAAAACTCCTTGAAGTCTGTTGGAGGCATTTGTAGTTAGTTCAGGACTATACGGACGGTTTAAATTTTGTTCATTTAGCTTAAACTCTTGCTCTAACTTTAATAGATCTTCTGCTTGCTTCTCACGTTCAATACCACGAGATTTTAGCTGTTGCGTAGTTTCTTGATTTACTTCTCCAGCTTCGGTTATTGGAACACCAATACCTAATTGCTCTGCAAGCTGAGGATTTTGTTTAAGCTCATTAACAAAATTTTTATTCATTTCTTCAGAGACTTGCTCGATAGGAGTAGTTCTATAGAAATTTTTTTCTATAACTCTCATCATGTCGTCAGTTTCTGACTTTGAGACGTCTCCAATACGTCCAAAAGCACCCATCACACTTGCTCCAGAAAGCCCTGCATAGAGCTGCATTTGTGCGGCCATAGGGTTACCGCCTATTAACGGAGAAAGCATTCTAGCCACCATACCGTCAGGAGAACCAAAAGCTTTTCCAGCAAACTGCAGCATGTTGTTTTCAGGATCAAACCCCGCCGCCTTGAATAACATGTTATTGGCAAAAGCATCCGTCTGAATACTCATAAATTGCCTAGACCTCTCTCTTTGATAATAGGCATCATACATGCCTTGCGCTCCTTCCGGCTTAGGGGCATAGTTAAACCCAAAAGCACTAAAAGCCAATAAATTTAATAATCCATTACCGTAGTTTCTACCGTAGGGAGAATATTGGCTTACATCAGGGTTAGCTGGTAGTGACGAGACTTCAGGCATTTTTCTCTTTTTGTTGCTTCTTCATTTCTTCTATCAGCTTTTTATAATCTGCTAGAGTATCTTTAGTTATTTTAGAATTTTCTTCCATTGTATCCTTTGTAGATAAATCTGGCAATTTCAAACCTACATAGAGATTATAGGTTTTATTTAAAGAGGTGAGCATCTCTTTAGTCTTGTTTTGGTGCCCTCCTATAAGGGCAGAATCCAGCATTAGCTTATGGGACAGAGCGTCCTCATAAGCCTCATTTTCAAGGTTATAAATAATGAGATTCTCTCGAAGCTTGGAAGTTTTATTGACGTATTTGAAGTCTAGCCAGCCGCGTAGATATCCCCTGAGTAATAACTTTACGCGCTGGCTTTCCAAAAATTTTGCTGTTGAACAGCATTAGTCAACTTAACCACCTTGGCTTCAAACTTATTGAAAGCATCTAAAAACGCAGAAAGTTTAAAGGTAGGCCATTCTCTAACCTTCAAAGATCTAGATCTAATGTAGGTTATAGCTGGATCTTCTGACTTAAATGAGGCTTTAACTATGTCTGAATAATCTTTGTCGTCTATAGACAGAAGACAAAGGGCTAGTCTATAGGTAGATATAGTTATAAAATAAGCGTCAGAATTTTCGGCAATACCATGCTCTTTATCTTTAGCTATTTGATTAACGATGTCGTTATTCTCTTCCACACTCATAGTTCTAAATGTCACTTTCAATTGCCCATCGAACAAGTCTACTGTTTCTTGAAACGGTAGATCTGTTAGAACAGCCTTGAGAAACTTTTCTTTGTCCTCGTCGGCAATTTCTGGTGTTTTAACTGCTTCCGCAGATCTTTCTTTTAATGATGCACTTATTTCTTCCATATTATGTTTTCCTTAGCTTTTCTTTTGTACTTTATATTCTCCTAGCGATTTAAATTCTATCTCAGCAGGTTTTTCCT
>JBEIIR010000048.1:0-3409 GCA_040380695.1 Gammaproteobacteria bacterium | reverse complement strand
TGCTTTGCATGAACGGGGTGTTTGAATTATACAATTTATGGTCAAATTTTGCAAATTAAAAAGGGTCGGACCCTTCTCTTTTTTCAATACTTGTAATAAATTTATGTAAAATTTCCGTTATATTTAGTTCATTTATTTGTCCAGATCGCGAGCGGACGCTTAAGTTGTCTGTCTCAATTTCCTTGTCACCGATAATAATCATGTAATTTATTTTCTGATTCTGAGCGAGTTTAATTTTTTTCTGCATTGATTCTGAGCGGGTGTCAACTTCGGATCTTATACCAGATTTTATAAGTTGGCTATTTATTTTATTTGCATACTCATTATGTCTTTCAGCGATAGGAATAACTACAGCCTGCACTGGTGATAGCCAAAAAGGAAATGCTCCAGCATAGTGTTCAATTAAAAATGCTAAAAATCTTTCGTGAACTGATAGAGGAGCACGATGTATTACAAAGATATCATTTTTTTCAGTTCCGTCAGCATCCACATATCTAAGATTAAACCTTTTTCTTGCTGCAAAATCAAGCTGGATCGTAGACATGGTTTCTTCTCGTCCTATTGCTGATTTAAACTGCACATCAACTTTTGGACCATAAAAAGCAGCTTCATCCATTGCTTCTAAGAAATCTACTTTCAATTCAGTTAATACTTGTCTTAAAATTTCTTCAGTATATTGCCAATTTTCTGGTTCATTTATATATTTTTCAGTATGTTCGGGGTCCCATTTAGATAGTCTAAACCAGTATTTTTTTAGTCCAAAAATTTCAAAATATTCTTGTGTAAGGGATATAACTGCCTTAAATTCTTCTTTAATCTGATCTTTACGTAGATAAATATGGGCATCATTCATGGCCATTCCTCTAACACGGAGTAAACCTGCCAATGTTCCTGAAAGCTCATTTCTATAACAAGTTCCATATTCAGCAAATCTGACTGGTAAATCTTTGTATGTATGTGATTTGTGATTGAAAATTGTATGATGATGTGGGCAATTCATGGCTTTAAGATAATAATCACCGTCATCCATCTTCATTGCAGGAAACATTGAGTCCCTATAGTAAGGGAGATGACCGGATCGTAAAAATAACTCCTCTTTTGCAATATGAGGGGTAATAACACGCTTATAGCCATACTGCAACTCTTTCTCGCGGGCTAGGCTTTCAATTTGATCTCTTAAAATCGTACCCTTTGGAAGCCACATTATCAGACCCTTTCCAACTATGTCATCTATAAAAAATAAATCAAGCTCTTTGCCTAACTTTCGGTGATCTCTTTTTTTAGCTTCTTCTTTTTGCAACAAAAATTCATCAAGTTCTTTTTTGGTAAAAAATGCTGTTCCATATATTCTTGTAAGCATTTTATTTTTTTCACTTCCTCGCCAGTATGCTCCAGCAATGGATAAGAGTTTAAAATGTTTTAGGTGTTCTCTGGGATTGTTAGCATGTCCTCCGCGACAGAGATCTACAAAATCACCCGATTTGTATAAGGTTATTTTCTCGTCTTTTCCTGAAATTTCTAAGATTAATTCTTTTTTGTATTCATTTTGTTCAAATTGCTTCAGGGCTTCATCTTTTGAGATATCAATTTTTTCAAATTTATTCCATTTCTTCACAATCTCTCTCATTTTCTGTTCAATTTGCGGAAAATCTATCTCTGAAATAGGTGTTCTAAAATCAAAATCATAATAAAAACCCTCATCAGTGGATGGACCAATTGTATTTTTTGTATCTGGGTAAATTTCTAAAACTGCAGCAGCTAATAGATGAGCCGCTGAATGTCTTAGTTCTGATAATTTTTCATTATTCATATTTTTAAATGAGAAAAGTCATATGTTACCAAATTCCTATTGCTTTTTTTACTTTTTCTAACGTCTTATTGGCAATCTCATTGGCTCTTTTTGAACCGTTTGTTCTGATGTCTGAAATTGTATCACTTTGTCTTTCTAATTTTCTTTTTTTTGCTCTTGCATCTGAAAAACACTCCATAAATGTGTTAAACATTATTCTTTTAATAGTCACGTCCCCTATTGTACCTCTTTTATATTGATCCATCATCTCAATAACTGTTGGATCGACTTCCTTTTTTATTTTGTTATAGTTAAGTAAATTTAGATAGGCAAAGCAGGGATTCTTTGCTGGGTCACCTGGATCTGTGGGGTGTATTCTGGCAGGGTCTGTGACAATGGACATAATTTGTTTTTTTATAATTTCTTCGTCTTCAAATATTGATATATCGTTGCCTAAAGATTTACTCATCTTTCTTAGACCGTCTGTACCCGGTACTTTTGCCACCTCTTTTTTCACATATAGCTCTGGCACTTTTAGGACCTCTCCATATCGATTGTTAAATGTTTTGGCAATTTCGCGAGCAATCTCTACATGCTGTGCCTGGTCTTCACCAACTGGTATTATGTCTGCTTCAAACATTAAAATGTCTGAGGCCATCAAAACAGGATAAGAAAATAATCCAAAATTAATGCTCTGAGAGTCAGTTTCTTTCTGTAATTTGTCTTTGTATGCATGCATTCTGGCAAGTTCAGATACAGTAACAACATTGTTTAATATATTTTGCAGATATGGGATCGGTGTAATATCACTTTGTAGATAAAAGGTGGTTTTTTGGGGGTCTATGCCAAATGACAGATACTCTATAAAAATATTTTTAGAGTTAGCTGAAACCTCTGATGGGCTAAAAACAGAGTTAAGAGAGTGTAGGTCAGCAACAAAGAAAAAGCATTCACCTTTTTCTTGAAACTCAAGATGTGGTTTAACAGCCCCAAAAAAATTACCAAGATGAAGCCCTTTACTTGAACTTGGAGTGATTCCAGATAAAATCCTTTTCATGGTGGGCGTATCAGGACTTGAACCTGAGACCTTTACAATGTCAATGTAATGCTCTAGCCAACTGAGCTATACGCCCTCAAATGTAAATTTTATCACTTTATCGTTAATTATACTTTCAATAATTTTTTTACTTTTAAAGCTTTTTATTTTTTTCTCAATCTTTCTAGCATTCAATAAAGAATCGTATTCTTGAGAAAAAACTAATTTAAATGGTCGAATATTTCTTGTATAGGCTGACATTCCCATCCTATGCTCATTCATCCTTTCTTCTAAGTTATTGGTAGACCCTACATAGTATGAGTTATTTTTTTCGGACAATAAAATCTATACAAAAGCCATAATTCTTAATTGGCGACATAAAAGCAACTAAATAGTGTAAAAAAATGCGGAACCGACGGGACTTGAACCCGCAGCCTCTTCCGTGACAGGGAAGCGCTCTAACCAAATTGAGCTACGGCTCCTATACTATTTTTTAATACTTTATTATAACCGCAACCTGTCCGATGTTTGTCGGACCGCTCTAACCAAATTGAGCTACGGCTCCTATACTATTTTTTAATACT
>JBEIIR010000047.1:0-3533 GCA_040380695.1 Gammaproteobacteria bacterium | reverse complement strand
TTTAGATTTATAGATAACGAATGGGATTGTGTGTTTAGAATACTTTCCTACGAGATTCCTGAGAAGAAAAGAGAGCTAAGAGATAGACTTAGAAGAGCCGTTTCCGGCTGGGGTCTCGGACCTTGGCATAGATCTTTTTGGGTTACTCCTCATCCGATAATACCAGCCCTGCGAAAACTTGTGTCTGAGAAAGAGGAGGAAAAATACATTCAGGGTTTTGAGGCAGATCATGTGTTTGGTAATGAAGATATTTTAATTGAAAAGGTTTGGAATACAAAGGAAGTCGAGTCTGAATACAAAAAAGTGTTTAAAAAATGGCACGAGATACTCTCAGGACCAGAGTCAAACCTTAAAAAGATGTCAATGGTTATTGCAAATTATGTAGACGTGTTAAATATAGACCCAGGCCTACCTGAAAAGCTTCTTGGCAAACAGTGGATTGGCTTTGAAGCTTTTAAGATTTTTAATGAGATAAAGGATATATTGCTTGAAAAGAAGTTACAATAACACCTCTTTGACAGTTCCTATCTGTAACACCTCTACTTTTAAACCTAAAGAACTATTTTGATACTTTTGCATAAACTCTTTTTGCGCTAAGTCATCGCTGTCTTTTATATAAACCAGATTAGGCTTCAAAGTTTTGATTATGTTGAGCGAGTATCTTGAGATTTTAAAATCCTTGGTAAATAGCAGAACAGTTTCATTGTTAACGCTTGTAAACTTATAAACATCATTGCTTATTTTTTCAGTTTTAGTACCTTCTTTTTTATCGTTCGTTATTTTTACATTATACCTTTCTTCAAGCTGTTTCTTATAGGATGCTTTATTGGATTCTAGTACAATTTCTCTCTTGTAGAAAGGAACTGATTTGCCAATACAGCTTAAAGTGTCCTTGTAATTTTTACCAGGATAAACGGTGTAATCGTATTTTTGCTTAACCACAAATACCAACCCACTCTCTCCTCCACAGATAACTATCTTATCTTGAGTAATATATTCGTACGCACTGACAGTAAAGAAGGTGGATATTGCCGATGTAACAAGTAGTAGAATACGTTTTATGTTTTGCATTACTGAGAAAAATGTATTAATTCCTCTATTTTATTTGCTACTGTAAAAAGCTCAAAGGATTTAGCAATCTACCGCTCTGCCTAATCTCAAAATGAAGATGTGTGCCAGTTGACCTTCCGGTAGACCCCATTACACCTAAACGTTGTCCTTTATTAACTACCTGTCCGGCTGAAACTTCTATCCCTGATAGATGAGCATAAAGCGACTGATAACTATTGCCGTGATCAACGATAACATGACAACCGTATCCCCATGTCAAGCAGCCAGTATAAACAACGGTGCCAGTGTCAGAAGAGATGATTGCAGGCGCTGATCTGTTTGCTATGTCAAGCGCCATATGATATCCAACAGGATACTGTGTAATATTTCCCGAGGTGGGCCAGATAAAAGAAGATGTGCCGGAAACACCTGCCTGTGCTTTGGCAACAAAGCGGAAGATTCTCGGTTGGGCCGGCCTTACTTCAACAACGGTACCTTCTGGGACGAATATAGTTTGACCTAAACTTAACTGAAAGGTCTCTAAATCTGTAAAGTCATTAAAAGGAAAATTTACGATGTTTTGCGCATCTACTTTGTATTTTTTGGCGATTGTATAAATACTATCTCCAGCAACTACTCTATGTACAACTCCTGTACCAGGTGGTATTTCAAGTTTTTGACCGAGTTTAATATTGTCTGATTTAAGGTTATTCGCCCATTTAATCGTCTCTACAGAAACATCAAACTTCTTTGCAAGAGATGCCAGCGTTTCTCCAGATGAAACTGTATGAGAGATTACTTTATCACGAGGTTTCTCTGACTCAATAGTAGTTAATGGATTATCAAAAGGATCAATCCCTATTGTACTGTTTTGGAAATACTCACCCTCTATCTCTTCTTCTGTCACAAACGGATTATTTTGCGCTATTGTTGGCCCTGCAACAAGTATTGTCACAATTAAAATAAAAAAAGACGTATTCAGAAAAGAGCTAGTATATTTTCCTCTTTTTACAATTAAAATAGCCACAATTAAATCTTTAACCAACTCTATCTTATGACCAAAGCCAAGAACCCTTGACGTAAGGTATTTTTTAAAGAAGTGAAGAAATAGGCTAATATCTTTCATGATATGTACAGTTTAGGCAAAGATTAATCTTTTTATAGCAATCTGAACTGCAGATGTGGTTAAATCTTTCCCATTAGCTTTTGAATAAGCAATAACATTTTTTGTTGCCGAAACCATCTTGACATTGAGTCTGGTTAAAACTTCATTTAGCGTCCAGTATTCTCCTGATTTAGCTTGTAGCCACTCAAAATACGACACAATAACCCCTCCAGCATTTGCCAAGATGTCAGGAATTATAATTGTTCCTCTATCTAAAAGGATATTTTTTGCTTCTGAAGCTATCGGTCCATTTGCCATCTCAACTATGATTGAAGCCTTTATTTTCTGGACGTTTTTTTGTGAAATAACCGATTCTAAGGCTGCAGGAACTAATATATCCACGTTTGTGTATAATACAAAATCTGATGCCTGTTCCTCGATTTCGTATTTTTTAGCCATTGAAGTCTTTGAAAAACCCCTTAAACTCTTATTTTCTTTCTTGTAATCCCTTAGTTTATATAACAATTCATTTAAACCCTTTGGGGAGTAGATAGTTGTAGACGAATCCGCGATAGCAACAATTTTAAACTGCTTATCTTTAAGGCCTTCTGCAAAGTAAAACCCAACATTTCCAAATCCTTGAATAGCAACTAACTGCTGTCTTTGCTTGTCTGTTGATTTTTGATTTAGGTACTCTTGTAAGGCGATAACTCCTCCGTAGCCAGTTGCTTCTGTGCGTCCCAAAGACCCGCCAAATCCAACTTCTTTACCCGTAAACGCAGCAGGCTCTATCTTGCTTTTAATAATCTGGTACTCCTCAAGCATCCAGCGCATTATTTGGCTATTTGTATTGACATCGGGCGCAGGGATATCTAGATCTGCCCCAATAAAGTGAGCAATTCCAGCCGCATACTGTTTACTTAGCCTTTGAAGTTCTGCCTGACTAAGTCGCTTGGGATCAATCTTAACCCCACCTTTTGCTCCACCAAGCGGAATGTCACAAAGTGCCGTTTTCAGACTCATCAAAATAGAAAGCGCTTTTACCTCTTCTATCTCTACATCTTTATGAAACCGAATACCTCCTTTATACGGACCTCTAACGCTGCTGTGTTGTGATCTGACAGCGTGAACTACCTCTTTTTTACCAGAATCAAGAATCAAAGGTATTTTAAATTCAACAATTCTTTCTGGGGTCAACAAATTTTGTATTTGAAAATCAGTCAACTTGAGTTCTTTGCCTGACTCTTTTATTAACAGTTCGGCTGATTCCAGCATGCTGTTTTTCATATCTATCCTTTCTCAACTAGGTAACGTTCAACATCAAGCGATGCCATCACTCCCATACCAGCAGCTACGCTTGCTTGTCTATATATATGAT
>JBEIIR010000046.1:0-3554 GCA_040380695.1 Gammaproteobacteria bacterium | reverse complement strand
TTTATTTTTTTCTAGCTCAGAAGCAGCGATCAATAATCGCTCTCCTGCCGTCATCTTCAAGTCTTGTTCTGCTTGAAGATTTTCTCGATCTTCTCTCCATTTGTCGAGAACTTCGAGATGTTTATGTATATCGATATAAGTTTCGCTCATATTGTATTTGTCAGCCAAACAGGCTGCATCACAATATTATAACCGAAAATAGCTGTTTTTATTTGGGGGGGTTACTCCACTAAACTATTCCACAACCCCATAGGACAACTAGAACTAGCCATGTTTAATTTATAACTAGAACAACCACATTTTTTACATCTACCTACACCCGCAAATCCTTTCGGATCAAAATAGACACAGCCATCACAAATTTTTTTACGAGAAGCGTATTGTTCATCACTTACAAGTTGAAAACCAGAACTGGTAAATTCAGTTACAGCATTCATAAAGTTTTTTGCCTGCTCTTTAAATTTAGGATATTTTAATTCCTGCTTCATTCTAATAATGTCTATTAATTCAGCTTGAGATAAATGCATTGCTTTATTGAGTTCTCCGATATCTGGAGGATCTTTCATTAATGCTTCACGTTTTTCAGCAATCCATTCAGGTTCAGTAATAGCTTTGGGTAGTGTGAGCTCATTAAAATCGCCATCACATAATTTTTTTAGTAATTCAGGTTCTTTATTGTGTAAGTCTGTTAAAATTCTATAAATAGTTTCTAATAATCTTTCGTTATTTGGATTAGAGAGCCATCCTTCGTAAGTTAAAACATATAGTTCAAACAATGAAGAATATTTAAAGATTTCTTCATCTCCTTTAATTTTTATATATAAATCTTCTATAGTCATTTTAAATTAACTTATGCAGAGGGCATTTTGAATTTTCTACCGATGTTTCTTTAGGGACACTAAGACGTATCTTAGGAATGTTATTAACTTTTTCTTTACCCAGCATACCTTTTATATATGATGTGAGATAGTTTTTAGAAAAAGGTAAAAATCTATTGAAATAGTTGTAATTCATATATTTTTTAGAGAAGCTTTCATTTTTTTCCATTTCGGCGTATTGTGGAATAAACTCTTCTATATAATTTTTAGGATAAGGGATCAACCTGCAATAAGGCTTTCCTTTTTCTAAAACTATTTCTTTATTTTCGTTAATAATTTTATAATTCATAGTGATATGGCTAGGAAACCAATCGGATTCCACCACACCCTCCAAAGCATATAGGTCTAAGGATACTGGATTGTTGGTAGGAGCCTTGATCCAAAGAAAAGTATCTTTTTCTAATTCAAACAAATAAGGAATTTTGAATGTAATTATACCATAACCCAAACTAGACGAAATAAAGTCTGTTTTTTGCTCAGTGGTTATCTCGATATCTTTTGGGCGTTTTCCACCATTCCAAACTATTTTATACGTATCCGGTAAAGCTATATCCCAACCAATCTCTCCCGCAATTTTAAGTGGTAAACATTTTTTATGCTCAGTATCTCCACCTAAAAAAATGGAATCCATTTTTCCTGTATTTACAAGTTGTTGCTTGTTTTTTGAGCTCCCGTAATAAAGTGTAAATTTTTTCATACAGAACTAATTAGGTTGCTTTAACATAGTTGTTTTGTTGGTCCCAAAGAAAAGCCATAGTTTCATCATCATTAAATTCTTCTATAAAGCTGAGTAAATAGGAATTTTCATTGCTTTGTTTTGCCTCACCGAATGCCTGATTAGAAGCATTGTTCATCCATCTATTAACAGTGTAAGGGTCGGGTAGGCCATAATGTGGAGATTTAATAAAATAATCTTTTATAAAATAATTCATTTTATCGATTTTTTCTGTTTGTAGCGATATAGCTGCTTGAGTTAAATCACAAGTAATTAGACAACTATTCAACCTTTGAACAAAGCTTAAAAAATCTGGAGATTTAATAAAATTTACAAAAGAGTCGTTATGTTTAGTTAAGTCTATAACAATAAGTTTACTTCCTATCCTAGCTTCAACCTCAGCATAATAGGCATCCATTAAGGTTTTTAATTTTTCTTCATTTATATTGTTAAAGTCTACATTAAAATATGTTTTAAAATCTTTTATTATTTTTTCATTATATAACTTGTTATAATAACCAAATAAAATATGATTCAAAACACTTTTTGGGTTTTCTTTGATTAAAATAAACACACCATATCGACTAAATAAATCCGCTAATTCTTTATAAAGATATGAAATAGGATACCCTAAATTTAAACTATTTGGACGAATCTGCGTAAGTGATGTTATTCCGTGAATCGAACAACTATTTTTTAATGCATAAAAAAGATTTAGCGCATTAACACTTTCAAAAGACAAAAAATTTAAAATAAAATAATACATGTTAAACTGCACATTTTAAGGAACTTTTTGGTCCTTTAGTTACTGTAACAGTAAATTGCCCCTTGTGCCAAATGTCGTGAGGAAAACAACTACAACAGTTACAGCAACTTTTACTAGGAGGTGGACACGGTGATTTACAATTTCCTATGCAGCAATTTCCACAATCAGAAGTATAGTCTGAAGCATACCAAAACCAATTTGCCGAAAAAGACCATGTACTTCCTCCAAACGACCAATTAGCTCTAGTAGTTTGTTCTTCACAAGGATGAAACCAATACTGGGACCAATAAGTATAAAAAGGATTACACATACAATCTGCAGTGCAAACAGGACCCAGACAAAACACAGGGTATCTCCAATGAGTTTCACAGCTATAGGTCGGATCCGCACATCCTGTATCGTATTTCCAAGTACCTGTAGAAAAAGATACAGATTCATTAGGGAATCGCTCACATCCACATCCACACTGAGGGCATCCAGCGTTAAACCCTCCACTACATGATTTTGCAAGGTCGCTACAATCGCAACTACAGGGAGTGAAAGTCATTTTTCCTCTAGCTCCACTTCCTTCAAACGATCTGCTATTCCAATTACATATGTCTACATCAACACCTGTCAAAGTTCCACCGTAGTTCCACTCAGTATAATATACACCTCTTTTAGTTTGATTATACGCCCAATAATTTGCGGTAGCTGTAACGGTTGGACCCATATCACGATGCCAACGAGCTATGTCTACTGCTTGAACCTGGCTGTTAATTCTTCCTCCACAAGACGAATATTCCACACTTCCATAAGAAGTATATGGTGGACACTCTTTATAAACGTATATAGACATAGGCTAGCTCCAATAAATTAAAGTCATGTAAATTTTATCGCCAAGCCAGTGAACACCATTAGCTGTTTTTCTTAAAATAAAGCTATAGCCTGGAATATTTCTTAAAAATTTATGCAGTTTATAAGTAAACTTTTTCTTCTTCTCGTTGGCTTCGTGCTCCCAAAGACTGCGCTGTGTCAGCCTCACCTGGACAGGTGTTTTATCTACATTTTCCAATTCAATTTTATCTAATTTTCCATAGCTAAAAAAAGCATTAAAGTCTATGAACCAGTCATGTTCAGCAACATCTTCAAAATAGCTATAAAACAATATTTTACCGTGACATGGTACTTTTACGGAATCTCTTTTCACGGAGTT
>JBEIIR010000045.1:0-3624 GCA_040380695.1 Gammaproteobacteria bacterium | reverse complement strand
GGCGGAGAATAAGTTCCAGATTGTTTATAACATCTACTAGTAGAATCAATTTTAGAAGAATATAAATGTGTTTATACTTTGCTAAATTTTAATAAAGTCTATATACTGATCGAACGTATTATTAGTCTAAAAAATTTTAAATTCCTTATGGGATTGTTTTTCATCGCACAGATGAAGTATCATGGCTTGCTGAGAATATCTTAGGCATCCCTATCCAATTAAGCTACTAACCTCAAAACCTGCTGAATCTTTCTAAAATCAATCAAAATCGGGTTTTCAGGGTGGCTAATAGATCGAGCTAAGCCTCCACCATTTTGGATATACTTTTGGTCGCAGAATTAATACTATGGGAGCCGCAGAAAACTTGAATCAACCTTTTCAATACCTTTATGACTCTAAAGGTAACCAGTCTCATATTGTCGTCCCTATCCATCTCCCTGCTAATATTTTTTATGTAATAATACTAACCATGCCCTTAAACCCTCTAAGCGTCGAAGAATATTCTATTGTTCAAGATCGAGCATTAATCAACGAAGCGGCTAAAAAATCTTGGCAAGTTTTAGAAGAGATTGCTAGTTTTATTAAACCTGGCATAAAAGAATCAGAAGCCCACCAGCAAGCTAGGCAAGTTTATAAAAACCACTCTATAACTAGATCCTGGCATAATCCGTATATTAAGGATTCGCCGAAAAACGAAGTTTTGAGGCGGAATCCGCTTAACAAAAATCTTAAGGATTCACTCCCTGAGGCAAGATCACTTCTTGGCTCAGGGTTGAAAAATCGACGAAGTCGAATTTTCAGTGGATCCTTAAGTTTGGTAGAAATACCTGCCTGACTTACTCCCAAAAACCGACTGAGGATCTTGTGCTACAAGATGATGATATCGCTTTTATTGATATTGGTCCGATTTGGGGTGAAATTGAGGGCGATACGGGTAAGACTCTTGTGTTTGAGGATAATAAAATTTTTCATGATCTAAAACACAGTAGTGAAGAGCTTTTTAGGCTGGGCTGGGAATACTACCGCTCTCAAAACCCTACAGGCATTGAAATGCAAAGTTTTATCTCCCAAAAAACTCAAGAGCTGGGCTATGAGTATTTGCTAGAGTCTGGCGGACACTTGATAGGAATGTTTTCTCACGGGGCGACCTGGAATAAAGTTATCGCCTTCTATGATCAGCCCATGAAGCCAGGTGTATGGATTTTAGAAATTCATATTAAGCACCGGAAACTGGCTTATGGTGCGTTTTTTGAGGATATTTTGTTATAACCTCTTTTTACGAACCCTTGGTTTTGAAAGAGGTTAAATTTAGCTTGCAGTTATTAACTCTGGGATTTTATCTAAGCTATAGTAAACCTTAAGTCCTTTTCTATGAGCTTGATTAACCATCTCGTCAGCTCCTTGAGATGCTCCGCCTATGCGTAAAACGGCATCTAGTTTATCTTGGAGCCGAATAGCGATCGGATGAAAAATTTCATTAAAAATGGCGTCACCAATTTTTTTTGATCCTGCTTCCTTAATTAAAGGTAATGCGATCCACTCTCCAAGAATTGGCATATGCCCTTTTTGAAGCACTTTTAGAGCCAATTCGTTCATAGCCTTTACATTGGCTTCTATTAGTTCTAGATTATCATTAGTCCCTGAACGATAAGGACCAGCTACCAGTATCCATAATGCTTTGTTAATTTTCATGATTATCTCCCTAGCCAAAATCTTACACTTGACTGTATTTGCAATCAACTATCCTATCCTAAAGTGTCAGATTAAATCTAAACTTTTTCAAATAAGGCATTAAACCCCAAGCACCAATCTAAAAAAACTTTTGTCCAATTTGGCATACGTCCCCATATCAACGACTTCAAAGTTGTTTTGATTGAAAAACCACAACTGGTATACCAGCTTTTTCTAATAGTGTTATCAAATTGTATTGGCCAGAAATTTTTAAATCTATATGAGCTTGTCCGACTATCATTGCTCTAGTACCTGGCTCAGCCTTAGAAAATAGCTCAATAATGCCTCTATTACGATCTTGAATAGTGTGTTTTTGAGATTGATCTTTTATGTACTCTAGAATTGCATTAAATGGTCTATAGTTTAATTTTAAAGCCAAAGACTTAAATTTATCTTTCCATACCTGTGGTCTCACATTATCCTTTGCATCCGAAAAGAGATCTACCAAATTAACTGCATTTTCTATGATTGTTTTTGATAAGTTCTCATCCCATTGTAAGTCTGACATAATTTTTACGGTGTACTGAAAAATTCGGGCCAAAATTTTTAAATAACTTTTCCTAAAATCTCGCAGGAGTAATTGAGATAATAAGGAGAAGCAAATGAAAAAGAAAAAACAAACAAAATATTCAAGTGCTCAAAAAGCAAAAATTGCACTTGAAGCGATTAAAGAAGAAAAAACTTTATCGCAAATCGGATCAGAGTATGATGTCATTCCTCGAAATGTTTTTAATTGGAAAAAACATGCTCTTGATAATTTTGAAGAGCTTTTTAGCAATGATACTGTTAGAGATTATCAGGATAAATTAAAACAAAAAGATGCCGAAGTCTCAGAGCTTCATAAAAAAATAGGTGAGCTTACAGTCAATCTTGATTGGCTTAAAAAAAAAGTTAGAGAAGCTGGACTTGAGTCAGAGAGAGGTTTTGATTGAGCTGAGCCTCAAGAGACCCTCTGTTCGTAGTCAATGTGATTTATTAAATCTTTATCGCTCAAATCTCTACTATCAGCCAATTGGTTTTAGTGATTATGATTTTAGGATTCTAAACAGAATGGATGAAATTCATACTGAACAACCTTGGTTTGGGCATAGAAGGCTGTATGAAAGTCTTAAATTAGAAAACTTTTCTGTTGGTAGAGATAGAGTTAGAGATTACATGAAAGTTCTTGATATCGAAGCTATATATCCAGCAAAAAGAACAACGATCAAAAACAAAAAACACAAAACTTACCCATATCTTTTAAGGGGTCTGGTGATTGAAAAACCTAATCAAGTTTGGGCTACTGATATCACTTATATCCGCATGACCAAAGGGTTTTGCTACCTTGTAGCTGTTATCGACTGGTACTCCAGGATGATTTTGAGCTGGGAGCTTTCTAATACCTTAGATAAGGATTTTTGTATCGCTGTTTTGATTGAAGCCCTTAGAAAATATCCTCATCCCGATATTTTAAATTCTGATCAGGGTTGTCAGTTTACTAGTCCAGAATTTATAGAAAAACTTTTAGAGAGAAATATTAAAGTGTCGATGAACGGAAAAGGGAGATCACTTGATAACATAATCATAGAACGGTTTTGGTGGAGTATTAAGCATGAAAATATTTATTTAAATGATTACAATAATTTAAAAGAAATTCGATCAGCTATCGAAACTTATATGCTTTACTACAATCAAAAAAGAATTCATCAAAGCTTAAATTATCAAACTCCATTTGAGGTTTACTTTAGATGATAAATTTGCTATAATTATATTTATTAAAACTCTTACGGAGACATGGAAAGAGAAATTAACAATTTAGGTTTAAAATTTCAGTACACCTAATTCTTCTCAATATTTTTAAAAATTTCTTCTTCTATTGCTTTCACTTTAACATTTAGCAAGCTGATGGTTTGT
>JBEIIR010000044.1:0-3748 GCA_040380695.1 Gammaproteobacteria bacterium | reverse complement strand
CGATTCTCATAAATAAGCTTAATAACCCGAAATTACACAAGCCCCGCTAGTCATGACTTCTTGAAGTGGATTGTCAACTACTTTGCCATTTATTGTGTATGTTGCTTTCTGTTCTTCTCTTCCAAGGTCAGCACTAAAACTCGTTCCAACTGATTCGGCATTTGCTACATCTTTATAGTATTGGGCTACAACCATACTCTCACTTTCGGAATATTTACACTCCATTTTTCCACCATTCGGCATTTGTTCAATATAATTGCATTTATCGCCGACAACCCCCAAAATTTCTTTTTCCAACATATCGCCAGTTAACGGATGCTTTAATGTCGCTTTATACTTTGCGCAAGAACTCAATTTATCGGCGAAAACTATTTCTGGATTTTGTGGCTGAGTTTGAGGAGTTGGTTGCTCAGAAGGTTGTTGCGGTATAAGGGACTCGGATGGTGTTTCTGTTGGTGTTTGATTAGCGACCTTGTTAGCAATTTTTGGCGCTTCTTCTGACTTGAAAATTGTTTGACTAGCAAGATATGCACTGCCACCCAATACTGCTACTCCGATTACAACACCTGCGATAATTTTCCAGAGACCGCTCGAGGCGGCAACTGGGGCTACTGAATATGCAGTCGGTGTATTAAGGGCATCAATGTTATTAAAACCTTCTTCAATATCTTGTGCTTGCCAGCCATTAGCTATAAGAGAACTTTTGATTTGCTCTCGACTGACGCCCTGTTGTATTTGTTGTTTGACGTAATCAAGTATTTGTTGGTTTATCATAGTTTTACTTAAATATTATAAAAAATGTAACCATTTTATTTTAACAAATATTCTACTGAAACACCCAAAGCTTTGGCGATTTTCGCTATAGTTTGAACACTTAGATTGTTAACTCTGCCGCTTTCGACCTTCATAAGGGTAGTGTATTTTATACCCGCCTTCTTGACTTAATCATCTTGCGTCAAGCCAAGTTTATTGCGCTGTTTCTTTTTATTTTTGCTGATAGTTTTTCCACTTGTCATATAAATAAAGTTTTGGTAGCGAAGTAGTATATAGGGTTATTACCCTTATTGCATACTACCGAATAAAATGAGTTTCGACAAACAAAATTACTGGCGGCGCATTTTGCAAAGCGAAATAAGAAATTTGGCGACGGCGGAAAGCGAGGGCAGGCAAAAAACCCCTCCAAACCCCTTCATTTTTGCCGTACATCTCCCGAAGCGTTTCAGTTTGGCGCGCGAAGCGTGCTGTCAGTTTTATTCAAAAAAGGTTCGGATTTCGTTAAACAAACTCGCCACAATGAGATTTTCGGGTATTTTACTGATTGATTATGCAGCGCTTCGCTCGGCTGAATCGGTTGGCAAAATTCCCGAAAGTTTGATTGTGGTGGAGATGCCGGGAGTCGAACCCGGGTCCGGAAAGGCTTATTAAAAAACGTTTAGCAAAGGATAGATATCTTTTTTACTTAGCGTGTTTTAGCGGAAAAGAAATCAAACCAGCTAAAACACCGCTGATTTTTATAATTTTAGCTTTAATTTGGATCAGTTACCAAAAAAAGCCTATCCGAGGGTTGTGCCCCAAAAGACTATCGGAGTTATCTTAAGGGAAGCAATCTACTTTCGCTTATGCTGCATAAGCAAAGCGGAAAGAATTGGCAGAAGCCAATTTACTTTCAAGCTTTGATAGAGCTGAAGCTACGATAGACTGTGCTTCTTCTTTTGCAGAAGTTGCATATAGTTTTTCCATATGTCGCATAGGTTGCGCCTTTGCCATTTTTTAACGAGCATTTTCTCTCCGTCGAAACCTTGTCATCCCCGAAAATTTAAACGTTTATACATTAAACAGTAAACGGTAAACGGTAAACGTTAAACAGTAAACATTAAGGGTTTATCGTTTATCGTTTATCGTTTATCGTTTATTGCTTATCGTTTATTGCTTCACATACTCCTTCATCTCTCGCTCTTGAGCTCTTTTGAGATCCTCTTTCATCTCAATCTTTTTTTTAGCTATTTCACCTAATCCTTTGCATAAAGCAAGAGATATCTTAATCTGACGCCCTTTATTATAGCAGGATTCTGGCACCAATGTCAAACGCCCCCCAGTTTTAAGTCTGGTTTCTATTTGAACTATCTCTTTTTTATTTAATAGTAATTTTTTTTTACGGGTTGGCTGGTAGTTTTTATTTGCTGTGAAAGAATACACTGGGATCTCTGCATTAAAGAGCCACGCTTCTCCGTCAATAATTTTTGCAAATGATTGTTCAAGTTTAAAATTGCCCGTTCTTATAGATTTCACCTCAGATCCGGTAAGGACAATCCCAGCTTCATATAAGCTAACTGCCTCAAATTCTCGGCGAAAATTTCGGTTAATTATCTTCATAGGTACGATTGTACCATTTCTATTTCCTAGGTAATGGGGTGAACCCATCATTTTTGCCTTCGAGATTTAAAACGCTTACCAAATCCCCGTTAGTTGGCAAAACATATTTAGTGTTATCTTTAAGAACTTCACTTGCCACTAAAAGCTTCTGCCATGCCTGCGCTCTGACATCAAAGTGTTTATTTGCCGATTCAGCAACCACCTTGATCGCCTCTGCTTCGGCTTGAGCTCTGAGTAACTTTGCTTTAGCCTCGCCTTCAGCTTGTAAGATATCAGCAGACTTCTGACCTTCTGCCTCAAGGATATTACTCTGTCTAATTCCTTCTGCTTGTAGAACCTTAGCTCTTTTTTCTCTCTCAGCTTTCATCTGTAAGCTCATAGCGTCTGTAATCTCTGGTGGCGGATCAATTTTCTGCACCTCAACTCTTGTGACTTTTACCCCCCAACCGTTGGTCGCATCATCAAGCACGGCTCTCAAATTAGTATTTATAATATCTCGAGCAGTAAGCGTCTCATCAAGAGTCTTATCACCTACAATGTTTCGCAGATTAGTTTGGGCAAGAGTAGTCGCAGCCGTATCAAAGTCTTCTACTTCAAACTGTGATTTAACTGGATCTACAACTTTGTAATAAATCACAGCATCAACTGTAACAGAAACATTATCTTTGGTTATAACTTTTTGAGGATCAACATTTATAACTTTCTCTCGTACGTCCACTTTAATCAAAGTTTCCACATAAGGCAATACTATATTTAATCCGGGTTCAGCCATGGATTTATACCTCCCTAACCTCATTATTATGCCCCGCTCCTCCTGATTAACAATCTTCACAGAAGCAAAAAGTGTTATAACTGCAATAATAAAAAGTGGTACTAAAATTTCCATAATGTTTAAAAAAAATTATAACTCTGGTGTTACAGATAAAGTAACCCCCGAAACTGATTCAATTTTAACTGTACTACCTTTTTTTACAGTTTCTCCGCAACTTGCCCGCCAGACTTCTCCGTCAATCTTAACTTTTCCCGCATTGGTAGATGAGATATCCTCAATCACAGCAGCCTCTTTACCAATTAGAGAATCAACGTTTGTTTTTTTGGTACCTAAAACAAGATAGTCTCGAAGTTTTTGTCGACCAAAAAAAACATATACAAATAGCAAAACTGTTGCTGTAAAAATAGCAAGGACAAAAGAATTTGCTACGTAACCTAAGCTCCCTGATACAATAAGAATTAAGCCTAATATTAAAAGTTCAAAGCCTGTGACTGCTCCAAGCAAAATCTCAATACCAATCATTATGAATCCTAAAATTATAAATAGTAAATTTACGTTGTAGTTCATTAATGAAATTTTACCATAAATTTAACAGGCTGTTTT
>JBEIIR010000043.1:0-4307 GCA_040380695.1 Gammaproteobacteria bacterium | reverse complement strand
ACAGACAACCAGGAACTAAAATCTATCACCATCGTCTTCTGGCCACAATATTTGCAGTATTTAGGATTTTTAATTTTGATTTTTGCAGTAATATTTTTACTTTTTAACGCAAAGAAAAGAAAATCTTTAAAAAGTGTATAATCATAATATGCCACTCTCCCACCTTCAAATCAGAAACCCAAAAGAAGATGAAACCGGCCCAGAGGCTGCGTCTCAAATTTTTTCGTCACTTTTAACTGGAATAAACCCCATTTTTTCCAGACTTTTTAATCCAGTTGATAATTATGCTTTTGAGATATATCTGACTGGACAATCGGTTTATTATTACGTCACGATTCCTGAATCAAGGGATTCATTACTACAAAGCCTCATTCAGGCATCTTACCCACAATCTGCAATTACAAGAACATCTGACCCACTTGAGGTGATTCTAAAAAATCCCGTTGTTGCAACTGCTGAGCTCAGACTTCAAAAAACATACACCCTACCGATAAAAACTTACGCAGAATTTTCAGAAGTTGATCCTATCACCTCGGTTATTGGCCTTTTATCAAAGCAAGAACCTTGGTTTAGGGCCTGCATTCAAGTACTTGTCACGACCCCATCTTTTACCTGGCAAGGCGAAACGCTAGAAAAAAGAGTAAAAACAGTAACAGACCCATTGACAGGTGAAAAAAAAGAGATGAAAACCGATGAAAATGTCTCTTATATGACCAAAAAAGTCATGTACGAAGGTGGCCGAACATCAATCAGGATTTTAGTTTCTTCGAAAGAGAAAGAACACAACCCAAGTATATTAGTACAAAATATCTGGAACGCCTACGGCGGCCTCTCCTCTGGTGAAGGTAATAAGTTGGGGCTTGCCAATTTCAATAAAAATAAAGCTTCGTTTATTAAAAAAATCAAATCTAGATCTTTTTCCCTCTTAGAAAACAGAAAGCAGATTTTAAATGCACAAGAATTAGCGACTCTATGGCATCCACCTGGCAAAGCCCTAACTGGCATAAAAAATATTGCTTGGGGCAAAACTCTCATGGGTGAACCTCCTGAAAATCTACCAACTGTCGATAACATTCATGAAGATGAAAAGAAAGATATTAATTTTTTTGGTAAAGCAGAATACAAAAATCGGGACTCTATTTTTGGTATTCGATCTATTGATAGGCGAAAACATATGTACATAATCGGCAAAACCGGTGCCGGTAAATCAACTCTAATTGCTAACATGGCTATAGATGACATCAGGCGTGATCGTGGCGTTGCTATTATTGACCCACACGGCGATCTATCTGAAACTATTATGGAATATATACCAAAAAGAAGGATAAACGATGTTGTTTATCTTGAACCCTTTGACACAGAACGCCCATTTGCTTTAAATGTTTTGGAGATTAAAAATCAGACACATAGAGACCTTGTGGCGTCTGGCATTGTGTCAATTTTTTACAAACTTTATGGCGACTCTTGGGGACCAAGGCTTGAATACATCTTGAGAAACACCGTTCTTACACTTCTTGAGATACCAAACTCAACACTTGTAGACGCACTTCCCCTACTTGCCGATCCTAAATTTAGAGCAAATAACTTAAAACATGTTAAAGATCCTGTGCTTTTGAACTTTTGGCTTCGCGAATTTGACAAAATGACAGACAAACTAAGAGTTGAGGCCATTGCCCCAATTCAAAACAAGATCGGACAGTTTGTGTCATCAAAAATGATAAGAAATATAATTGGACAACCTAAATCAACCATAGACCTTGAAGAGATAATGAACTCCGGGAAAATTTTAATTTTAAATTTGTCTCAGGGTAAATTAGGTGAAGACAACGCAGCACTCTTGGGAGCTATGCTTATAACTCAGATGCAGCTTGCGGCTATGAATAGATCGTTTATGAAAGAAAACGACAGGCGTGATTTTTTCATGTACGTTGATGAGTTTCAAAACTTTGCCACATCTTCATTTATAAAAATCCTTTCTGAAGCAAGAAAATATCGTTTGGCTCTGACCTTGGCAAATCAATATATCGAGCAGATTGACGAAGATGTGATGACTGCTATTTTTGGCAATGTGGGTACACTTATCTCATTTGTTGTTGGTGCGCGTGACGCTGAGTTTTTGACAAAAGAGTTTTCTGGTCTTTATACTCAAAACGATTTAGTTGCTCTTGGAAAATTTGAAACTGTCCTAAAAATGTCAATTAATGAGATGACCTCCTCGCCCTTTCCAGCAAAAACATTACCATTGCCTTCAGTTAAAAATGAAAATTCTGAAAAGATTATAAGACTTTCAAAGGAGAAATACGGGAGAGCGATAAAGCATTAAACGATAAACGGTAAACGGTAAACATTAAACGGTAAACTGTAAACATTAAACGATAAACAATAAACAAACGGTAAACAGTAAACAGTAAACGATAAACAGTAAACAAACGGTAAGCGGTAAGCGGTAAACTGTAAGCGATAAACGGTAAGCGGTAAACGGTAAACGGTAAACTGTAAACATTAAGCGGTAAACAGTAAACGATAAACATTAAACGGTAAACGGTAAGTGGGGTGGGTTAGGTTTTGTTAATTCTTTTTTTGAGTTTAGAGAATATAAATGACGCGATACTGGCAACTGCCATTCCGATATATTGATTTTTTCTTGAACCAACAATGCCCTGTAGAAAAGGTAGCAGGCTGGCAGGCGCTTTTTTAAAAAAACGAATCACCAAAAATGTTAATATCGCAAAAAAAATTAATCCAATTAGAATCAAAACCATCAAAACAATTCCAATTACATAAAATAAGCTTTGCAGATCCATAATACTTTTATTCTTCCTTACTATTTTTATCAGACAGCTTCTTTACATCTTTAGCAGTCTCTGACAGTACATATTCCCATCTATCTAGTAAAAACTTTTTTAATTTCGCAACTCTATCTTCGGTAACGTTTTTCTCTTTCTGGACTTTGGCGATAACTTCTTTTACCACATCCTTATATTTATCCTGATCAATCTCCTCAACTTTTGATTTTAATTCATCAAGCTTACCATTTAACAATTCTTGTGTTCTTTCATAAATTTTTCTACCTTCATCTGTTGCCTGTCCAAAAATTTCCTTTGCAACATCGTGAGCACTTTTGTTTTCGAATCTTTTTTTCCATTCCTCCAACTTTTCTTTAGCCATCTCTCTATTTTCTTTGCCTGTTTTTGGTGATAAAAAAAATGCTGCAACTCCACCTAAAACTGCTCCGAGCGCTAATCCTATTCCAAGTTTAGATTTTCCCATAAAATAAAAAGGTTATAAACTTTTAACTCTTAACTTTTAATCATACACTTAATTTGATATAATTTCAACATGTCTAAAAGACAACTTACATTCTACTTCACGGCTTCTATAGCAGCAAAGGACCAGTATATCAAAAACTATACTCAAATAATTGAGTCTGTAAAAGCAAACGACATTAACATTATTGCTGATCACATCTTAAATACTTCAGAACCAGAAGTGAACTCATCTTCAAGAGAGAAAAGATTGGCATTTCATAGACAGCTTGAAGAGTGGATACATAAATGCGATGCGCTTATTGCAGAAACCTCATACCCTAGCATCAGTGTTGGTTACGAGATATCGTTGGCACTGCGTGTCGGAAAACCTGTTTTAGTTTTATACAGCGGAGGCGAAGCCCCAAGTTTACTTGCTCACCACTCCGATGAAAAAATTCTTACAGAAAAATATAACCTCAGCTCATTACATGAGATTATTAAGGATTTTAAAAACTTTGTAGAATCAAAAGCGGACCTTAGATTTACATTTTTCATAACTCCATCTATCGCCGCTTATCTCGACAGCATTGTTAAAGATAAAAAAACACCTAAATCCGTTTATCTTAGAGAACTTATTGAGAAAGATATGTTAAATCCACCTAAAAAAATATAATTATAAAAAGATCATTTATTTATGCCCTCCCCTTAGCAACCAGCCTTTTCTTTTAAAATATATAAATAAAACCAATAACAATAATATTCCTTGCAACACAAATACAGATGGCCCTAAATCTTGATAAAGCCATGTTGAAATAAGCGGCGCAACTACAGATGTTGCTGATACCAGAGACTCATCAAGACCCATTATTTCGCCTTGTTTATCGTGCTCAACATGTTCAGATAACAAGGATTTAAACGTGGGAATAGCCATGGCAACACCTAAACTGTTTAGATATAACACTGAAAAAAAATACCATAAATTAGCAGATAAACCTAATAAAATCTGGGCAAACGTCACTATAATTAAACCAATCATTAAGGATTTATAGTTGCCTAATT
>JBEIIR010000042.1:0-4555 GCA_040380695.1 Gammaproteobacteria bacterium | reverse complement strand
TGCAATATTTAATATAGTTTCCTCATCGTTATAATTTCCCATGAATTGTAACCCTACCGGCAAGCTATTGCTATCTAAACCGCACGGCACGCTGATAGCTGGCGTACCTGCAACAGCAGCCGCTTCATTTAAAACATCCATAGTTTCGCCAAAGAATGGGTATTTATTAAATTCACCAAGTTTTATGGCGGTCGTTGGTGTAGGAGAAGAGACAATGATATCTACTTCGCTAAAGACTCTTTTCAAGTCGTTTATGATAAGAGTTTTTACTTTCTGGGCTTTTTTATAAAATGCATCATAGTAGCCATGAGATAAGGTGTAAGCTCCAAGCATCATACGTTTTTTTGCCTCTCTTGCAAAAAAACTCCTATCATTGCCGAATCTTACCCCATCAAAACGTGCAAGATTTGAAGAGACTTCGGCTCTTTGTAATATTGTGTACACTGAAATAGAGTATTTTGGGTCAAGTAGCGAAACTTTTTTTAAGGTATGACCCATTTTTTGTAAAATCTGTAAAGATCGCTCAACAGACTCTAAAACTTCGCGGCTTAAATCTTTCATATACTCGTCAGGAATACCAATCGTAAGCTTTCTTTTTGTATTAAGATTCTTTGTATAATCTGGAATTTTATCGGAAATAGTTGTTGCATCGTAGGGATCTTTTCCAGCAATTAAATTCATGACAAGAGCAGAATCCTGAACCGAAAGTGACATTGGTCCTGGGCAATCAAAAGAAGAGCCCATAGCGATAACACCGTATCTTGATACTTTTCCGTAAGTAGGCTTAAGCCCAACTACTCCGCACCAAGCAGACGGCTGACGGATGGATCCTGCAGTTTCAGAACCTATTGCAACAGGAGCCATGTAAGTTGAGACTGCAACAGCCGAACCGCCCGAAGATCCTCCCGGTGCATAATCTAAGTTCCATGGATTTTTGGAAGGTCCAAAGTCAGATGTTTCTGTGGATGAGCCGTGAGCCCAGGCATCCATATTAGTCTTACCAATTATATTTGCGCCTGCAATTTTTAACCGCTTGGTAACTGTCGATTCGTACTGTGGAATGAAATTTCTTAATACATTTGAAGACGCTGTGGTCTTTAAATCCTTAGTGCAGAAATTATCTTTTACTGCAACTGGTATTCCGTTAAGATAAGTATCTTCATTTATTAAAAAATTTTTTGAATTTATATCTACAAAAACATTGAGTTTTTTGTTATGTTTATTGATTCTTGAAAGAAAAAAACTATATATTTCATATGAGGAAATTTTTTTTTCATTAACTAAACCGATCAATTCTGTAAGTGTTTTACCAAGCATATTATTTATTCTAAAACTCTATCAACTACAAAAAAATCACCTACTTTTTTTTTAGCTTGAGAAAGCGCCTCTTTGCTTGTGAATTGCCTATCATTAACAGTTGCATCTTTAAAAAAAAACATTTGAAGCATTAGTCGAATGAGCTGTTGCCTCAGTGGTTTTAGTATCTAACTCATCTAAATTTGAGACATATGAAACGGTCTCTTCTAGTTGAGATGAAAATAATATAAGCTCTTCCGGAGAGATTTTGACGTTTATGAGTTCGGCGATATGTAAAACTTGAGGCTTTGAAAGTTTATGTGAAGTAGTCATAACTCAATTATATTTAAAAACTTTGCATTTTCAAGCCTACTGATTATCCTCCGTTGCGATGATAATTGGAGTTTGCTCTCTACCTTGGCCCATTGGATTATCACGCATTAAACTCTCAAAAAATGAGTCTGGTTTTGCAGATGAGTTTCCAAGAACATTTCTCCCTAAATCGTTAGAATCTATAATACACAAGCCGCCGAGAACGCATTTTTTTGTCGAGGAAATATCATCGCTTGTAAATTCTTTAGAAATTTTAATCCTATTGAAAATTTCATATGCCACCTTTTCTGGATTTTTAGGCGCAAGTTTTGCAGAGACATTTGAAGGATATAATGAGTATGAAGTAGGTCCATCAATAGAAGCCGCCTGTCTTCCTGCAATTACATAAAACATTCCCGAAATTCCAAATAATTTTGCAAATACAGATACTGATGAAGCCAGTAAAATTCTTAGAACACCAACTTCCTTTAAAGCTAATTCCATTGTATAAGGACTCCCCAATCCTATACCATGTGGGGTTTTTTTAACAAATCTTGATAAAAAAATGGCTAGTTTACTGGGTTTGATGTCCTTGATAAAGAAAGAACGCCCTTGAGAGATTGCAATAATTTTTTCTGACACTATTACATAGTAAATAAACGGAAAATCTTTGTGAGTTGAGATAATCTCTTTAAGGCTTTTACAAGTATATTTCAAAATTTCTGTGACATAATCCGTGCCTTTCTCAAAAAGATCGGTTTTTACGGGATAACGATTATATTTTTTATCATTGACAACTATCCTTATATCTTTTGTGGGGTTTGGCTTTAAAGTCATAAATTATTAAATGTTTCTAAGAATCTCTACTCTTTTTTTTAACGGTGGATGGGTAGAAAATAAATTTGATAACCAATTATGTGCATCCGTCTGCTTTAAAGGATTTACAATAAATAGATGTGCATTTGAATAGGAAGCATCGATGAGACCTTGCCTATAGGAATCAAGCTTTTCTAACGCGTTTGCTAGTGCTTCAGGGTATCTGGTTAGCAATGATGCATCTGCATCAGCTAGATACTCTCTTTGTCGAGAAATAGCCAACTGGATTATTATAGCAATAATCGGTGCAAACAAAGTAAAAAAATAATAAAAACATAAAGTAAACAAACTTAAGGGATTTTTTTTGATACGGAAATCTGGATTGTTAAGAAAACGCATTCTCGTGGTAAGAAAAATTAAATTCGATAGTAAGGCAATCATTGATGCAAGTAAAACATCATAATTTTTTATGTGTGAAATTTCATGAGCTATCACCCCCTCTAATTCAGATCTGTCAAGAATTTGTAATAATCCTGTGGTAACGCAAATAACAGCATGACGAGGATTTCTTCCGGTTGCAAATGCATTGGGTGATTTATCTTCAATTACATATATTTTAGGCATTGGCAGTCCCGATGCTAAGCATAAATTTTCAGTCACAGTATATAAGTTAAAAAAATCACTCTTTAAAGCAGGTTTAGCCTTTAAAGATCGTAATATTAGGCTTGCTGAAAAAAAATACGTTAAAAAAATGGAGAAACATGATAAAGAAACTCCTAAAGCGAGATAAGTTGATATTTCGCCCTCGTAATAACCGATAACGCCAAAAAAACCAGTTATAAATATACTAAATATTACAAAATACAGCACAGATTTAATCTTGTTAAACCCAATTTCGCTATAGACTGATCTGCGCATATGTTAAAACGACACCTTGATTGGCTCTTTACTTTCATTGTTTGAATTAAAAAATTCAAAAAAATGAAAATTCATAAATTTAGAAAAAAAGTTTGCAGGAAATAATGATATTTTCGTGTTAAAATCCAGAACCTGGCTATTGTAAAATTGACGCGCATAGGCTACTTTATCTTCCGTATCCTCTAATTGGCGCTGTAACTCACTAAAATTTGAGTCTGACTTTAGATCTGGATAAGCCTCAGAAACAGCAAATAGCGATTTTAAAGCGAATGTCAATGTATCGTTAGCAACTGCCTTGTCATGAATATTTTTTGCGTCATGAAGAGCGGTTCTTGCTAAGGTAACTTGCTGAAAAACCGAAGCTTCATGCTTTGCGTATCCCTTCACAGTTTCTACTAAATTAGGTACTAAATCAAACCTTCTCTTTAACTGTATTTCTATACTGGAAAGCGCTTCTTTGATTCTATTATTGGCAACAATAAGGGAGTTGTATAGATATATCAAATAGCTTACTAGGAAAAATAAGGGTGCTAGAAAAAAAATTAAAGGCATAAAGTTTAAAAAAAATTATAAACACATCTACATTATACAATGTACCTTATTTGCTATAATAGTCAAGTATGGTAAAAGAATTGTCATCAGCCCAGAATGAGATAAATAAGCTTTCTCAAGAAACTACTGATCTTTTAAGAGACAATAGTTTAAAATTTATAATCGGCACCTTTTGTTTATTGGCTTTTTTTATTGTACTGCTTATTTATGCCTTCCCTCTATACAGTAATCAGATAAATCATGTTAAAAATGGATTTTCTAATATTCTGGATCAGATAGAATTATCAATAAACTCTGTTCCAGAGTATAAATTTACAGATGAGGCGACAAATAGTGTTACAGATACCAATTATCTCTCTAATGAAAATGCTGGACAATTAGACATAAACGGTGAGATTAGTGCGGTTTCGACATCGAGAGTGCAATATTCGAAAAACACTTATGTTGTAGCTCCCGGAGATACTCTTTTTTTAATTGCCGAGAAAGTGTATGGAGATAGAAATGACTGGCTAAGATTAGCCAATGAGAATAAAATTGTAAATTATGACAAAATAGAAGTGGGTCAAACATTAAAAATACCCAGATGATCGCGGGATTAGTACACTGGTAGTATGCATCCTTCCCAAGGATGAGAAGCGAGTTCGATTCTCGTATCCCGCTC
>JBEIIR010000041.1:0-5071 GCA_040380695.1 Gammaproteobacteria bacterium | reverse complement strand
TCAAAAACGATTGATGATATGATTAAAGAAGCCATACTGAAATTTGGTGAAAATATCGTAATCTCCCGTTTTCAAAGATTTGAAGTTGGAACAGAATAAAAAATTTTTTTTAGGGATACTCCCTAAAAAAGGAGTATCCCTGTTTTAGTAAATAATGTATAATCAATAAATGGAAAACTTTATTGAAAAATACCTAACCCAATCCAAAAGACACATTGATAATCTCATTGAGGAACTAAAAAGCATTAGAACCGGGAAAGCCAACTCAGGAATCCTAGAAAACATGCAGGTTACAGCATACGGAGGCATGAAAATGAAGTTAGTAGAAATTGCCTCAGTTATGACCGAAGGAAATGATGCCATTGTCGTTGTGCCTTTTGACCCTTCAACAACACAAGATATTGAAAAAAGCATCCTTTCTTCTCCGCTGGGCATAACTCCTAAAACTGAAGGTAATAGGATAACAGTTCGCATTCCGCCCCTCTCTGAAGAGCAGAGATTAAAGTTCACAAAGTTAGTTTCTCAAATGATAGAGGATACAAAAAATGCCATGCGACGGGAGAGAGAATCGGTAAGAAAAGATATCAAGCGTGCCTTTGATGAAAAAACACTTACTGAGGACGAAAAATTCAGGTACGAAAAAGAGATAGACACCATGATTGCCAAACAAAACGAACACTTATCAGAACTAAAAACTAAGAAAGATGCCGAAATAATGTCTGTTTAACTTGGAAAAATAGTCACCACTGGCTTGTTTTATCCATAGTAAACTTGTATATTTAAATTTCATACTATAAATTTTTAAAACACTTTAAATGATTACAGCCCTGATTTTTTTTATCATTCTACTTATTCTTGTCTTAATACATGAATTTGGTCATTATTACGCTGCCAAAAAAAATGGTGTTTATGTCGAAGAGTTTGGATTTGGATTTCCGCCTAAAGTTTTTGCAAAAAAATTTGGTGAAACACTATACAGCTTCAATCTCTTACCGTTAGGTGGATTCGTAAAACTCTTTGGCGAGGAATACCACGAAGAAGACAAACTGCACTCTGATAAAAAAATTCCCAAAGAACGAGCTTTTGTTAATAAGAAGCCTTGGCAAAAAACAGTTATCATAGTGGCTGGAGTTGTGATGAATTTTTTACTCGGATGGATTATTATCTCATATCTTATGCTTTCTGGAATTCCAAAACCCTCCGGTGTTGCCATAGAACAAGTGGTTCAAGATTCACCAGCCTACTCAGCTGGAATTTTGAAAGGAGATATCATCGAGCAATTTAAAGTCGATGATCGGGCTATAAATCTTCGGGCTGCTACTGAATTAGTAAATCTCTCTAAACAATATGCTGGCGAAGAGATCACACTTACGGTTAAAAGGGGAGAAAACCTACTAGATTTAGACATTACTCCTAGAGTAAATCCGCCTGAAGGTCAAGGCACTTTGGGCGTTGTGATAACACAGCTCACAGAGTTAAAAAAATACCCTTGGTATCAAGTGCCTTATTTTGGTCTACTAGAGGCATTAAACACAACTTATCAAATTGGAGTCGAAATCTTAAAATTGCCGCTACAATTTTTTTCTGATAGACCTCCCGTTGTAGAGTTTGCAGGACCTATTGGCATAGCAAAATATATTGGTGAAGCCCGCCAATATGGACTAAATGCGATCCTGCAGATAACAGCTCTTTTATCCTTGAATCTCGCGGTAATAAACATACTACCATTCCCGGCTTTAGACGGAGGTCGACTGATGTTTATAATTTATGAGTGGGTAACAGGTAAAAAATCAAGTCAGAATCTTGAGAAATACTTGAATATTTTTGGGTTCATTACTCTTTTGGGATTATCTTTGTTAATAACAATAAATGACTTGGTTAAAATATGGGGGATGTAATTAGCTTAAAATACAAAAATATAACTATTTCAGGAGGCGTCGCCGTCGGTAAAAATACTCTTCATGCTACTCTTAAGCCATATCTGGAACCTTTAGGTTGGAAATTTACTTCTGGCGGACAGCTTCTAAGGGACTTTACTAAAGAATATGTGCAACCTCTAGCCAAATTAGCACCCGATGAATTTCATCACAAACTAGACAAAAGAACGCTTGATTTACTTGAAAATGGCAGAATAGTAATTGAGGCCTGGCTGGCTGGATTCATGGCAAGAGAAAGATCTGACACTCTTCGTATTTTATTAAAATGTGAAAATGATGCATTAAGAATAGATAGAGTCGCAAATCGAGATAAAGTAACTATAGATCAAGCAAAAAAATACATAAGAGAGAGGGAAGAAGGTAATTTTATTGAATGGAAAAGAATCTATGGGGACTATAATTTTTTCTCTCCTGAATTTTATCACCTTATAATTGACACATATTCTCATGGTCCGCAGGAAACAGCAGAGAAAGTTTTGAAAGAATTAGGTTACAAACAATAGTCTATGAGAACAAATATTGGCACTGCCGATAGAATTTTGAGATTTATAACGGGTACAATTTTTACACTTATTGGAGTATATTTTTCAAGTGGATTTCTAGTTTTAGCGGGACTATTTACACTATTTGAGGCACTTAGCTCTTGGTGTGTTTTTTATCAAATTATTGGCAAAAATACATGCCCGCTTCCGTATAAAAAAAATTCGTTCCCTTACCTAAGGGTACTGGTTTTAGGCTGGTTTATCTTATTTGTTGCGATAATTTTAAATTTTATAGCTGAGTCGGTGCAGTTTAAAACATGGTACGATTTACTAAATAGTCCAAATTTAAAATTAAACTTTGATAATTTAATTTTCTTATTTTTTTTATATCCCATAGCAATTGGCGTAACAGCATATTTTTTCCTAAAGTCTAAGTGATGATTGACAATTCAACCTGTTATAATAACTGAGATGTTATATTCTAAAATGTTTCCCAAAACAGATAAAAATGGTAAGAAATATGAGTCACCAAATGCAACTTTGTTAATAAATGGGGGATTTGTAAATCAAGTCATGTCCGGTGTGTACACTTTTTTACCCTTGGGAATAAAGGTTCTTACCAATATTGAAAAAATCGTCCGAGAGGAGATGAATAAAATTGGTCAAGAAATTTTAATGCCCGCACTTGCACCTAAAAAACTTTGGGAAGACACTCAAAGATTAAACCAAGTTGATGTTCTTTTTAAGGCTTCAGGGGCAAATCCTCTTTCTCTGGAAAGAAATGATACAGAATATATTCTTAACCCCACTCACGAAGAGGTGATCACGCCTTTAGCAAAACATTTTATTAAAAGCTACAAAGACCTGCCTTTCGCTCTATACCAAATTCAAACAAAATTCAGAAACGAACCTAGAGCTAAATCCGGAATTTTAAGAGGGCGTGAATTTCGAATGAAAGATTTATATAGTTTTCATATCTCAGAAAGTGACTTACTTGATTATTACCACAACAAATCAATACCAGCTTATAAAAAAGTGTTTGAAAGACTCGGAATTGGTGAAGAAACAGTTATAACTTTGGCTTCCGGAGGTGATTTTACAGAAAAAAATTCTCATGAGTTTCAAACTATCTGTGATAGCGGTGAAGATGAAATTTATCTTAATAAAGAAACGGGAGAATATCTTAACAAAGAAATAGTCACAGATTTTACACCTGAAAGATATGAAGTATTCAAAGCATCAGAGGTTGGCAATATTTTTCCATTAAACATCAAATTCTCAAAACAGTTAAATTTTACCGTTAAAGATGAAGACGGAAAAGATGCTTTAGTTTATATGGGTTGTTATGGCATAGGTACTTCCCGAATAATGGGAGTTTTAATTGAAAAATTCCACGATGAGCGGGGCATTATCTGGCCAAAAGAAGTAGCGCCTTTTGACGTTCACTTAATCGCCTTAGACAATCATGAAGATGAGATTAAAAATAAAGCATTTGAGATTTATAAAAAATTAACTGCACATGGCGTAGATGTTTTATTTGATGATAGAGTAGATGTCAGAGCTGGAGAAAAATTTGCAGATGCTGATCTTATCGGTATTCCTGTCAGAATTGTCATATCAAAAAGAACTGGCAATAAAGTTGAATACAAAAAAAGAGATGAGAAAGAAAGTATTTTACTAAGTCTCGATGAAATAGTTGGTATATTAAAGTAAATTTTGCAAAGCAAAAAAAATTAAACACATGTCGAAACTTATTATTACTCATATCTCTCCTGATCTTGATGCCATTACGTCTTCTTGGTTAGTAAAAAGGTATTTACCTGGATGGAGTGGAGCCGAACATGCCTTCGTGCCAGCAGGTGACACATACGAGGGCAAAGACCCTGATGTTAATCCTGAAATAATCCATGTTGATACTGGTCTTGGTAATTTTGATCATCATCAAAGCTCCGAAAGATCATCAGCAACTGAAAAAGTTTTTAAATACTTAATCGCTAACAATCACATCAAAGACAAAGACATATCGGCCATTGAAGAGATGGTAAAACACACAACTTTAATTGATAATTTTCAAGAAGTAAATTTTCCAGAACCAACAAACCCCAGATACGCCTACCTTGTACACGAGTTTATCTACAATTTACGAGCCCAGCTTACAAGCGATCAGGAGCTAATTAGTATGGTTATGCTCATTCTTGACAGCGTATTTTTTACCATAAAAAATAACCTAAAAGCAGAGGAGGAGATCGCAGAGGGTATTATATTAAACTCAAGCCTAGGAAAAGTTTTACTTATGGAAACAAAGAATGAAGCAGCGGTCAAATATGCTTTAAAAAAGGGATTTGAAATTGTTGTTAGGTACGATCCTGATAGTAAAAATATTCGCATTAAAACACAGCCAAGTCCAAAATTTGACCTAACCAACCTTTACAACATAATTATAAAAGTAGATAAAAAAGCTACCTGGTTTTTGCATGCTTCAAAAAATATGCTGTTAAACGGTTCATCTAAAAATCCAAATAGTATCCCTTCTTCTTTAACTATAAAAGAGCTGATTGCAATAATAAAGAAAGTGTAATAAAATAGAGGTACCATTAAGCTGGCGGGAGTTGATGTTTATTTACATATTTTTGAACCCTGCTTAATCAAGTT
>JBEIIR010000040.1:0-5356 GCA_040380695.1 Gammaproteobacteria bacterium | reverse complement strand
ACTCAAATGGTGGTTACATGATTGAGCAGAATTTAAACTCAACAAATCAATATTATTTTGCATGGGACACAACAGGCGCAGGGGCTTACACAGGGCAAGCAGCACTAACCACTTTAGCCGCAAATGTCTGGCAGCATTTTGTAGTTGTTAAAAGTGGTGCTACAATCACTCATTATCTAAATGGGGTTCAAACAGCCCAAGCAACGGGTAGTAGTGCCACAATATCAGTAAATGCTCAGCCGTTAAGAATTGGTAATTGGGCCAGTACGAGCGGTAGACAGTGGAACGGGTTGCTTGACGATCTAAAAATGTATAATTTGGCGCTATCTGCTGATCAGGTAAAAGTTGAATACAATCAGGGCAAATCCCAGGTGCTTGGCGCGTTAGGTACCGAGTCAAGCGGCACAACCCCATCTTTTTCAGCATCCCGAGAGTACTGTGTTCCCGGGGATACATCGTCTTGTAATCCACCAGTTGCAGAGTGGAAGTTTGATGAAAATGCCGGGACAACAGCAAACGACACCACAGGAAACTCAAATACAGGTACGTTAACAAACGGGCCTACTTTTGCAAATGGCAAGTTTGGCAGCGCAGTTAAGTTTGATGGTGTAGACGACTTTGTAACCGCAAATGATGCCGCAAGCCTTGAGCCTTTGGGCCCTTTTACTATTTCAGCATGGGTTTTTTTAAGACAGACTCCCTCAGGGTTTGTAAAAATTGTTGGCAAGTGGAACGAAACAGGTAATCAAAGGTCTTATGTTCTAGCCATAAACTCAACCAATATTTTAGGATATGTAGATAACGTAGGTTCCTGGGGACCGGGGCAGGCCGTAAGTAGTACAGAGTACCTTGCTTTGCAGAGCTGGAATTATGTAACTTTTACTTACGATGGCGCAAACTTGAGATTATATAGGAACGGTTCCCCCGTAGCTTCGCCAGTTGCATATTCAGGGACTGTTTTTAATAGTTCAGCCAAGATGATGATAGGTGGCAGTGGAGGTGAGCCTTTTGGCGGTCAGAATAACTATCTAAACGGAGATATAGATCAGGTCAGAATTTATAACTATGCCAGGACACCGCAGCAGATTGCTTGGGAGTATAACAAAGGAGCGCCTGTCGCTCATTATAAATTTGATGAATGTCAAGGCAGTACTGTTTTCAACTCTGCGGTAAATGCAAACGGAGAAGCGGCGGGTAATAATGGCGCTATCACTATCGGTGCCTTGGGCAGTAACACTGCTATCGGAACCTGCCAAACTACAGGAGCAAGAGCGGATGGTAAAAATGGAAGAGAAAATTTTGCTATGGATTTTGATGGAACAGATGATTTTATAGATGGTTTCTCAATTCCAGCTCAAACTGGCGCTAATAATATAACAGTTTCCGGCTGGATCAGACCTACAGCAAATCAATACAGTCGTTTCTTTACACCTTTTGCTAACGGTGTTGATAACTGGATAGGCTACAATACAAACGGATCTTTAGAAGTTTTTTACACAGAAATTGCGGACGTGAATAATAGATCTCTTTCTTCGACGGCAGGGAGTATCCCTCTAAATACATGGACTCACTTTACAGTTTCCATAAATAATAAGACAGTAAAAATTTATATCAACGGAATCTTAAATGCACAAATAACCGAAGCTGTAAATATCGGTAACTGGAGCGGAGCTTTTGCGATAGGAAGAAGAGGAAATATTGCACAAAATTATTATGCGGGTTTAATTGACGACGTCAAGATCTTTAATTTTGAGCTTACTCAAGCGCAAGTTAGAGATGTCTTTAGCGGTAGTGCAGTGGTGTTTAGATAAAATTTTTTTATGTTAAAATTTGAGATATTATTACAAATTTAAAAAATATATGGAAAAGACATTGGTAATCTTTAAACCGGACTCGGTTTCAAGAGGTTTGGTAGGAGAGATAATTTCACGATTTGAGAAAGTCGGTTTAAAAATTGTAGGCATGAAGATGCTAATGGTATCAAGAGACCTTGCTGATAAACATTATCCAGCATCTCGAACAGAGTTTATAAACGGAATGGGTGGCAAGACCCTGGAAAATTACAAAAATCTTGGTATCGATCCGATCGCAGAATTTGGTAGCGAAGATCCACACGCTATAGGTTTAAAAATTCGTGAGTGGTTGGTGGACATGATTACTGTTTCACCAGTTATTACAATGGTACTTGAAGGACCTCACGCTGTAGAGTTAGTAAGGAAAATGGTAGGCCACACCTTGCCTCTTATGTCAGCACCAGGTACTATTAGAGGAGATTATTCCTACGATTCTTCATATTTAGCTAATACCACGGGTCGACCAATAAAAAATCTTTTACATGCTTCAGGTAATAAAGAGGAAGCTGTTTTTGAAGTTGATCTTTGGTATAGACAGGAAGAGCTGGTCAACTACAAAAGAGTAGAGGAAGATGTGATGAGGTGATGTATGCGTGAAAAATTCAAAGTATTAAAAGAAATTTCGCAGCAGGCGCTTATTTATCTATTGGCGCCTGCTGCATTCATCTTAACTTTTGATTTTTTTTTCACACAGTCACTTAAAACCTCCATAGAGAAACCACTCCCAACTCTATTTTTTCATATTTTTACAATATTTTTTGTAATTTATTTTTTCTTTAAAAGAAAAAAAGTAGCGTTTAAAAGCCTATTTTCAGAGAGGCTAAGGTTGGGAAATATTGTAATTGTCTCGCTGATAGGTATTCTCGCTCGCTTGCCAGTACTTCTAGTAGTGTCACTTATAATCATCTTTTACGGTGATATAGCGCTTAAATTGATAGAAAACGGTGTAGAGATGCAGTGGGAAGGTATGAGAGATCTATCCAGCTTTGAATATTTATTAAGCATGATAAACACTGGTATCCTCGTGCCAATTCATGAAGAGTTATTTTTTAGAGGGGTTATTTTTACCTATCTATTGAAAATTACTACTCCAAAGCGGGCAATAATTTTCTCAAGTATAGTTTTTGCGATCTTTCATCTGCATCCCGGACTTTTACCTGGTACTTTTATTCTGGGATTGATGATGGGATTTGTATACTTTAGATATCGGAATATAATTTATCCAATCCTGTTACATATGATTATAAATATACAGCCGTTTATTTTTGAATATTTCTCATTGTTTTAACATTCTGTTTTGTTTTAAACAAAATAAAAGACTCTAAATGGTAAAATAAGGAGTTGCTATAATTGCCCCTGTAGTTAAATGGATATAACAGTCCCGTCCTAAGGGATAGTTCGGGGTTCGATTCCTCGTGGGGGCACTTCATTTAAGATAAAATGGTATACTAAATTTTACGCAAAAAAAATATGGGAACTTCTTCTATAAACAAAGGTACAACGAGTGGTCACGATTTACCAAATCAAACTAAAAGTGACTTTCTTCGAAAAAATTTCTTTCTATTTCTAGATCGTTTGAAGATATTTGCAGTTTCCGTAAAAGGTAGAAAATTGATAGTGGCAATGGCATGTCTTTTTGTGGTATTTTGTTTAATTATTTTTAACAACCTTGCACAAGAAAGAAAAATGGCTCAGTTGTATTTAATCGGTAAGAATAATTCGCAGATTCTTGACTTACAAAATAAAATTAACGAACTTGAGAATCAAGTACAAAATAGAGACGCTCCAATAAGTAATAAATCGCTTGATAATGATTCTATTTCACTATCGTATTTATCAAGTTTTAGATTAAGAGTAATTTCTGACGCTGTCATTAAAGAAAGTTTTACGAATCCAATTTATGTTACGATTACATCGCAAGGAGAGCTTAAAACATCAGAAGATAGAAAAGAAAGACAAATTCCTCGCACTCCTTTTTTTCAAAGTAAACCATTTAATTTTGTCAAAGATAAAAAAAACAATATCATAATTGGTTCTTTGGAAAAATATTCGCCTCAAGTTGAGCTAATTAACCCTATGATTTATGAGGGACAGTTATATGCTATCTCAGGCTCTTATATAGTAAACATTGCGCAGAAAAATGCTTATTATGTGTCGATGCCCAAAAAAAATATTCCCGCAAATAGTTTAGATGCGACCTCTTTTCTTTTACCATCTCCTGATAACAAATGGTTGGCGGTTAGTCTAACTTCTTTTAATGCTGGCAGTAGATACTATTCCACAATTATGATAACCGATAAAGATCTGTCTGATTTTAGCATTCTTTATTGGGAAGATAGCGAATTTAAACCAACTCAAAAGATAGTAGAGGAATCAGAGGAACTATTTTCTCCTGGCATGCATCTTCTAGGTTGGAGTGCGGACTCGTCTTGGCTATATGTAACTTGGGAATTATCTGCCTTAGGTCCACCTCCTTTTTCAGGAAGCGCTAAAATTGATCTGAATGGCAAATTTGTAGACACTGGACTTGCAAAATCTTTGACACCAATAGCTTTCTCACCAAACGAAAAGTATATTTTTGCAACTTCATATTTGTTAGGTGACAAAGATCCTGTAATTTTTAATATTGAAAGCAAAGAGATTGTGCAGATACCTTTAAAAAATACTATTGCCAACGATGATATCGCTAAATCAGGCAATACCAGAAAAGAGAGAGACTTAGCTAAAAGAGTTGGTGCAGACGCTTATTTTTCTGCAGACAGTGAATATTTATTTTTCAAAATAATCTTTAATCTTGATAATACCCGTAAGGTCGAGAGAAGCTACAAATTTAATACAACTTCAAAAAAAATCGAAGAAGCAAACTAGGAGATAGGGCGGTTGAGAAAATTTTTAAAAGTAGAGAGCTGCTTTAGTTTAAAAAATTATCTCAAATCAGGCTAACTCTTATCAGAATACATTTTGGAGTGTGTGAATATGTATAATAAACTTGATACGGGTATATTTCCGTATGTTTATTGAAATTAGTTAAAATTTTTTCAAAGACGACAGTTATTGCTATGAAATTTAAAGAAGCAGAGTATTACCGCATTGTTACTTTACGCACGGTTGGAAACTTTCTAATACTGTCGTCATTTTTTATGATGTTTAGACTATTGAATCAACCTATAAAAGAAGAGATAAATTACTATTTAAACAGTTTTAGTGGTAAAAAATTCGTTGTTGTAGACCCTTCATCAGAATCAGCTGAAGCATCAATATACAACTCCTTTCAAAACAATAACGGACAAGTTGGTGAACTAGGTAGACAGTTAAAGGATAAAAACGTAGAGTTTTTAGTACCTGTGGACCCTGAATTTAGTATTGTTGTTCCAAAAATTGGAGCGAATGCAAATATTTTGAAAAATGTAACGACCGTAGATAAAGACCTATATCGTGAATCGCTTAAACAAGGTGTGGCTCATGCCGAAGGCACTGCATTTCCAGGAGAGACGGGGCAGATT
>JBEIIR010000039.1:0-5381 GCA_040380695.1 Gammaproteobacteria bacterium | reverse complement strand
TGTGCCTTTTGCTAAGCTTTTAAGATCAAATTTTACAGCACCACTTGAATCTCCTTGAGAAAACTCTCCCCCAAACCCTTCAGCATTTTGATCAAAACCATATGACACAAAATAATATGACACAGGTGTCCCTGCTGGAGACAGATGAATGGTGGCTTGGTTTTCCAAAACATCTATCTGAAAGATATCTGGGGCTTTGGGATCTGGATAAATATCACATTTTGGGGTTGGTGAAATTGAAGAAGTTGGAGTTGGGGTATTGGTGTTTTGAGGTCTAGGTGTATTTGTTAATGCTGCCTGACCAACAAGGGCAAATGTTGAGAATTGTTGAGTTTTACATGTTACTCTGGTTGGTGATGAAAGTCTTTGACAATCAGGGAGTGTCTGCCAACTTGAACCGTTATGCCGGGCAATAACTAAAGAATCAAGATTAAAATTCTGCATCTCTGAAAACTGATATCTAATAGTCACATTTATACCTTGTGAAAAACTGGACACACTACTTGTCGGACTAGATAGAGCATGTAATTCATATACATAAGGGTCAATAATCAAATAGGTACTTGGCGCAGGCTTCGCCTGCGCTACTTTATCTCTCTCTAACCTTTGAATTTGTGTAAATATGCTGCCGCTTGTGATGAAGTTGGGAGGAAAATCTAGGGTAATTCCCCTAGTGCTTGACTGATCAACACTTAACTGTCCGCCAGTTGATGTCTGAATAAGCACAGTCTCACTCGATAAAATTGCAGAGCTTCCTGTACAGCCATCGGAAACAAAAGTAGAGATGCCACCCTCTGTCACAGTGTTATCCACTGCTCTGGAAACGGTTTTGTAATAATAAGTTGTGCACTTTATAAGGTTATTTAGCTCGACTGAATGATTGGTAACTCTGGAAACTGTATTTGTCTCACTGGTTTGAAAACCTAAGGATGTGGTCATACCATACGACACCTGAGAAGAACTGGGGTTGTTAGAGGTCCATGTAATTATTTTTTTGATAGGCGTAGGAGTTGGCGTAGGGGTATTTGTCGGTGTGGGTGTTGGTGTATTTGTGGGTGATGGTATTGGGGTAGCAGTGGGGGTGGCAGTGGGGGTAAGGGACAAGCTGACAGCATTTATTGCATTGTAGGAATTCAGACGCTTTGATTGTAATTGAGAAATTGTGATGTTTTCACCAGTGGCAATTAAAATTTGTTCAATCTGAGCCGGTGTTAACAGTGAATTTTTAGCTATTAACATTGAGACAACTCCTGAAACATGCGGAGCAGCCATTGATGTTCCAGATAAAGCTGCGTATACGCTTGTAGAGCTTGGACTCCCTTGAATATAAGTAGATATAATACAGGGTATGGAGTTTTGCGTAACACAGTTACCTGATTCTGCCTGACCTCCCGGAGCCCAGACATCTACATTACCGCCGTAATTACTATAAGTAGCTTTCTCATCTAGGGAATTTGTGGCGCCAACTGCTATGACATTTTGACAATTACTCGGAAAAAAATAGGTTCCTTGCTGGGGATTATTCACATCAATATTTGAGTTGCCAGCTGCCACAACGACAGTCACTCCAGAATTGTATGCATTTGTGATCGAGCTCTGAAGCGAAGCTGGACACTGACCCTCCGCGCCAAGGCTGAGATTTATGACTTTTGCTCCATTGGCGACTGCATATTCTATCCCGGCAATAACATTCGACACCGTCCCATTTTGGGCACTATTCAATGACTTAATCCCCATCAATCTAACATTCCCGCTAACTCCTGATATGCCCAATGAGTTGTTTCTTAAGGCTCCAATAATACCGGCAATATGAGTTCCGTGACCATTATCATCGACTGATGTTCCTGATTGATCGATAAAATTGGGACCAACTATAATATCTGAATTTTTAGGAATGTCTTCATGCTCATATAAAATTCCCGTATCTATTACCGCGACAGTAACCTTTGATACCGATTCTAATGCCCATGATGATTCTGCATCTATATTTGTAAGCGCCCACTGATTTGAGAAATTTGGGTCGTTTGTGGCCTGAGAAGAAACTGATGCCTGGCTTTGGCCCCTGACAATGAAATTTGGTTCAATATATTCCACGCCCTCATAAGACTGTAAAGTATTTATGACCTCCTCTATATCAGCTTTGTGCTGCAACTTTAATACATGGATTTTTTTTCCTACCTTTGCCGATCTTTTTTTGATCTCAATTATTTGACTACCTTTGACTTTACTTAGATGAATTTTTTGTTCCAAAATTCTCAATTTTTCCTCTGGCAATGGTTTACCGCGAAGCCTTGAGAAAAGGTCTTCTAGCGTTTTTTTTAGATAAATTAAAAAATTACTACTGGCTTCTAATCTTTCTTTAATCCTTAACCTTAAATCTTCAGGAGACTCCCCCTCTTTGTAGCTAATAATGACCGAATTTGGATCAAATGAATCTGTGGTAGCGTTAACCGAACCGTGAGTTGCAAGATAACCAAGAAATAAAATAGTAAAAATTATGATCTTTCTCATCTTGTATCAGTGTATCAGGGATACTCCTTTTTTAGGGATACTCCTTTTTTAGGGATACTCCTTTTTTAGGGATACTCCCTCCAAAATGCCCCAACTTACCCAAAATATCGCTCATCCTTTCTTCTTCTGTTTTGAGTATTAATTTTTCTAACGGCTCAGGGTTCACTTGTTCTACTGGTTCTGCATTCGCAATTCCTAGCTTATCTTTTAACATTTTTGACAGTTCTTCCATTGATGTCATTTTTAGTGACATGCCAGTTTCAAGCTCGAAACTACCAATTACTCTAATCCGGGGTATAATTCTTAAAAACCATTTATTTTCTGAAGATATGTAAAAATTATAGTCAATATTTCGGCAACCCTCCTCCTCATTCATGATCTCTGTCAGTCCGAAGATTATTTTTTTAAATAAAACTGCCAATTCTTTGATTTTTAAATCTGAGAGGGCTCCAAAATCCTCAACGCTAATTTTATCGCTAATAATTACCTCAAAACTGTTCGCAGAAAATTCTGGATAAAGAATTTTGAAATTCTCAGTCTCGAATAAAAATTTCTGCAAGATTAAATCGTTATGTGGTTTTAATTTTTTTTTCATTGGCAAAACAATTATTTGCCCATATGGATGACTCATGTCAGCCCCCGCTTTTTCACCTTGATTTGAAAAAATTAAAACTCGCCCCATCTGTTTATAAAAATTAAATCTTTCTTTAAATACTTGAAAAACTTGAGCAACATGATCATCTGGAAGATTGTGAAAGTCTTTCTCATCATCTGAAAAAATCACATTTTCGTGAATTTCACTTATTGGAAATCTGTCTGAAACAACACGAATTCTCCCCCCCGAAGCATTTTTCTCACCTATCTCAACTTTTAAAATTTCTTTTGGAGAAAGTTTCTCATTATCTGCACAAAAAGGACAATTTATTTTTGTGTCAATCTGCTTGACAAACTCATTTCTAACCTCGTCAGAAGTATTCATGACTTCATCTGTGACTATATTTTGAAACATGGTATTTTTTGACATATTCAAATGTAAAATTGCAACCATTTACAGAATAGCAGAAATTATTAGTCAGGTCTATCAGTCCGTAAGAGGGATACTCCTTTTTTAGGGAGTATCCCTAAAAAAGGAGTATCCCTCTTCCAGCCCCTCTTCCATCCCTTCATATAATGTATAATATTCCATGCCTTTAACTCTAATTGGCCTCGGTAATCCGGGTGAGAAATATTGCAAAAATCGTCACAACGCGGGTTTTTTATTTCTCGATTTTATTTATGCAAACTCCACGACTATAAAAAAATGGTTTTTTGATAAATATTTAAAGGCGGAAATGTCACATATTATTTTACAAGGATCAAGCAAATCTTTAGAATTGACTTTGCTAAAACCGCAAACTTTCATGAATTTATCAGGTTTCTCTGTTAGTAAATTGCTAGAAAAAAATAAAGATTTAACTATTGACGACCTCTGCATCATACATGATGACTTAGATTTTCTATTAGGACAATACAAATTGTGTACTTTGAAGGGGCCAAAAAAACATAACGGCCTAATATCTATCGAGGACGCACTTAAATCATCAGATTTTACGCGAATCAGAATCGGTGTAGAGAATCGCAAATCTACAGCAGTCTCAGGCGAAGATTTTTTACTGGCCGACTTTGATAGATCAGAACAGGATAAACTACACGACACTATTTTTCCAGCAATTTTTAATCAACTAAAGGATAGTCTGTAGTCCCCAATTCTGTTTTATAATAAAATTTACTTATGAAAAACGACAATCTTCAAGCGATAGGCGACATTCTTAAAAAATTTGATCCGCGAGAAGATAAGTACGTTTCTACTGAATTTCAAACTTTTGGGATTTATTTGTCAGAAAAACTGGAAGACACCCGAAGGAAAGCCTTATACATCAAGATGGCAAAAGATCTTCCTCGCGCCGTATTAGAACAGGCACTACGATTTGTAGTTGACTCAAATGCTCGTAGCAAAGGGGCGTTATTTATGTGGAAATTGAAAGAGATGGGTGTCTTTGAAAAATATGGCTTTAAAATTAGAGCTAAAAAAAGTGTCGCTAAGGATAATAATGTCTAATAATAGCCCCAAACCCAGTAACTAACCTTTCCTATACCTTTCACTTTGAGATAAGCTATCTTGAGCTCGGCCGACTCTTTATCCTCAAACCATAACTCATGCCTATAACCATCTATGTCCGAATATTGAAGTCGTTTCTCTTGAGACACTGTATCTTTTTGCAATACACAAAGCTGATATTTTGACTCACCAGTGACAAAGTTTCCTGTGTCAGGTCTGTTTTTTAGAGAATTTTCACTCCCACATCTTGGCAATATCTCTTTTTCAATAACCTTAAGCGAGATGGCTGTTGCTTTCTTTAATGGTAATCCTTGAGGCCCCAAAGCCCAATCGTATCCGTACATTCCAAAAATTACTGTTAGCTTCTCTGGTCCTACAACCAACAAAAAATCATCGATCATTTCCTTAAAGGAGTAGGTGTAACTGGTTTTTTTACCGGGAAATGAACTTTCCGCATCAAACGGGAAATTTGGCCCAGGCTCTCCCCTTGACTTATGAAAATCATATGCCATAATCGCAACCCCATCAACCACATCTGCAAATTGCTTAAGATCATAAGGACTACCTCGTTTAAAGAGATCTCCGTATAAAATAATCTCAAATTCAAGGCCAATCTGATCAGCCTTTTGCGAAAAATTCTTAACAAAAAGAGTAATTGAGTCACTAACACCTTCAAACGGCAAGCTGGATACTTCAAGATCAAGGGCAATATAATCAAAACCACTAGTTTTAGCAAGTTCTATAGCCTTATTCTGAAAAATATCAGCGGTCT
>JBEIIR010000038.1:0-5414 GCA_040380695.1 Gammaproteobacteria bacterium | reverse complement strand
TATAAATTTTTTTTAAAATAAATATTGGCATATAAAAAAAAATTACAGGTATAATATTTAATATGTTTGTAGATGAAATAAAACTCACAGTTAAAGCCGGAAACGGTGGACACGGAGCCGTTATGTTTTACCCCATGAAGAAAGGACCGTGTGGTGGCCCCGGTGGGGATGGTGGTAGCATATTTGTAGTTGGGGATAAGCAGCTGGCAGATTTGCATAATTTTTCGGGACAGACTACGTTTAAAGCAGGAGATGGAAAGCCCGGTCAAAGATTTAGAAAAGCTGGCGAGTCGGGTCAAGACTTAATCCTTTATGTACCAATTGGAACCTTATTTAAAGAAAAACATACCCACACTGAATTTGAGATAAACAACGATTCAGAGATGCATCTGCTCGTCAGAGGGGGTCGTGGAGGTCGAGGTAATCAATCTTTTGCTACTTCTACAAACCAAGTTCCTCGCGAGGCAGAAGCAGGAACAAAAGGTGATGAAAGGGAGTATGACGTTGTTTTGAGGTTGATTGCTGATTTTGGCCTCGTGGGTTTACCTAATGCTGGAAAGAGTAGTTTGTTAAATGAGCTTACTAATGCAAAAGTAAAAACAGCAATGTATGCTTTTACTACATTAGAGCCAAATTTGGGGGTTTTGAATGACTTGGTGATTGCGGACATACCCGGTCTGATAGAGGGTGCTTCCAGTGGAAAGGGTTTAGGTTTTAAATTTTTTAAAACATATAGAAAAAGTGCCCTTTTTACTTCATTGTGTAGCAGCAGAGAGCGATGATGTGCTTGCTGAAATTTATACAGTTGAGCAAGAATTGAAAAGATATAATTCAGATTTGATTAAGAAGCCAAAAATAATTCTCTTAACTAAAACTGATTTGGTCTCACAAGAAGTGCTCGATAGAAAAGTAAACGAGATTAAAAAAAAGTTTAAAGTGGTTCTCCCAGTGTCGCTTTACGATCCTTATCAGTTTCAAAGTCTAAAGGATTTTCTTTTAAAAAGTTAGCAATAGTTGTTTTTACATCCTCAACATTTTTTACTTGAACAAGCTGTTTTCTTAATAAACTTGCGTTATTAAAATTTGAGGTATACCAAGTTAGATGTTTTCTAAGCGATAAAAAATTTCCATCGGGAAAATATTTGGTAAAAAGTTTGGCATGCTTTAGCGCTACAACCAATCTCTCAATATTTGAGGGTTTATAGTCTCGAAGAGCCCATGGATTGCCAAATGTTGACCTGCCAATCAGTACACCATCAACGCCATATTTTTTCATCTGCAATTGTGCTTGATCGTAATCTTTAACATCGCCATTGCCAATGAGTGGAATCTTTGCCTGTTTAGCCAGCTCCTTGGCTATCTGAATCTCATCCCAGTTGGCGTTACCTGAATACATTTGAACAAGGGTACGACCATGAAGAGCCAGCCGGGCAGGTTGAGCCTCGATTATATGAGGAATCCAATCTTTGGTCATTATTTTTTCGTAACCAATCCTGGTTTTGACAGTTACAGGAATCGCTTTTCTATGATTGTTTTTTGGTTTGATACGATTTACCTCTCTTATAATCTTATCAGGAAGGCCAATATCTTCAAGCCTCTGCCCGTTTGTCCAATCCTTAACAGCGATTTTTACCTCTTTAATAATATCTTTTGCCAATTGGGGGTTTCTTATGAGTCCGGCTCCGGCACCTCGCTTGACAACCGATTTATCTGGACAGCCCATGTTTATATCCACTCCATCAAAACCTAGTTCGCATACTAATATAGCGCATTTATAGAATGACCCAAGTTCACAACCATAAATTTGACCAAAAGTAGGAGTGTTAGTTTCGTGTTTTAAAAAATGATGTAGCAAACCCACTGCTCCCCTAACTAATCCCTCTACGGCTACAAACTCTGTAACTAAGAAATCTGGTTTTCCGTGAAGATCGGCTATCTCTCGAAAAGCCGCATCAGTTATGCCATCCATTGGTGCAAGTCCTATCATACTATCTCCTCTTTTTTCTGCCTGACAAATGTTATCCACTCCTCAATAACCTCAACTATCAATTTAAATGGTGCTTCAATTATAAAATCAAAAATAAAGGTAAAAAAATTAAGTTTTGAAACACCTTCGCTAAAAACTTTGCCAAGTGAAAGGATAGGCATAAAGAAGAAATCCAGTGCAGGAGTAAAAAAAGAATTTTTTTCGACCAATCTGTATAAATTAGAAAGCTGTTTTATTCTGTAGGCAAAAAATGCAACCACGCTTATAAAAAATATAAATAGGGCTTCACTTAATAGATTAAAATGAATCAGTTTTAATATCTGATGTATAACATACAAGGTTACAAGAAAGGTAGAGATGTATAAAAGACTAAAACCAAAATTTAAAAGTGGTCTCCTGCTTCTGGGTTTTTTTGCTATGAAAGCAGTTGAGTTCTCAAAAGATTGATCCCTGTTTACTATATCCACAATTCTTAAAAATAATCTTTTTGTGTTGTTTTGATCTGGCACAGAAACAGTTAGTATAATGAGTAACATGAGCAATGGCGGCGCAATGCTGTTGACGGCAATTGCCAGAATATGGATATCATCATATATAAATTGAGATATTGGCACCTCTATAACAACGGCAAAAAGCATTTTGGTAAGAAATATATATATCAAACTTCTTATTGCCAGACCATTAAGTCTAGATTTTACTTGAGCGTATTTATCTCTTGCTATCTGCTCTACTTTACTCCATAGCAGACCTTTATTTTTTAAAATAGGCCCTGAATCTTTATTATTTGACAGTAAAGAAAAAAGTATTAAATATGGCGGCATCTGTTTTCGTACGAAACGAGTCAAGGTGTCAACGATGGGATTTGCGATATTATCATCAATTTTATTAAAAATTGCCGGTAGATCTGTCATGATCTTCTCGTTTTCTACTTCATTGTATTGGGACAAAGGTTTGTAAAAAAGATTAAATAGATGATATCTTTTATAGGCTGTGTCACTTTTTCTGTAAGCAATCTCAATAGCAGTAAATAAGTATAAATCCTTCTGTTCCTCGGTTATACCTTCAATCTTTATCTTATTTTTAAGTGTTTGAAAAATGTAGTAAGAGAAATCCGATTCCCTTTTTGACTCTTCGGGCGCCATATACTCCTCCATCTCTGCCGTAATCAATTCTATGAGAAAATCAGCGATATAGGCTTTACTTGTGTTGCTTCTACCACTAAGTAGCTTATTTCTCATAAAAACATAGCGATCAATGATTTTTTGAATTATTCGTATGTCATATTCGCCTAGTGACCCGTTAGCAAAATATCTTGCCCAGAGTAATTCCCTTAAAATGTTCTCCGCTTCATTCTTACCATCAGGGTTTAGAGACAGTCTTCTACGCAGTATTCTCTCTATAGCAGCCCTTCTTATGAGGTGGTCTTCTCTGTATTCAACCGCGTTTCTAATTTTTTCATACACTAAAGCCAGAATTGATGCCGTTTGAGAGACTATAAGTTTTGAATATTCATCTGATTGTTTCTTAGGCTTAATAGATGTTAGCGCTTTTAATAACTGATTAGTTATCTCTGATAACTCCACAACACTATCCGACGGTGCATCCTGCTTTTTTTCATCTCCCATATCTAGTTATTATATCACTCCTCTTTATGTGCTCCAAAGCCAATAATCAAATCCTGAAGTTTTTTTTCTTCCGACTTAACTTTGTCAATCTGATCGCCTTCAACATTTAATCTAATGAGGGGTTCTGTATTGGAGCTTCTTATGCTAAATCGCCAGTCATCGTATGAAATAGCTATTCCATCTATTTCATTTAAAGTACCGTCAGAGTATTTGGCGCAGATATTTTTAATCACTTCCTGAGAAGTAACGGATTCAGGTAATTTAAAGTTGCTCTCCCCTGATTCATATGACACCATCATGCTGTTAATTATCTCTGATATTGGTTTATTTTCTCTACCCAAAACTCTTAAAACATATAGAATTACTCTTACTGTGCTTTCACAACCTGCTGTATTTAAGAAATAATAATGACCTGAAGATTCTCCAGCAAAAATTGCTTTTTCTTCATTTACCTGTTGAGTTATAAGCGCATGTCCTACTGGGGTAAGGCCTATTGTACCACCCATCTTGGTAACCATTTTTTGAACATTTTTAATATATCGGATGTCTACAAGTATTTTTTGTCCGGGATTATCTCGGAGTATTTCTTGAGCAATCAGTGTGGTAATTATCGTAGCGGGGATAATCTCACCTTTTTCATTTATAAACATAGTTCTGTCTGCATCTCCGTCTGTACAGATCCCAATATCTGCTTTCTCAGCTAGGACTTTGTCTTGAAGCTGTCTCAGTGTTTTGTGCTGAAGAGGATCTGCCTGATGAGCCGGGAAAGTGCCATCAAGAAAATCATTTATCATTATATGCTTTGTGGGAATATGTTTGAACAACTCTGTTAGTGGGAGGATGCCCATAGAGTTTGCAGGATCTGACACGACAGTCTTCATGCTTATTTCTGGACTGCCAATCTCTACTAGCGCCTCTTGACACTCAAGATTTACTACATCTGGCTTTGGTATTATCTCACCCTGCATGTCACTTTTACTATAAGATTCTTGCTCGATGATCTCTAAAATCTCCCCTAATCCTGTTTTACTACCGAATTTTATCAGCTTGTTTCCATCTCTTTGAACCATTTTGACTCCGTTGTATTCTTTAGGATTGTGAGAAGCGCTAATTTGCACACCTCCATCCAATAAAAATTTGTTTACGGAAAAGTACAAGGTTGGTGTGGCAATTTGTCCTAAATCATATACTATGGCACCTTGATTCTTTAAAACCTCACTGGCTGTTTGGTGAAGCTCAGGAGAAGAGATCCTCATATCACAGCCTAAAGCAATATGTACCTTTTTTTTACCGGTTCTTCTACAAAGTAAAGTGTAGTAACCTTTCATTATGAGTTCTATAGCCTCTTTATTAATCTGGTCAGGGTAGGTACCTCTGATATCGTATGCTTTAAATATTTTTTTATTGATCATAATTATTGTAAATAATAATTATCTTAAATAATAACATACAAGAAGTCTGATTGAGTCTAGATATGTGTAAGCTGTTGCACCTGTTCTTGTAGATAGTTCAATGCTTAAAAATTTTTGATAAAAAAATCTAAGCTTATCGGGGTCCCATAGCTGAATTTGGTTTCTTAGTTTTAATTTCTGCCATGGCTGTATTTTAATAGCTTCTGAGCCTACTGAGAGGTGATGGAGTTTTCGGAGGTGTTGTTTTAGCATTGTGTAAATGAAGAGATCTTCTGATGTATCGGCAACCGTATTTAAGCAATTAAGAAAGTTTTTTAACTTGCCGGGCGACAGATTGTCCAATAGTTCAAAAATGCTTTGTGATGGTTTTGATTCAAAAGTTTTTGTTGC
>JBEIIR010000037.1:0-5834 GCA_040380695.1 Gammaproteobacteria bacterium | reverse complement strand
TTCCTACAATGCCCCGTTCAGATATTAAGCTGTTCGAGGAACTTGCAGGAGTTAAACCAATCTAATTAACTTAACTTAATTTAAATAACATACCCGCCACGCTTCCCGTAAGATCAGCGCACCAGGGCGGGTGCTTTTTTTATGCACATGCCATTATATAAAATGTATTGGAAACGAGTTGGGCACGTTAAACGCTCAAGACTACCCGAAGCGGTGACTTGCCCTGTAGAATATGATGCCAGGGAACTTTTAAAGGCTCAGGCATTGCATGACGGGTATCAATACGTCGTGTTTTGCAAGCCTATGCTGATGGAGCATAGCTATTTTAAAGCAAACTGTGATCTTCTTTTTAGAAGGGAAGATCCTAGAGAAAACTTTGATGGTTCCAGACAATATTGGAATTATATTTTCTTTAAATTTAAATATCCAAATTTAAAGCCAGAAGCTCTAGAAAATAAAACAGAATATAAACGAGATACTCTTCTAGAAAGCGGTATAAATATATCTGACTATCGTGGAATACCTAGAACACATTTCAACAACATTTCCAAAATAATTGGAGCTGTGTTTGATTATGGAAGTGAGTATTTTACTATAAGATGAAGAGATTTGAAAAATTGGTAGAGTTGGCTAAAGCGATTCAGCCGGACGTTATCGTTAATAACTTCCATGTGTCTTTTGTCTTATATAAAGGCAGAATAGTATCTGTAGGCTTAAACAGTAAAAAAACACACCCTCTCAATTTAAAATATCCAAAAATAAGTCGAGAGGGTGTGAACGTGAGTCCACATAAATTTACATGCTCTGAATTGAATGCGTTCGTTAAGTTGAAAAATTTAACGAACGTACCATTTAATAAATGCTCGGTTGTAAATGTCCGAATTTTAAAAAACGGAGAACTGGGTTATTCTGCTCCTTGCCAAAGCTGTAAATCGCTGATATCTTATCTAGATATTAAAGAATTACATTACACAGATTTTACTGGAAAATTTATTAAATATAGCAGATAGTATTGATATGAAGACAGATAAGCAAATTTTAAAAGACGGAGACGCACCAGTGTCTGCGCTAGTATCTGTCGTAGTAAAAAACTATGGTGTAGAGTGTTTTGAGTGGGAGTCTGTAATTCTGAGAAATGAAATTGAAAATGATTTTGGCTTTGAGTTAACAGACCTTCAGTCTGATAAAATACAGGCAGGAATTACTGTGCTCACCACCGACATGTATGAGAGTGATATACGAACTTTTGAAGTTTGCACAAGGTTATTTACTTCCACCGCACAAGATTTTGAAGACTTTGCTCCGCTTGAAGCAGAAGAACTTATTTCAGCCATGACAGAAATCATGTTGTTAAAGATGGAAAATCTAGATTTTACCCCAGATGTAAACGTTTATGCTGGTGGGGTGTTTTTTGATTATGGTTTTTGCAAGTCTCCTAAACTTTTTCCTACAGCTATAATGCCGGAAGGAAAACCGATTGCATGTGACGACTTGGAAAAAAACGAAGCTCTTCAAGAAATCTTTGATGAAAAAATAAAAATCGTTAAAGATTACTTGGATAAAATGACTAATTAATTATGTCTAACTTATTACCATCCGAACGTAATTATGTAGAGATGTTTGAGAAGCCGTCAGGCTTGGGCCATCTCAAAATCGAATATTTATACAATATAATTTTTGGAAAATTTCCTTCACGTCTACACATACAAGATGAATTAGATATTTTAAAGACGTTGGCGTATATCCAGGAAAATTTTGAAAAACTTTCGGTAGACTATGTGTTCAGGAATGGTAATTTGCATGAAACTGCTTTTTGGCGTGGGTTAGGTAAATACGATGATGTTGTAATGGAAGCCACAGAGGCAAAACACACAAAATTTGGCGATCATTTGTCTGAACTGGTGGATGAAATCTACGGCTCGTCCCAAGAAAACTCTGAATTGACCAAAAATGAAATTACTACATGTAAAGTAAACTTAGCCTCGTCAAACCCAGAAAAATTGAAAGAACTGTGCGCTGAGTTTTCTAAATATACCTGTAAAAAAACTTCCAAGATACATTTACTTACAAATAGTTATGGTGATGTGGTTTTGCAGCCTATAGATATTGCTCCCTCTACCGTAGACCTGGAATTGAACTACGGTAGAAAATTTGTAGATATACATGAGGAAATCATCAGTGCTTTGAACAATAAACTTTCAGGGCTCTATTTGTTTTATGGCGACCCTGGGACTGGAAAGTCTTCCTATATTAAATATCTTTTAAACTCGGTAACTACCAGAAAAATTGTATATGTTCCGATTAATCTTATAGACAGCTTAATTTCTCCTGATTTTCTACCTTTGTTAATATCTAATAGAAATTTAATATTGGTGATTGAAGATGCCGAAAAGGCTCTTCTGTCGCGTGAAGAAAACACAGGAAATTCTTCTATTGTTTCTGCGATACTTAATTTAACGGATAGTTTTATAGGTAATGCGTTAAATGTGTCCATCATAGCCACATTCAACACTAAAAAGGACAATATTGATAAAGCCTTGTTAAGAAAAGGCAGACTCAAGTTAAGCCATGAGTTTAAAAAATTAGAGATAGCTGAAGCTCAAAAGTTGATAGACTCGTTAAACTTTGAGCATGTGGTTAAAGAACCTATGAGCTTGGCTGAGATTTATTATCTTTACGAGGATAATAAATTTAAAGAAGACCGCGACAAAGACAGAATTATTGGCTTTGGTAGCCTTTAAAGTTCTCGGGCACTGGAGCTAGCCCCAAGCAATCCGACGTCTCCTACGGCCATATAGGCTGCACAAGCGGCATATACGAGACTGTGCATGGCATCATCTGGTTGGTTGTCATTATGAGTGTAGAACATTTCTTGTCCATATAGCCCATCTTTGATTTCAATATATACATTCAGGAGGTCCTGCATATAGTCAGATACATCTTCCCAAGCCGGAAAATGTATTTTACCTGCTTTGATTTGTCGAATAATAAGAGATATTACATCTGACCGATGCAAAATCCACCTATTTTGCCTCCAATCGTAGTCTCCCTCATCATAATATTGTATAACTTTAGCCCTCCGATATGCAGCTAATTGTGATCGTGAAGGACTAGTGAGTTCGCATAGTTTGATCCCACGTATCGGGTCTGGTCCAGAGTCACAAACACAATAGGCATTTAATCCATTAGCTATATCTGCTATTTGCTTTATGTGCGCTTCGTGATCAAACCCACGAAATATTTTTGTATAAACTACATCAAACGTTCCGTCGTTCTTTATACCGCCTACCGTCATAACGGTTCGGCTTTGAACCATGGATACCCCCCAGTCAACACCAATAGTATAAATTTTATATTTTAACTTATTTTCATCTATTATACGCATTTTACCAGAAGAGTCTTCCATCCTGCCTAATGTGCAGACTTTACGTAGTTCTTCTTCGGTAATTGGTTTTGTTCCAATATCGAAGCTCAAACCAAAAACCTCATTCATTATTTTTTTCTGGTCATATTTGCCGCTAGTACATTTTACATAAATTTCTTTCCACTCTTTTTCAGTTTCATTAAAGAACGGTAGAATTGGTTGGGCTAGATGGTAACCTGCCATTAAATAATTTTTTGGATTGCCCGCCGCCCATTCACCAGTTCTAGCATTTAATTTTTTAGAGCATTTGGAACAACTAAGCCCATGAGACATAATCATTTTCATTGGTTCATTGCCTTCAGTTAAACTATTCCAATGCCCACAGCCACACTTCATCATCCATTCTAACTGACTACTCGTTTTCCACAGACTTTGTATCGTATTGGTACTGTCTAGGGGAGTTCCTGCAAAAATCTCTCTTTTATAAGGAGAAAGTGCCATTGTTTCTTGTACGATAGGTATCTGGTCATAGTTTATGTCCTGTACCTCGTCGTAAACAACACAATCAACAGCAGGTCCACGAACTCGAGTAGCATCATCTTTTACATACCTAAATAATACACTACTTCTTGTGTCGCCCAAGATCTTCTCAAACACGTCATTCTTAGCCCAACCTTTCACCAATATTTTTTTAATCCTAGGACTTTCAAATCTAGGTGGAAGATAATTACTCGAAAAATATTTTACCGTTAACTCTTGGGGTCCGACATAGAGCATTTTATAATAGTTCCAACGAATCAAATTCAAACACACAAAGTTACTCAGTAGTGTACTCTTTAAAGTCTTACGACTACACTTCAATAGTAATTTTTGAGGCATATGGTCATACACATGCTTCAGCATCGGGAAGTCAGTTAAAACCTGAAGCCGCCCCTCATTATCAAACAAATAGTTCTCGACAAAATGAGAGGGAGGAAGTACCGAAAACATTAATTGTCGGGCTCGAAAAGCCGACTCCTTATTTCCGGAGTTCAACAGCTTTTCAACAGTATCTTTGATTTCTATATGGGACATCGCTCAAAAAAAAGAGTAAAGAAAAAATTAAAGTATGGTAATAACTTAGTGTATATGTACGATTATGCAAATAATTCTTTAGGAGCACTATTCGGCGTTATATATAAAAATTTACCTAATTGCAAAAAGTATTATCGCGTTTATAAGTCTTAATGTATAATAGTTGAATGAGTAAAACAACAAAGTTTTATAGCGTTCGAGACAGACTTAATCGTTATAGAAAAGCAATTAAAGATATCTTCCGTAGCAGGTATTATACGGAAAGCAGTAAATCACACAAACGTAAAATCATTGCAGAAAATAGGATAACTAAATCTGCAGAATCTTCAACTAATGCCTAGAAGTAAATCTACACAGTCAAATAAATCAGTTAATACAAACACAGTTAAACGTAGAGGTAGACCGCCTAAAGCGGCTTCTTTTGAATTACCTGTCAGCCCCACTAAAAAACGTGGTAGGCCGCCTAAAATAAAAACCATCGAGCTTCCTAAGAAAAAAGAAGTAGAAACACTACAAAAAACTCCTCAAGAAAAACTGATTGAGGGGCATTGTTTTTACGAAGCAGCTGTATGGATAGAAAATAATATAGACAGTATGGAGGAAGCTTACCTCCGAAAAATAGCTAGAAAACACGGTCTAACCGTAAATCAAGCTATTATAGATCATATGTTAGGCTATTTTTCCATCAGAGGTTCTGAACTTGGAAAAGCAATCAGGGAATCAAGAAAACACACATAATGCATTTTTTAACAAAATTCAAAAATTACTATGCGTCAGGTTATTCAAGTTTATTTATCTTAACACACGAGGAACAACGTGTAGTTAAAGATATAATAACTATAACTGACGATCATGAAGATATAACAATACATGAATGGGATGCTCAAAATGGATTGATCCGCTCGAAAGATCGTGAAATTTTGGGAGAGAACCTGCAAAATAGCACAGAGTTATTGAGATTTATTCAAAACGTAAAAACACAGGGAAATGTCTTTATACTGAAAGACTTCCATTTACATTTTGATAAAGTTATCAATATACGCATGCTTCGCAATGCTTGGAATATTATGAAGAGCAGAGGGAACATGATTGTTTTTGTAGGACATAAATTCGCAATACCGGCTGAGTTAGAAAAAGAAATACAGTTGCTGGATTACGATTTGCCAGATGAGCAAAGTATATCTGAAAGACTTCAATATATAATCGACTCTGTTAATAAACTCAGAGTTGAAAAAAATAAAGAAGCTTTGGTTATAGAGAAGCATATTTCTGATGGAGCTGTAGAAGCTGCCAAAGGCATGACATATGGCGAAATAGAAAATGCTTTTGCTATGGCTTACACAACAAATAAAATCTTCGATCAAGGTTTTGTTTCAACTGTGTTCGATGAGAAAAT
>JBEIIR010000036.1:0-6332 GCA_040380695.1 Gammaproteobacteria bacterium | reverse complement strand
TAAGCAGTTCTCTTCCCCAAATTTTAGATTCATCTCCACCTGCACCTGGTGCCGCTTCAATAACCACAATGTTGGTATTTATGGCCATAAAATTACTGTAATTTTGTACTTAAATATTTGATAAATGCATCTATTGAAAATACTTTTTCAGACTCAGTTTCAAGCTCTTTAACTTTTATTGTATTGGTCAACATTTCATCCTCGCCAATTATCACTACATATGGAATATTTTTTGAATCAGCAAATTTTATCTGTTTGCCGATTTTATCATACTCTAGGTATACTTCTGTCGCAATCCGACAGTCTCTTAGTTTATCTGCGACACTCAATGAGTGTTTGAGCGTTTTTTCATTAAAAATTGTGACTAAAACAGTTAATGGTTTCTCTGAAATTTGCAAAATATTTTTTTCTTTTAAGGCCTCAACGGTGCGATCAAATCCTATGGCAAAACCAACGGCTGGAGTGTTTGGGCCTCCCAGGTCTTGAATTAGATTATCATACCTACCCCCACCACCTAAAGACCCGGATTTTAACTCAGGCAACTTGCCTTCAAAAATGATACCCGTGTAATAATCTAACCCGCGAGCAAGATACGGTTCAAAGATTATTCCTGAAGCTGGAACCCCTAAATCAGTTGCTATTTCTATAATTTCTTTCAAGTTTTTGGAGGGTGTGTTGTCTTTTAGATTATTCAGTAATTCTACTGCAGATTTTTCTGATAGAAACTTGGATTGCAGTTCTTCAATTACTAGTTTATCTCCTATTTTGTCCAGTTTATCAATAATCTGAATAATGTTAAAAATATCATCATTTTTTTTTGCGAATTTTGCTACAGTCTCAACTAGCTGTGAGCGATCGTTTATGTAAATTGTAAAGTCGTTTAGGCCGAGGCTGATATATGTTTTATAAAAAGTAGCCACAATCTCGGCATCTGCAATATTGGATTTACTGCCAAAAATATCGCAGTCGCACTGTAAAAACTCTCTGTATCGACCTGCCTGAGTATTCTCTGCTCTAAAAACATTTTGAATTTGATATCGCCTGAAAAACTTTGGGAGAGAGTGCTGATGTTGTGACAAGAATCTAGCTGTGGGGACCGTTTGATCATATCTTAAACCAATATCTCGGCCTCCCCTATCTTTAAAAGTATACATGAGTTTGTCTGCTTCCTGACCCGACTTGCCTTGTAAAACCGAGGCATATTCCAAGGTTGGAGTTTCAATAGGTTCAAAACCGTTATCGTGAAATGATTTTTTAATTTTAGAAATGATCTGTTCACGAATGATTTTTTCTTTTGGTAAAAAATCTCTAAAACCTTTAAGAGTTTGTAAATTTATCGTCTGAGACATATTTTGAAGTTTTTTTATATGAAATTTATTTATTAAAAGGAAGCAAGGATTACCTCTACTTTCTGTTTTTTACCCTCCCGAAAGAACTCTATAGATATTTTATCACCAACTTTTTTTTGTACAATCGCTTTAGCTAGACTATTGTTATCGGAGCCTTGTAATTTGATGTTATCTATTGCTGTTATGATATCTCCTCTTTTAAGTCCGGCTCGCTCCGCTGGCGACCCTTCTTCTACGCTTTGAATAAATGCACCCTCTACTAAATCCTCCTGTTGCGCTATCTCTTGGTCAATCATAGAGAATCTAATTCCGATGTAGGGTCTTTCAAATGAACCACCTCTATCTTCAAAATTGTTTAACAGCTCTTTAACAACATTAACAGGTATGGCAAATCCAATATTTTCTCCCTGACTTGAGACAGCAGTATTTACCCCTATCACCTCAGCGCTCGAATTTAACAGTGGACCGCCGGAATTTCCTGCGCTAATAGCTGCATCGGTTTGTATAACGCTGTCAAGGCGTTCCACAAAGCCTTCATACATCGAACCGGCTGTGATCCCACGACCTAAACCAGAGACAATCCCTGTTGTAATGGTGTTCTGAAATTCCCCAAGGGGCGTACCGATAGCTATCGCTTTTTGACCCAGTTTTAATTTAGAGGAATCTCCTAAAATAAGAGGTTTAAGCCCTGTTGTATTGACTTTTAGAATTGCCAGATCATTTAACGGGTCACGATATATCTTTGATACAATATATACTTGTTTATCATTTGTTATAACTGTGTATTCTGCATCAGTTTCGTTAACGACATGTTTATTTGTGATGACTATACCATCTTCAGAAACAATAAATCCGCTTCCGATATTTCGCTCAATAGTTCTCTCATTTCCCGGTATGCGTCTAAACGGCGAGAAAGGATCGAAAGGGTCTATCTCCATTCTGTCTGATGATCTTCTAGTAAACTTTATACCTATTGTAACTACAGATGGTAATGCTTGTTCGACTACATCTATCACGACTGACTCCTCGCTCTTTATCACGACTTTAGACGAACTATTGTTACTACTTTGCGAGTTATTTGGTGATTCAAAATTAGTTGGAAAGAGATTGATTGCTCCGTTTTTTGTAAATTCAAGGTAGGTAGCAAATGCAAATAAACCCAAAGCGATAATAATCACAATTTTTTTAAATGATAGTTTCATACTCTGATTTTTTATAAAGAACTAATAGTTTCTAGAGCTTTTTGAAGCTGTGCGTCAGTATCGTCGGTTAAAGTATTTTTATCATCAATTTTGTTTTCAACATCAATATTGGGCGCTATACCTACCCCATTTATCCAATCACCGTTTGGCAAGATCCATTTAGCAACAGTTACATGCAATCCAGCTCCGTCCTTGAGATCTAATGCTTCTTGAACCGATCCTTTCCCAAAGCTTTTTTTACCTACTAAAGTAGCTCGTTTATAATCTCTTAGAGCGCCAGCAAGTATTTCTGAAGCGCTGGCTGATCCTTCATTAATAATGACTACTAATGGAATGTCTAGTAATTTTCCTGTTCTTCTAACTTTATAAACAGTATCTTTCTGATTTGAAGTTTCTTGCTTGACGATCACTTGACCCTCATTTATAAACTCAGAAGCTAAATAAACTGCGCTTTCAAGGTAGCCTCCCGGATTGCCTCTTAGGTCAAGTATCATTCCTTTTATAGTCCCGTTTTCGTAATTTTTCTTAACATCGCTAATTGCTTTATCCCATTCAGAGTTGGTATTATCCCCAAATTGATTGACGGTAACATGAACGTATTGTTTATTATTTTTTTTCAACACAGTCGATTCTACGGATTCGATCAAAATTTGTTTTCGAGTAATCTCAACTTTAAGTTCTTGTTCGTTTCTGAGAAGATCAAGTCTTACAACAGTATTCTCTGGTCCTCGTATTTTAGAAACGGCTTGTGTAAGAGTCCAGTCTTTAGTTGATGCGTCATCGACTTTTAGAATAATGTCGCCTGATTTTACTCCAGACTTTTCTGCAGGTGAGTTTTTAAGTGGCGCTACAACAACTATTTTGCCATCTTTAAGTCCCAATTGGGCTCCGATTCCTTGAAATTTTCCTCCAAGGTCATCTTTAGATTGTTTATTTTCGTCAGGTGTTAAGAAAAATGTATATTGATCGCCAAGTGAAGCCACCATACCTTTTATTGATCCGTAATACATTTTCTGGGGGTCGATTTTAGCATCATCAATGTATTTGTTTTCTAGCTTTTCCCATGTGTCCCAGAAAAGGGAAAAATCTATCAACTTGCCATCTTTATTTCTTGCGTTTGAAGTTCCGTTTAGAAAAGTTGTGTTTGACTGATTGTGTATTTTTGATTCTATTTGCCACTCAGCAAGCTTGTATCCTGATCCAAACAATAAAATAATGAAGCAGAGATATAGCAGGTAGTCTGTAATTTTGTTTCTTTTTTTTAAGGTTTCCATGTTTTATTCATAGAATATTATAGTATTTTTATCTACGTCTGTTATCACGAAAGGAAATTTTTTTTTCACCACATGATCCCAATCTTTTTTTTCAACTAGAGAGATTTGATGTAAATTTATTTTGACTGGATTGTTTAACCCTATAATTCCTATTGCTCCAAGAGTTTTTATCTTTGCGTGATCTATGGGGTTTATATCCTCGGAAACTAGAAATTTACCCTCTATGTCATCTTCATTTAATAAACTGTTTGGTGCATAATTGTAAAAGATTGGAGCACCGAATTCTGAACTAGTTTCTTTAATTTTAGCTTTATGTGTGTTTTTTACTTTAACTTCAATGTGGGTGTCATATATTTGTGAAACCTCTCCGAAAAAGTGACATAGAATCTCACCGGAATTTTCGGACTTAGTTTCTAGGATCACGACACCTTCATTCTCGTCGATTGCTGTTAAAACACCAGAAAGCTGGCAAATGTATTTTTTTGAACTAAATAAATTTTTATCCTCAGCAATAACTTCACCTTTGGTCACATGTTGTCCGACAGTTTTTTTCACCAGTTTGTAAATATTAGATGGCTTACTAGACATTAAGCTTGCAATTGGTATTTTTACTGTAGAGGATTTTTTTTTGACAACAAACGGAGTTTTAAAATCTACATTTTGACCTTTTTTTATTAGCAACTTTTCTGCTTTTGGAATCTGTATTGAAATATACATCTCCAAATTATAGCAGTTAAATTACTCCTTGATAAGAGGTATATGGAATTAGGGCTAAATATCTGGCGTGCTTAATTTGTTTTGATAAAGCTCGCTGATGTTTAGCACAGACACCAGACTTTTCTCGACTTAAGACTCTTTTTCTAGGTGTGATAAATTTCTCAAGATTATCAACATCTTTATAATCTGGCGCTGTTGAGTATTTGCAAAAAAAACATTTCATAACTTTTATGTGTAAATATTAAAATTTAAAATGGTATATCGTCAGGGTTAACGTCGTTATTATCTGATGATGCGTTTGCACCGTCTTTGTCTATATTTGTTTCTTGTTCTTTGTGTTCGGTGACTTTATCACTTATACTTTCTGTGGATGATTTTGATCCATCGCTGAAAACAATAAAATCATCCATTACAATCTCAGTGATATTGCGTGGTTGTCCGTTTTTGTCAGTATAATCTCGATAAGTTATTCTACCTTCAAGGTAAATTTTTCGTCCTTTTGTCAATAATTTAGAAGACAACTCTGCCAATTTCTTCCATGCAATAACCCTATGATATTGAGTTTCTTCTTTAGTTTGTCCATCAGTTGTTTGCCAAGATCTATTTGTAGCTACTCCAAATGTGCACACAGCAGTACTGTTTGGCGTATATTTTAGCTCTGGGTCTCTGGTGAGATTTCCGAGTATAATTACTTTGTTTAATGATCTGCTTGACATATTTTGAAAATTTTCAGCTTATTATTAAATTGCCATCAATAAATATCTTAACAGTAAACTGTCGTATTGAATTTTGGTTTCTAAAGCCTTTAATTTTTTAGGATCTATAGATATAGTCCAAGTGTAATACATGGCTGAATTTTTTTTGTTAATTGGATAAGCCAGTTCTCTTTTGCCCCAAAATTTCTCAGTTTCTTTTTTTCCATCAAACGAAGAAAGTAATTTTTCAAGTTCAAGTACAGTTTTTTCTTCTTCAACTAAAAAAGTTATTTCGTACTGTTTCATATCAATTTTTGTTCAATTTAATTAAAATAAATGTAAATTAGCTGTTAAAATTTTCTATCAGAAACAATTATAACATTACTCAAAAAAATTACAATCATAAATGAATAAAGTCGCTTACATTTTTTTAATTTTTTTTAGCACAGTAATTTTAATTCTGACTCGTTTTTATGGATTAGATTGGGGACTTCCTTATCCGATGCATCCTGATGAGCGCAATATGGTTGTTGCGATTACTCAGATGAATTGCCAAAATAATCAGTTTCCAAGTTGTCTCGACCCTAAATTTTACGCATACGGACAGTTGCCATTGTTTATAGGTCTAATACTATCTCGTTTAATGCAATGGTTTGACACAAAATCATTTAATGATTATCTCCTTTTTGAAAATGTGGTCTTGGCATTACGCCTTTTATCAGCAACTGCTTCGGTATTAACCGTTTTTATTCTGTCACTAATTTTACGGCTTCTAGAAGGAAAAAGTCGTAAATTACAGATTGTACACATTTTACTTATGACTTTTGTGCCTGTATTTATTCAATTTGCTCATTTCGGGACAACGGAATCTTTATTGCAATTATATATTGTAGCATTGCTTTACATCTCAATTTTATGGCTTTATGAAAGAATAAAAGATAATGTTTTTATATTTATGACAGGTTTGTTACTGGGTTTTGCGTTAGCCACTAAAGTATCCTCGCTCATGTTTACATCGATTCCGTTAACTATTTTATTAATAAGAATAATTGCAGACAGGAAAATAAGCCAAGCAGGTTTGTATTTTTTATATCT
>JBEIIR010000035.1:0-6642 GCA_040380695.1 Gammaproteobacteria bacterium | reverse complement strand
GCAATTACTGAATTGAAATAATTTGAAAAACCTGATATAAATAGAAACAAACTTATGGAACAGCCTAACGCACTTGTTAAAATAGCTTTAAACGAAGTTGTGACAAACATCAACAGCGGGTCAACACCCACAACAGCTTTGAAAAAAGTTGCTTCTGATCTTGATCTCAACCCAAATTATATTCATAGGGTAGGAGAAGCTTTAAACGTAGCGTTACATTATAATCATTTTAAGAAAGCCGAAGATAGGTCTGCTCAATTTGAAATTGCAGATATTCCAGGAACAATCAAAGAATTGTTTGACGCTACGGAAAAAACCAGCTCGCAGAAAAAAGCCGAAGCTTTTCCTGATAATGGTGGAGAAGATACGGTATTTAATTATAATAGAATTTTAAATAACCCTAAATATAAAAAAGCTTATTTAGAGATTGTTAACGCTACAGAAACACACGATAGCTTTCCTCTGAGTTTGAAGGGTGCGTTTGAAAAATCTGCTAACCTGTTGAAAGATTTAGAGCGCGAGCTTGATGAGGTTAAAACTGATAAAGTTGGTTCGGAGATTGAACTGAATCAAAAGTTTTCTTCTTTATCTGACCACTTTAAGAAAGACGCAAATTATCGCCTTTCTTTTGATGAATTTGAATCTCAGGCTTATTCTAAATATGGTGAGCAAGCTGCGCCTTATTTAGACTTACTGCATAAAACTTCTAAAACCGCAGAAGATAGGGGAGTTCATGACAAAAGCTATCAAATGTTTGAACCTTCTAAAGAACTACAAATGTTTGATTCTTTCATAAAAGCTGCAGAAACTTTTGCAAAATCAGACGAGCTTTTAAAAGAAGCTGAAGAGAAATTTAATTTTGAAAAAGAATATTACTCCGAGATAGGCAAGCTGGTGGCAAATAACGGAAGTCTTTCTAAGACAGCCGAACAGCAAGATCCTGTTAAAGTTAAAAAAAAAAATAAACCGAACAAGATTGCTGAGGAACGAGATCCTGTTCTCTTAAGAATAGAAAAAACAGCAAAGCTTAGAAAATCTGGAGATGTGGTGAGCCTTTTCGCTCTAACGAGACTTTTAAATCAATCTCAAACGCAGGACGGATTGGCAAAAAATATGGGTGAGCGCTTTATACGCTCAAAAGATGGAGATGCCCCAAAGCATAATTTGCCTCTAGAGAATATGGAGCGCCAACTTTTATTGCAGGAGTTAATAATGACAGACCCCATCTTGTCTAAAGCTAACCCGCAAAAGGTAGCTAAGGCATACGAACAGATTTTGAGACTTTCTCCACAGGTATCGAAAGAAAAAGAAGTAGTTCGTGCGATGCTTCGTCAATCGGTAGCTGCACAAGCTATAGCCCCATACGACGCAGATCAATGGACTAAATTAGATACCGATATTCTAAAACGCAAAATAGTATCTGAAAACTATTTAAAAGGTAGATCAGATATGAAATTTTAAAGATAATTATTATGAGCGCTATATTAAAAATAACTCGAAACATAGACAACGATATCTGGAAAATAACATTTTCCATAGACCCTTTGAAACTTTCAGAGGCAGATAAACAATTGATGGCTAAATTTGGTGAGCCTGAGATTAATGTAGGTGGTACTATCGACGGCCCCACAATACAGGGCGAAGAAACTGAATATACGCTTCCTGCTAAATATATAAAGATTCGTTCAGGTTTACCTTATAGTCAGGAATTCGACTCCAAAACAGCACCTTTTAATACACATACACAAGAGAAAGCCGAAGCTTATCAAGCAGAGTTCGTTTCTCGCTATACTCAAGCTTTGGTGGAATTGAGAGCCAACGAAGACACTTTTTCTGGGGAGTTTTTAGTAAATATTTAATTTATGGACAACGATAAAAGAGCTTTTCTTATGCCTCTTTTAGGTGGGGCAATTCCTTTTGTTACTGGATTATACGGCAGTACAAAAGCCATGAAGTATATCACCCCTAAAATAACGCGTTCGGCTAAACGTAATTTAAAGCGCAGAGTAGCTACCGGCAAAACCCCCTCATACTTAGGTAAAAAAACAAACGACTTATTGGGTTGGGCAGGTAAAAAAGTTAATGCCGATAATATATCTAGTGCTTTAGGCTTCACCGCAGGTGGCGCAGCTGGTAGTATTGTAGCATCACCTTTTTTTACAGACAATCCTAGCGCAGAAGAACAAAATATGAATAAATATAGCGAACATAAATTATTTGGATTTTTAAAAGCTGCTATGCTTGCAGAGCTTTCATTAGAAGCCACGACTGAGTTAACCAAGCAAGCTTTTGGTGATTACGATTTAAAGCCTGAAGATATAGCTAGAATCAGAATGGCGCTACAAGAAGAAGGTGTACCTGCCCCATATAACGATCCTTACGGAGCAGTTAACGCTAACTACAATGAAAATATATTGAAAGCACGCGACACAAGTTTAGACCAAATCCCTGAGGTAGAAGGCTCGATGTCTGCCGTTAGAAAAGGGGCTATTGGAGCAGGTATTGGAGGAGTTGCAGGTTACGGACTAGGAAGCGCTTTGAATTCTCCTAATATTTTAGGGAATGGTGTTCCGTACGGACTTAAAAAACGTCTTCCTGGAGCTATGGGAACAAGTGGAGTTATTTTAGGTGCGCTTTTAAGCGCTTTACCGGCGTACAAGCAAAAAGTTGATCAGGTTAAAGGTTTACAAAAATTAAATTATCCCGAAAATATGCAAACACTTATAAATAGCATAGACAAGGATAAAGCATTATTATCTAGTTAACTATGCCACAACAATTATCATCTTTTCAAAAGGACTTAGTAACGCCAGAGACTGGAACAGACTCTGAGCTGTATCGTGCTATTGCTCCGCTCATAGATCTAAACCGTTTGCCTCAAGCTAAAACTAAGTTTGACCAAGAAAGATTAGAAAAATTAAAAAATGATTTAAGGCAGGGAACTTTAGGTTTGGAATACTTGACGGGATTAAAAAATAATAAAGTTGAAACTTTTTTTGATGCCCACCCAACCGAAGCCACAGTTTCAAATGTTTTAGGAAATTCGGGTAGGGTAGGCTTAGGTGTAGCGGCGGGAGGACCTATAGTTAGTGCTTTGAGGCAATGGAAAAACTTAAGAAGAGAAAATGCTTTTCATGCCAGAAGAAATGATCCATCCCAGGAGGCAGGTCAAAGATTAACTCCTACCACTTCGTCAGGAGCAAGCAAACCTATAGATGAAGATATACTGCGCGTTTTTGGAGACGGTAGGCCTCAAAATGACCCCGACATCAATAGCGGGGGCAGAGCTTTAAAAACACGTAATATTCAAAACGAGGATTCTTTAAAACGCAGAGCTGAAGTTTTAGACTCTGTTAGTGGTAATTACGGTAAACCTGCTACACAAAATTTTTCAGCCGAATTAAAGAAAACTTTGGCTATTAAAGATCCAAAAAAGCGTTTAGTGGCAACTAAAGCTTTGATGGAAAAAAGCCGAGCTTCTAAATCGTACGGAAATTTAAAGCATTATGTAGACCTACACACTGACTTACAGAGCTTGAGAGATTCTGGCGGGTTGAAAGGCGGTTTTGGTTCTTCTTTAGGAGATAAACTTTTTGCTAGTGATAAATTTAATAATTTGTTAAATAAGCTACCTACGGGATTACAGTCTCCCATAAAGTCTGTAATACCTCACAGTCAGCAAGGTGTAGAAGATCTCATTAGAAAAAGAATACTAATGAATCCAACAGGCCCTCACAGTGAGCCAATGCTTAGACAAATAGTTGAAGATGTTTATGGTGGAAACATTAGTTCGCCTAAAACTAAGAATGACAAAATATTTCAACGAGCAATTTTTGGACCTACAGGCGCGTTAGATAACCAACAAAGGTATAGTAGATATCTTCGTATGTTTGGTGGCCCTGCACTGATGGGTGCAGGTATCGCAGGTGCAGGATTAGGGTTAAATGAAGTAATGAAATTAATACAATCTAAGGTTTACGGAAAAGAAAAAATTAAAGATTGGAAACGTAATACATTGAAAGCTAAAGGCGAGTTTGAGGAGGCCAATAGGATTAAATAAATGATTAAATTTAATTCTACATCTGATTGGAGTTTTGATGTTCCTCCGGTAAGCATCGTCAATGATACTCAAGACCTTAAAAAAATTGCGGCAGTACAAGACGAGCTTAAGGTTGATAAAACTGCAGGGCAGACAGACGTTCATGTTATCGCCCTAGGATCTTACGAAGGTATAGGACAGAATAGGAATGGAGATTTATTTAAAGAAGCCGAATGTTTAAAGCATTATAAAACTTTTGTTAAATCTGGTAGCCGTAAAGCAGATGGAACATATGACGGACGTGCGTTGAATCGTCACCATAAAAATAAGCCAGAGGATCCTAAATACGGAAATATTAAAGCAGCTGCGTATAATAAAGATATGCGTCGCATTGAGTTAATTGTTGGTTTGGATAATGATAAATGCGCTGAGGAAATTCAACGACTTTCAAAGGGCGAACAGATAAATGTTTCTATGGCTGCCAAAGTGGCTAGCGATATTTGTACTTGGTGTAAGCACGAAGCTAAAGATGATCGTGGTCGTTGCGATCATATTCCGTCCAGTATAGGTGAATTAAATAAACAGGGAGAGATGTGCGGAATGGACAACGTTTCACCGCGCTGGTTTGAACTGTCTATTGTTGGTCGTCCAGCTGATAGGATAGGTATGTCGTTGAAATTGGCTCACACTTATGCTCCAAAACTTGCCTCAGACTATATGAAAATATACACGGGCTTTACCGCACCTCGTGAGATGCAAAATTTTCTAATCTCTAAAAAAGCTTCAGATAAGCGTGGGCTGTTAAGCAAACTTTCTGAAATGGAAAAGCGTATCGAAGGAATAGCCAAAATGGGTCCAAAAGACTCTAAAGAAAAATATATATCTGATGAGGCGGTTAAGTTAAATTCAGGAGATAGATTATCTCCTGAAGTCGTGGATGAACTCAGAAAACACGATCCTTCGAAATTGCTAAAAGCTCTTGCCGAACATGGAATAATTTTTTCGCCTGAAGATTTTGTGGAGTATCTTTTTGGAGATAAATTAAAAGATAAATCAATAGTCGGCAAAATGAAGGAACGTTTACCTCTAGGTTTTAGTCATTTAGAAGATGACGAAGTTTCTGGTGATCGCTCTGTTAATAATGAGAAGTTTGATCCTGCGGATTTTGGGGGTATACCTAAGGAATTAAAAGGTATATTAAATAGCTTATTTGAAGATCAATCTTTATTTGACCGTCCTGCTCACGGGCGTATAATGAGAATTACTATAATCGGTAGATCTCCTAAAAAATTAAAAGAAGCTCCGGCTGATAAAGAGTTAGAAAAAGATGCTGCGGCGGATGAGTTAGCTCAGCAATATTTAACATATAAATTAGCAGCCTTGCGTTATTTAGAAGAATGCGGTAGATTAGATGATCAGGTGCTTTTAAATGCACTTATACAAAACCGATAAAAAAAACTTGGAACCTATTAAAAATTAAGTTAGTATAAGAAATAATTACCTCGGAGAAACACTATGAATGAACATTTTTTAAATGGCTTTGTTAAAGCCGCACAAGCAGCAGGAATGTCGCAAGCTGAAATCGAAGCTTTATTGAAACAAGCAGAACCTGCAGAAATGCAAGAACAAATGCCAACTGAAAATGCTGAAGCTCCTATGCCTGAAGCTCCTATGGGTGAAGCTCCTATGCCTGAAGCTCCTATGGGTGAAGCTCCTATGTCGCCAGAAGGTGAAGATGAAGAATTAAATCAACTACTTGCTCAATTAAGCCCAGAAGAGATTGAACAATTAGCTCAGGAGCTCGCCGCTGAGATGGAGGGCCAATCCGCAGGTTCTAATGAAGCAGAACAAATTCCCGAATTGGCTGCAGCAATAGAGCAGCAGCTAGGTCAAAATCCTGAAGTTGCTGAAGCTACTGCTCCTTCACCTGAAATGACCGAAGAAGTTATGGCTAAACAGAGTGCTATTAACTTTATTAAGTCTGCTGAATATGTCGAAGGTTTCTTAGAGCAGGCTGTAGGTCGTGGGATGAATTTGAAGCAGGCCGTTGAATTGTATGATAGTGCGTTCAGTACGACTTTTAATCAGCTCAAGACTAGCCAATTGAAAGGTGACCAGCATAAATTGGATATTGATGGTGACGGTAAAATCGAAGGCGAAGATCTTAAAAAGCTTCGTGAAGATAAAAAAAAGTTGAAATGACCGACGAAAAAACAGCTGCATATTACGAGGGCGTTATTGAGCGTTGTCGTGAATACGGTATGACCGATAGTCAGGCAATTGAGTTTGTTAAATCTTCCGCTGCTGTTAAGATACCTAAAAAGGCACCTAGCCCACGCACACGCACAAATATAGCAGCACAAGGTCGAGCTTATAGAGATAAATTAATCAATAAACTTGATACAGGATTTGATAAAGCTAAGAATTATGTAAAAGACAGACCCGCCCGTGCCGCCGCTATTGGAGCAGGTGCAGCTGCCGCAGGACTTGTCGGCTATAACGCTTTAAAAAAAGATGATAAAGAAGAGCAAGAATAATTATTTACAACAAACAAAACATTCAATATAATAAAAAAATAGGAGAAAATATATTATGGGCAAATT
>JBEIIR010000034.1:0-6674 GCA_040380695.1 Gammaproteobacteria bacterium | reverse complement strand
CTTTATACAAAACAAGCAACAAGAGCTTACTAAAAAAACTTATGCTGATGTTGAGGCACAGCGTATGGTGCAATACCAGCAGGCTGGAGTTAAATATGGTGGTATAAATTTTGAAAAAACTCGAGGGTTTAACATTGAAGACTTTACTTCTGCATTCACAGCGGCCACAGATTTAAGACTGATCGGAGGTAAGGGTACTCCTGTTGAAAAAATGGAAGGCTTTATGCAGAATGCTGGTGGTGCGATGTCCGCAGCTCGTAGTGTTTTTGGAGACGATTTGTCTGGAGGGCAGTTGGTAGGTAAGATAAGTGATTTATTGGGAGGCAAAGCTCAAAATTTAACTTCTAGTCAAGGTTCCGAAGAGGTAGAAAAAATGCTTAGAGACGTAAAAGCAACGGCTAGGGTTGCAGGTATAAGTATAGATGCTTTGTTGGGGGTTATAGATGCTGCTAAGGAAGTAGCACGTAATAACCCCAGGCTCCGCATGATGAGCTCAGCGGCAATAACCGATATGACTATGAAGGCATTGTCTACAACCACAGCTATGGCTGGGGTTATGAATGCTGAAGAATACCGCCGATCTGGAGGAACACAGCAAATGACTGCACAAAAGATAGGTGAAGATCAAAAACTTCTTTCTTCAGATATTGGACAATCTGTTATGGCGCTACAGCAAAAATTTTCATCCAACCCCCAACAAATGGCAGCTTTTGAGCGCGTTATGGAGGAAGGTGGTTATAATGAAACAGGCGTAACTGAAAAAGATATTCCGAGGTTATTAAATGACTTAGCGGCTCAACCCGAAATGGAGGGTATGAGTGCCTACGATTTAGCTTTTGTCATGAACGACCCAACCTTGAGGGAGTTTGCATCTAAAAACGATGAAATAGTTAACAATACCAGAAAAGTCATGCAGAAAGCCGCAGGTTCTCAATTTTTTAGAAGAGTTGAATCTAGTACAGGACTTTCTAAAGAAGATTTAATAGGTGAGTTTACAGAACGTAGAAAAACTGACGAGAGTTTAACTCTTTCAGGGTTTATAAGTGAAAAGGTTGGCGGAACTGACCCGGCAGCTATGGGTTTGTTTAAGGAATTACAGCAAACAATATCTGAAGATTTTTACAGAGCTGTAGACCCTGAGTATTTTGAAAAAATAGATGAATCTAGAAAAAAACAAGTTGCTCTAGATACCGAGTTAGACAAAAAGTTAGGAGGAAGAAATGCTCCGCTCATAACACAGATTGTTGACGAATTGGCTAGAGGAGATCAGCTCGACACACCAAAAACCGAAAAATTAATGCGCCTATTTGCTGATGAGGGTGTTTACAAAGACAAAGCTGAGATGGAGAGACTGCAGACAGGGTTTACTCAAGCTGTTGGCGCAGCAGCTACACAAGACGCGGAGGGAGCTGCAGAAGGACTGTCCAACGCTTTAGGCGTAGATATCTCAGAACAAGATATTAATGATATGGTTGCAGGCGGAAAAGTCACTGGAAATTATAAAGAAGCTCAAAATGAGTTTAGACGTTTGTTAGAAAATGGCCCACAAAACGAACAAGAAGAGGTACGCTTAAGAGCATTCCAGGCAATGGAGCAAATCGGATTGATTGATACAGATTCATCCTCTACAGCAAGACAAAAGGCTTTTGAAGTCTTTCAATCTGGTGAAGGTTCTGCGGGAGTTGTAGCTGGGGCTGTAGAAGCTGAAAAAAATAAAAAGAACCAGGAACAGCTGCAGGAAGTTAAAACTCAGGTAGCTACAGGTTTAATGGATGAACTTCAAGTACGGGCAAGAGAGGGATCTGGTTTAGGCACTGACGATGCAGCAGAAACACAAAAGCTTTTAGACTATTACCAGGATAAGGGTGGTGCGGAGCAAATGATGAAAGACGCGGCATCAGGAACTGGCGCTTTTGATAAAGAGAGTGAAATAGGAAAAACTTTTGATCAGGGTGAAGGAAGCACTATCAGTCAGGTTAAAGAAAGGGTAAATGAAGCTAACGAGCAAATAAGCGAAACTGAGAAAAAAATTCAGGGTGAGGGAGCAGCGTCTCCCGAAGAAGACGTAGCTAAACAATTAAAATCCTTGATTAAGGCTTTAGATGACAGTAAATTAACATCAGCTATTCAAAATTTAGCAGCTAACATTTCATCGTAATATGGGTGCAGTATTTGTAACGGTTCAGGGAGGGGACATTTTTAAAGGTGTCCCCGGCATATCCCATTTAATTAAAGTACCTAAAATAGATGATGTTTTAGGTCAGTCAGGGCTAGCCCTATACACCCAAGTAAGTGTACAGTTGGGTGAAACATTACAATACTTTTTAACTTTTGACGATGTTATTAAATTTATACATTTTGGTAAAGGCTTAGGCAATATTGTAGCTGACGGTATAATGTTTTCAGAAAGAAATGGAGACCTTCCAGGCTTACCGCAATTTTTTCAAGCTTTTAGTTCTTTGAGAGGTAAAAAAGAAACTATTACTGTGGGAGGTGAAGCTTTTACTGTAGTTATATCTAGCGCCAATATTACAGCCATAGGTGAGCCAGACACCATGGCGTACTTCCAAGCTGTTTTCACAATCGTAGACCACCAATTATAATTATGGTTAATCATTACGCATCCCTGCTTTTAAATTCAGCTGGAGAGAATAAGATTGCTGAAAATAAATCTTATTTTACTGACCATAATTATAATGCGTTAGATTTACCTTCTGCTTTAAAGGATTTCTATAACATGCTTTTCCCTCCAGGAAGTTCTTTTTATTATAGGCAATTTTTATGCTATTGTTTTTTGAGAGTATTGCATTCTGCTAATATGCAGAAGGAAATTACGAAGTATGATAATAGAATTTCTTATGATCTCGATTTATTGAAAGAGTATTTCAGATTAAAGCGATCTTCTGTCCCCACAACATCAAATCCAAATTTTACACTTACACTTTTAGGCGAGTATTCTGTTACTGGAGCAAATAATTATTATTTTAACTCTTATACAATCACGCAAAACGGAACACTCCCTGAAGTCTATGTCTATTCAGATGTAGATAAAGTTTTTTTTAAAAAAGACAAGACTTCTCCTGTTAAAAATGACGATATGCGCATACCATTAACGCCATCGTCTTCACTTAGCTCAGGTAATTTATATATTGGTGGAGATTACATTCCTTATCGAATGACAAAAGCTGTCCCAGTTGGAAATACAGGATTAAGTTTTGTATTGATGGGTAATTTTGACGACAGCCCCGTTCCAGGTAAATTTACTGATACTGCAGACAAATATTGGAATTTCATTGTAGAAAGCCCTTTTATATTTGAGTTTATTGAATTTTTTAACAAGTTGGTTATGAGAGATACCGTTATTGCTAGGATGATTAAATATGGGGATACTAATATAACTAATTTAAATATATTTAATAATCATTATAATGAAGCTTACAGGTTTTCTGCTTTGTTAAATTTATATATAGAAAAACTTGACGCTATATGGGCCAGAAATCGGATGTAAAGCTGGAAGTAACACCACTGCCTGGGGTTACAGTTACAGGAATAACGCTCAACTTTACAGCTGGAGCTATTCCTACGTGTATTGTTGATGTAGCTCCAGACGAAAAAGATGTTATCAAGATTGAGGGTGGAGCTAAAGGAATTTTAGCTAATCCAGATCAAGAAAAGCGTAAAACTGATATTAGAGTTAAGCTGGAGGTTAAAAGTAAGAGTGGTGCTGGAGATAAAACAAGAAAGCTAGAATGGAAAGGTTATTTTGACGGATTGACGATAGGAAACACTGTAGGACAAAATACTTATCAAGCGGTATTGAAAGGAAAAGCACAGACTTTATTAGAGCTTACTTTGTTGACTCCAGGTTTACACCCAACATCAATTAATCCATATCGTAATCCTCTTTATTCCATCATAGGAAATGCTAACGCTGGGGACGAACAAAGTGAAGTAGCAATAAACAGCTCAGAATGGTCTGCAGGTGTAGATATAAAGCAAGACCCCATTAAATTTTATACCAGCCTTATCGAACGTTTAATAAAATTACAAAAGTCAGAATATTCCAAATTTTTAGGAAGCGAAAAAGGTACGGACGGGCAAAAGGCAATTGTAAAAATTTTAAGTGAGCAAAGATATACAAAAGCTTTAACTAGAGCAGAAAAACTGTGGCAAAAGATAAATACTGACGCCGTTAAGTCTGGGAGTATATCTGGTTTGAAGTGTAGTAATCCTAATGCTGCTAGTGCCATGAGAAATATGATCCTCCAAGGTCCTAACGTAATGTTGGAGAATTATATGAATTTTTTAAATTTTATGGGATGTACCATGATTTTTGGTGCCGACGAAAAAATGTGGGTAGTCCCAGAAAGATCTTTCATAAAGCAAGAACACAACAAGCCAGGCAAGAAAAAACCTTCAGACAAAACAAATGTAGCTAATCCTGCCGATTACAATAGTTATACCTATAACGATAATGGTTATAGAGATATTTTTGCTGTTATAGCCATGACTGAAGTTCCTATCGGAGGAACTACAGTTTTATCTAAAGAATTAGAACCTGGGTTTGTTGGTTGGTATTATGATGAAAATGAGTTAACGCAAGCTTCAGGTTTATTAGTTATTAAAAATCATCCATTTTTCCCTTTTTTCTCTGTAAACGATAACAATTATGCCGATGCCAAGGAAATGAAAAATAAGGCTGACGGTGGTAGTTCATACTATGAATCTGAAAAAAAATGGGGACAGGAAAAAGACAAAGAAGATCAAAAAAAGAGAGCCAAAGAAAAGCAGCAAAAATATGAACAAACATTAAAAGAGCTTATAAATAATTATTCTGAAACAAAATTTTATCAAGGTCGCTATGGAGACAGGCGTGGAACTATTACAATGGATTTTAATCCAAAATGGTGTCCAGGAACAGGAGGCACCTTGTTCGTTAGAGAAACAGGATTTTTTATAGACTTTTGGGTAGAGAGCGTCACTCATAGGGTGGACATGACTCCTCCCGCTGGAGGTAGCGCCATAACTGTTGTTAATTTTTGTTGTGGTAGAATGGGTACTGCTCCTGTCGGTACACAAAAAGACGTATTTTTAGGCTACGATAAGGGTAAAGAAAACCAGGTAAGAGACGCTTTCATTCAAGATTTAAAAGCTGAATAACATGAATAATAAAACTACAGTAGAAAAACTTTTAGCAGATCACAAAAAATTAATTGATTCTGAAGCTAGAAAGTACGCAGTCAATGTTCCTCTGGTAACAGTACAAATAGAAGCCTATAAGCTGGCTAGAAAAGCTGCAGAAACCTATAGTTCAGGAGATGTAAAGTTTAGCACTTATTTAGTTAATAACCTTAAAAAATTATCCAGACTTTCTACACAATACGGAAGCTCGATTCGTATGCCGGAAAATGTTCAGTTTGGTATAAATAAACTAAACATGGCTGAGAAAGATTTAGAAAGCTCCCTAGGCAGAGAAGCCACAGTTTCAGAATTATCCGACCACACAGGCTTTAACATTAAAATGGTGGATAGTTTGTTAAAGAATAAAAAAACCATGGTTTCTATTAATAACTTATTAACTACACCCACAATCATAGATAGTTCTAATGATGAGTGGCTTTCTTTTGTTTATCACGATTTGACCCCTAAAGATAAAATTATATTTGAGCATAAAGTTGGTTTTGGTGGTAAAAAGGTTTTAGATAACGATAAAATAGCTAAAAAATTAAATTTGTCGCAACCGCAGTTAAATAATAGAATAAACATAATTAGCGACATGATCAACCGAGGCTGGAAATAACATGCAAGTAAAAGAACTTAAAGAACTCTTTCAAAAAATAAAAAAATGGTATGAAGACGACATACCAGACAAGAGGGAGCAAAACGACAAAGAAGGTAGGCGTTGGTATACCGATTCTTTGCCTTGGGATAAGCCATTAAAAGTAGAAGATTTAAAAAAAGCTACAGACAGACAACAATTAAATCAAGAGTATGTCCAGCGTTGGAAAGAAGAAAAACCTGCGTCAAGGAAAGGTGTCTCGGCGCATAAACTAGAAATAAGCCAACTTTATTCTTTTAACAAAACATTTGTACAGAGATACAAAAGTAGATTGAGGTATTATCAAGACGATACTTCTCAGAAAAAAGCTAGAATTATGTTTAATGTATGGCAGTCTTTCTCGATTTTTGATAGATTTAAAAATGAGACAATGAATGGATAAATATGCCTATAATTAAAGAAACATCAGATTATACTGGTCGTAAAAAAGACATCAGTATTCTACAATATCCAAATGTAGAAATTATTGATGGGGCTGAAGTTTTACCGAAATTCGGCAAACCTTCACGTTTTTGCGCAGGTGTGCAAAAGCTTATTCAGCGTTATATGATTCTGATGCTTACAAATGTCAAGTCCCAGGATTATTATCCAGATTTTGCTACCGACTTTCTCTGGCCTCTACAAGCTGGTATAGGTCCCACCGACAACATAACAGCTCGGCAAATATTTACATTGGCAGACTATGCCGCCGTAAACATAATAAAAAATTATCAAATAGATAACCCAGATTTGCCGCTAGACGAGCAACTAGATTTTACTACTCTTCGTAATATAAGTTTGTATGGTAGTTTTGTATCGTTTGATGTTAAACTAACTACGTTGGCTGGAGAAGCTG
>JBEIIR010000033.1:0-6916 GCA_040380695.1 Gammaproteobacteria bacterium | reverse complement strand
CAATTTTAAATTTTTTAGCAATAGACGATGCACCTTCCACTAAAAAGTCGGCACCTTTAATTAGCAGCAAAAAACCAACAAAAAATAAAATAATTGAAATCATTTATTCATAAGAGGCGCATATCTATGCAACTGGAGGTTTTCCGTATTCATTCTCTCCAACATCTCCTTTTTTTATGTTTAATATAATAAGCCAAATCATACCTATTATCGGAATAAAAAACAACAAAATCCACCAGCCGCTTTTATTTATATCATGAAGCCTCCTAACACAGATAGATATACTTGGAATAAAAATAAAAAAATTATACAAATTACTTAATATGCCTCCTTGATAGGTAGATCCATCACCTAATTGCAGTTGATCAAACTGTCTAATGACGATTAATATTACTATATTTACAAGTACAAACATCCAGTAATATTTTCTGGAAGTTCTTCCTTCAAAATCGAAGTATCGGATAACTGCATCTTTATAATATTTCATGATTTTTTAAATATACAACTCTAGACAGTTTATCACAATAAGATTGAAAGCAAAAGACTTAATCAAACTTGCGTTAATGATCTTGCTTAATTAACTGCCAAACCTCCTCAGCCACATCAACAATTTCTTTTTTCTCATTCTCTACTACAAAATCGGCATGAAGCCTGCAGAGCAAATCTCTTTTCTCATATATTTTTTTTATCCGATCATCAATTTTAACATCTTTATTATTGGTTATTTTTTTAAGCCTGTTAGCAATAGTTTGAGGTGTGGAGTGTATATATATGGTAAACAACCGTCTGGAATGTTCTCTAAAATATGTAAAATTAAGCTCATTTTCTACAAAGCCACCTCCACAAATAAAAACAGTGTTATCTTCAAGACTAACATCTTTAGAAATCTCCAATTCACATTCTTTCCATAAGGAAACTCTATATTTGTAAACGTCTTCTATACTTGAGTAGCCAGTATGATTCAAAACCAAAGTATCCAACTCTATCACCTTCATTTTAAGCATTGTTGCCAATGTAAATCCTATACTTGTTTTACCTGACCCAACTGTTCCAATTATAAGTATGTTCATATTTACGAGTGCAAAATAGGATTGTCACTATCAAAGTGTTGCTTTTCCTGAACTTCACCCAAAGCCGTTGAGCCTGTTTTTGTAATAAATAGGGTTAAAATTGTAATTACTCCAAGTCTGCCAATAAGCATTAAAATAATCATCACCCATTTAGCAGTAACACTAAAAGGAAAATAGTTTCCTGTTGGTCCTGCATTTATATTACCAATTGAAACCATCGGACCAATGTTTCCTAAATTAGCTATCGTAGCGGTAATTGCTGAGATAAAGTCCATCTGCTTTACAGTTCCATCCGGAAAAAGATTACTTGGACTGACAATCATGATCAAGATTGCGCCCAACATAAAGATCAAATAATATAAAACTATGTTTGAGACTATGAGCCCAGAACTGCTTTCAGAGTATCTGACTGTATCTATGGTAAAACGTGTTTTATGGCGTCCATATAACAAATTTTGAATTTTCATGACCACATATTTATATAAAACATTAAATCTTAAAATTTTTAAACCTCCAGCAGTGGAGCCCACCATTCCTCCTAAAAGATAGCAGATAAATAATAAGCCCTCAGCAGAAGCTGGCCACCTGGTAAAATCAGAAGTTGCAAGACCTGTAGTTGAGATTATTGATGCCACATTAAAGAGAGAGTATCTAAAAGCATCAAGATTAGATTCATAAATTCTATAATTAAGGTGTACGAGCCAAATAGCAAATGATAAACCTAAAACAATTGCCAGATAGGTTTTAAACTCAGCGCTTTTTATGAAAACTGAAAAATTTTTCTTAAACACAAAGCTGTACCATAAGCCTAAATTTGAACCGGCAATAATCATAAAAATAGCAATAATCCACTCTGAAGTTGGGTTGCTTAATCCTCCGATTGCCTGATGTGACGCACCATCAAGCTCTCTTAATCCAACACTAAGATTGTATGTTCCAAAGCCACCGGTTCCCATCACAGAAACAGCATGATTAATAGAATCATAAACATTTTCATACCATCGCTCATAAGGTTTGTCTCTAAAAAATAGTCCAGAATATATTAGTAAAATCACTAAAGCCAAAGTTATCAACCCGTATATTTTAAAGAAGTCATATCCGGCAACAATAACGTCTTTATCGTTATCAAAAGATGTGTAATTCGGCCCTTCAGATTCGTTATTGATTAAAATTTCTCGATTAAATTTAACATTTTTTATAATAATTAACGACATAAACACTATTCCCATTCCGCCAATAAAATGAGTCATAGAGCGCCACATTAAAACTCCCCTTGTAAATACTTCAACATTTGGCAAGATGCTTCCTCCTGCTGTAGTAAATCCCGACATGGATTCATAAAATCCATCTGTAAAACGTCTAAATAATGAGTAATCGTCAATATTAAAAGGATCTGGAAAACCAGCTGCAACAAATACTATCGAAGACATGCTACATGCGACTACCCATGTAAGAACTACAGCCAAAGCCCCGTCTTTTAAACTTTTAAAGCTAAGTGTATAAGTATTTTTTTTCGATATCAACCTGCCAAGGATAAAGCTAGAAAGTGATAGGACTAAACCCAGCCAGAGAAGTTCTGGCCTTTCCTTTGGGTATCGGATATCATTTGCAAAATAATAAAAATAGCTTATAAAAAGACAAAATAAAAAACATATCGATAAAGAGGCTTGTGATTGAAGGGCAACAGACAAAATTTGAATTAATCTATTTTTTTTACTTAAAACTGATTCCATGTTTTATGAACGATATAACTTTGGCACATTATAAGAGCTCAAGGTTTGATGAACAATACATCATGCATGTGTATCTTTTTTAGGGATACTCCTTTTTTAGGGAGTATCCCTAAAAAAGGAGTATCCCTACTACATACACTACTGATCTGATCTTTGAATGAGTCCTCCTAATACAAGTAAGTAGTCCTGTGTGTCTATTACACCATCTAAGTTGATATCGGCTTTATTAACAATATCCTCATCTGTTATACCTATATTATTCCTAACATATGCAATATCATATGAGTCGGCTACACCATTTTGAGGAAATACATCTCCTGACAAAATTATTACTTGCGTATAATCAAGTACCATCTCACGTGAAGGTTGAATGCCAAATAAATTACAGGTGTAGAAATTAGGAGTAATACTATTTATTGTATTTTCACAAAATTGTGTTTTAAGGTGTTTATCCGGTTTTATGCCAACTTTATATTTTTTACCAAAATTTACCTCATCGAAGTTTATATTTTGTGTAAAAACTCCGTTACTATTTGAGAGAAAAGTTACCGACTTCTCCCTTGACTGGCTATCATTTTCCGCTTGTAAAAAAACTCTTGCACGAAGTGTTTGTGTTTGTTTTGGTTTTGTGTTAACTCCTTGAATTTTAAAACTAATCTTAAGGGTGACATTCTCAATTCTTGGTGTTGGTGTATTGGTAGGGGTGTTGGTAGGCATGGGTGTTGGTGTATTGGTAGGGGTGTTGGTAGGCATGGGTGTTGGTGTATTGGTAGGGGTATGTGTTGGAGTTAATGTGTTTGTTGGAGAGACTGTGTTTGTTGGAACCAAAGAGGTTGGTGAAGGTGTAGCTGGAGATGTTGTATTGCCTACAGTGGGAGTTGCGATAGAAGTTTCAGTGTTAAACTTTACAAAATCAGTGGTGGAATGGCAGGATGAAAAGCCACAACTACCTGATGTGCCATTGTTTTCTTCACATGCAGGATTACCTGAACATCTTAGGGTATCTGAAACTTCTTGACTTAGAGCAAATATGTAGTTTCCTGAACCTAATGTTGAAAGATTAAATGTGAATCTTTTTGTCCTTTTTTGTCCACTAGAAGAACTGTCTGAGTTTATTAAATATTTACACCATTTACTTGTTGAAGAAGAAGCATCTGTATCATTATTTGCTAATCCAATTTGTGTAGGGTTTGGACAGGGTGTTATTCTTACAAAGGAGTTATTATTGTTACAAAACGTATCGATACATTTTGTTAAGTTTAAATATTTAGATCCCCGATTGTCATTCCATTCTGCAACAAAAGTATTTGAATTTTCTTGAGAAATGGAGGCGCCTAATGATACTGGGGTGGGGGGGGAGGTTGGCATGATCCAATTTGGATTCCCTATTTCTGCAATGACTAAAGGATGTCTATTTCTATCTTCGAATATATCTCTGAATTTTTCCTCAGACCAGTAGGTTTTATAAATTTCTATAGGGTTATTATTTAAAGTCAATACCATCTCAATTGTTCTTCTATTTCTACAATTTGTCTCATCTAAACAATAAGCCTTATAGTTGGGTCTCAACATATCTGCCAGCACCTGTTTATCAATAAACTGATTACTATATTCACTATTATCACAAAAATCCCCCTCAAGAATTGCACCAGAGTTAGGAATATTTGGAGAATAGGCTGGCAAAATTTGTTTAAATGCAATGTTAAAATCTCCAGCAATTATGAAATTTTTACTAGGTGCATTGTAGTAGGGACTTTGTGGGTTAATAATCGGCTCCATAGCTTTATATGCATCTGCACACTGAGTATTTCCATGGGTATGAACATTAACAATACGCAAGGGACCATAAGGAGTTAACACCTCAACAGATAAGGCTACTCTACCTTTATCATGTTCAGGATCTGAAGGACTTATTCTCCATTCTTGTTGTGTCCCTGAAATAAATGGATATTTGCTAAACACAGGGTTAAGCTCGCCTCCTCCTCTTGAAATAATCTGAGTTGAATATGGAAAGTATGGTGTAAAAATTTCTTTTATTTTATCAAGCTCTTGTCTACCTGGTTCTTGAAGCATTAAAATTTCTATTTTATTTTCTGTCATAGCTCTATAAAGCTCTGACCATGCATTAACTCGAGGCTGATTTCCTGCATGACCTGAGCCTGGATTAAAATTAGCGATCTTAATAATTGGTTTGCCATTTAAAGAGTTTAGACCCGAAGGAACTGTTCCAGCGGGTGGCGGGAGGGTGTTGACAGGGGTTGGTGTTGGATTTGGATTTTGAGAATCGGATAAGTTTAATTTTAATTCTCGGGTAGAGATTAACGCTAGAACAGGTCCCTGATGATCTGTAGGCCATTGTCTTGTTGTGTCACGATAACCACCTTCTGAGTTTAAGTATTGGACATTAAAAGGTGATTGATGAGCAAACTCAGAATGCTCCATGTTTGCAAACATAACATTATCTATGCCACAAAATGTATTTTGGGGGATGCTATTGCCTTTCCAGTTATCTTTGCAAGCAGAGATAAACTTTCCTTGAATAAGGTTCGTATCGGCATTCATGTCTCCAGTTAATAACAATCTTGCTCTTAACGAAAAATTATAGATCTGCCTTTGTTCTACCGAGATATTTTGTGGAATATATTGCGGTAATATATTATTAAATACAATATTTTGCATATTTCTAAACTGATCTGCTGCTGGTTGTTGAGTATTAGGATATGCCCTAGGGTGTGTGTTGCAAAATGGTAGTATCCCAGCAGGTGATTGAATCTGAACACATTGCACTAATCTTTCTGCTGTTTCACTTTGCCATATAACAGCTTCTTTGTAAGAACCATCAACAATGGGATACCATGTGCAAATTGCGTTATAAAAGCCAGTCCCCCTTTTGCTGGTTTGCACAACACAGTTGTAATTGCGCTCTGGCAAAAGTTCTTTCATTAAATTCTTAAATAACTGTGTATCGGAGTAATTTGATCCTGGCCTTTCTATAATTTCCTGGAACCCAATTATGTCCCATTTTTTTCCTTCAGAAAGAGACTCGCTAATCATTTCTTTAAGCGGTCTAGCACCTGAAACATCGCCCCTTCCATTCATATCAACATCTTTATCTAAGTTTAAAGAAATCACCCCTATCTCAAATCCCCCCTGTAACAATGTTTGTTGTGTGTTTGTGTTTGCTTTACTGCTGGTTTTAACTTGATTTTGGTTTATAAAATTTGAGATTAGGAATAAGGAAAGTATAGATAAAGAGATAGCAAAAATAGTTATCAAAGATTTATTGAGAATTAAATATCTCTTAATCTTTTTTGACTTTAAAAACTTTAATAATTTCATTTATATGTAAAAGTTATTACATAAGTATAATACAAATTTAAAGTATGAAGAATCAGGGATACTCCTTTTTTAGGGATACTCCCTAAAAAAGGAGTATCCCTTTCCAGTCTCTGTAGACTGACCCTTGATTCATCACACACTTTTTATCAGGAAGGGTCCAACACTATTAACTAGCGGTGTGCCTTTAAAAAAACGTATTTCGCCCAAAATTTGTAGGGCGGGCGGAACCCCCCTATACCCCCCTTCCGCCCACCTGCGGAAGCGACCCTTTCGGATTGGAGGATTTTAAGTTTTTCGTTCCGCTATCTGTGGAACTCTAAAACAACGCCTAAGTTTGGGGTGCTATTTCTGGTTTTTTCATATAGCACTTTAGTTATAACTTATGTTTGCTATTATAACTTTTTAAACAAAAAAAACATATGGGTTATTTTGGATGAATTAATTTTGCATTCTTTAGATTTTTTATAGTGCAAATTTTCTTAACCAGATAGGCAATGTTAACTCATGCTTTCTTTTTCTCTTTGTTATCTGTTAAGAAAACTGTTTTTAAAAAATTTCAAATTTTTTCTGTTTTTGGACAAGGACAGAGGGGAAATAATAATGTTTCAGTTTAAATGATATTCTGCTATATCATTATTTTATCATTTTATGAGTTGTAACGAAATATGGGCGACAACCTGCAAGGCTTCGAACCTTATACACTTTTTTGAGCAACCCAAACTAAGCGATAGCGGAGTGAGAGTGCAACGTGCCTTGCGTATTTTTGAAAAATTT
>JBEIIR010000032.1:0-7217 GCA_040380695.1 Gammaproteobacteria bacterium | reverse complement strand
CGCCTTGCAGAGATTAGCTGATGAGGATCCAACATTTAAGGTTAAAGTGAATCACGAAACAAATCAGACAATTATGGCGGGTATGGGCGAACTCCACCTTGAGATCTTAGTTGATCGCATGAAACGAGAAATGGGACTCCAGGCAAATATTGGCGCACCCCAAGTTGCATATAAAGAAACCATAAAAAAGCCAGCTGACGCTGAGGGAAAATATATTAAGCAAACAGGAGGACATGGACAGTATGGTCACTGTTTACTAAAAGTTGAGCCACTAAACAGAGGTGAAGGTTTTGTGTTTGAGAATAAAATAAAAGGTGGCGCTATTCCAAATGAGTTTATCCCTTCCGTTGAAAAAGGTGTCAAAGCAGCTTTAGAGAAAGGGTTTTTGCTCGGTTTTCCTATTACTGATTTGAAGGTTGTACTTTATGATGGAACCTACCATGATGTAGATTCATCTGACATTGCCTTTCAGATTGCAGGAACAATGGCTTTGCAAGATGGCGTAAAGAAAGCTGACCTGACACTTCTTGAGCCTATCATGAAACTTGAAATCACGGTTCCTGATGAGTTTATGGGCACAGCAATAGGCGATGTTTCTAGTCGAAGGGGTAAGATATTGGGAACGGAGAAAAAAAATAGAGTAACTGCAATAAAAGCCTACGCGCCATTAGCAGAACTTTCAGGATACGCAACAGTGCTTAGATCTCTTACCGAGGGAAGAGGTGTGTTTTACATGGAACCTTCACATTACGATGAAGTTCCTAAAACCCTCATTATGGCAATGCAGAATAAGTAATTTCCATAAAAAAATTTTACTTATGAAAACACTTGTCATATCTGACCTGCACCTAACTCCAGAGATAGAAGAAAAAAAGTTTCGCTATCTTAAAAAATTATTTCTTTCTTATGATCAGATAATTTTAAATGGTGATTTCTGGGAAGGTTTCCTATACTCTTTTGATGACTTTTATAATTCGAGTTGGAACAAACTATTTCCCATGCTGAGACAGAAAAACACCGTTTATATATTTGGCAACCATGACAAAAAGATATACAACAACCTTAAAAAGGCAGGTGCCTTTTCTACAATTCAGACTGAAAAATACGAATATAGTGTTAAAAATAAAAAATTTATCTTTGAACACGGTGATAGACTTTGGCGATCTGAAAGTGAAGATATAAACCTTTCATCAACCAAGTTTAGGAATATGGTTAAAATTTTTTCTAATCTTGAAGCTAAATTAATAAATGTTAGCGGAAATCTTTATCAAAAAGGTTTAAAAATGATAAATCAACAGGTATATCATAAAGTGGCACCTACGCTTAAGAATAACGAATACTTTTTCTTTGGACACACTCATCGTCAAGAAGTTTTTAAGGAGAATAGAATCTATAATTCGGGAGTTTGTAAAGCGGGATTATCACAATACATTGTGATTAATGAAGACAGCATAGTAGCAAAAGAAGAAGTTTATTAATTTAATTAAGCACTTTTTCTAATGGACAATTTTGATGATCGTGTTTTTTAGCCGGACAAAATTTTCTGCCATAAGCAATGAGGCGCCATGAAAAGTCTCCCCATTGCTCTTTAGGAATTTGCCTCATTAAATCCTTCTCTATTTTTTTTGGGTCATGACTGGTTGTTAATCCTAATTTTAAAGACAGTCTCTTTACATGCGTATCAACGGCGATGCCTTCGTTTTTACCAAATGCTTGATATAAAACAACGTTCGCCGTTTTTCTGGCAACTCCCGGCAAAGTAAGTAGATCATTCATGTTGTTTGGCACTACACCGTTATATTTTTTTAAAATTGTATAAGCAGAATTTTTTATATAGTTTGCTTTTGCTTTATAGAATCCGGTTGAAAAAATTAATCTTTCTAAATCATGCACGTCCGAATATGCATAATCTTTAATCGTTTTATATTTTTTAAATAAAGATTTCGTAACTTCATTCACTCTCTCATCTGTGCATTGAGCGGATAATATAACAGCAATAAGTAATTCAAAAGAGTTGCTATGTTTCAAGAAGCTATAAGTTTCCGGGAAAAGAGTACTCAAAGTTTGTAATATTACCCCTACTTTCTTTGATTCTGTCATAAAATCGAATAAATATAATTAGATTTTTAATGATTCAAGACTTAACAAGCGCCTCTCCTTTTTTATAAAAAACAACAAATCAGCTAGGGTAACTGTTACAGACATTATCAAAAACGGTAAAGCAATGCCAAAACCCTGATAAACTAAGAAGAAGAATGAAGTAGTAATACTCATCAAGGACCAGAAACTTAGAAAAAATGACATCAGCTCAGATTCAATATCTTTTAAAATAATTACAATTTTTGAGTTAAATCTATTTAATAGTCCGAATCTAATAAGTAGCAAAAAAAATAAAATCAATATCATTAACAGCTGAATACAGATTCCTATTGTGTATAAAATTCTCGTACCAAAATAGAGTGATAAATCTCCTACAAATACGCTAAATCCCAACCTAAGACTCTCTTGCACGTATTGAATTATAGACGTTATAGAAAAATCTGCATCAAGATAAATACTTGGATAGGTGTTGCTTGCTGCTCCGAGTACAAATTCTTGAGATTTTGTGACATATCCAATCGCATTTATAGTTGCTCTATATTTGCCCTCTGAAAGCGCAATATCAAGTGATCCATCTTTTTGAGTGTGATAAGGTAAGCTAAAAGCTCTGGCGGTGCTATTTAAAGTAAAAGACTGATTAAACGGGACAAAGCGGGATGTTGATTCTTCATATCTTTCAAGTAAAACACGAGCTGTTTCTATCGGCAAACCCTGTTTATCAAGTATTTTTAAAGGTTTTGAGATTAAAAATGAATAATCAAGCTTAGCTTTTTTATATTTTTTATCTTTCGTTCTTATCTGTAACGAGAATAAATAATCATCTGCGACAAAGGGCGTTGCAATTTGGGCGCTAAAAACACCCAAACCTGTCTCTACAAAACGAACCTTAGACACATTTGCCATTGATAAAGTAGAAGCTCCAAGCACGGATCGATTTACAAATTCACCATCTATAACGTCTATCTCTTGGGGATTTTCGATCTCAACAGATATAACGATTTCCTCATTTTCTGGGATGTACACCGAGGTTGTTGTTGTGTATGAGAGCTTTAGACCGTTCCAAGTGGTGCTTGAAGACAGTAAACTTGTTTGCGTATCTAAAGATGCAGTTTCAAATAAAAAAACTTCGGAGCTTGATGTTTGAGTGGTCAAAGGGTTAGTAGCTTCAAAAAATGCACAATACACCGTTTGAGGTTTTAAGTCGCTAAATAAAACTTCATGGTATCGAGAGTTTCTCTTGGACTTAATAGTATTTGGGAACTGTCCAGTCTCACACAATCCATATCTTGTAACTAATAACACATCCTGTGAAGTCGTCACAGTAAATAAAGCATCTTTTGCAGTTATCGACTCTATGGTAATTTTTTGAAATTTCGGTTTCTCTAAAACTATCGTCTCTATAATCGGTGAAGGGGAAGTTGCAGGTGTTAATGAAGCGACAACAGTTTCATCTTTTATGATGGTCGTGACTCCAGGAGTTATCGATGGTAAAGGAGTTACTGTAAAAGTTGGAGTTGCAGTCAAAGTTGGAGTTGCAGTTGGTGTTGGTGATAAAGTCACAGTGGGTAATGGGGTTAGGAACTCGGTTGGCGTTGGGGTAAAAGTTGGGGGTGGAGTAAAAGTTGCAGTTGGTGAAACTGACAAAGTGGGCGTTGGGGTAAGAGTAAGGGTTGGAGTAGGTGATGGCGTAGGTGTTAGTAATGGGTTTACGTATAACTGAAAATTTTTCTGAGGTGAAGGTGCTGTCTTATAAATACCATCAGCATAGACGGTAGCCAATATTCTTGAAGTTGTTAAAAAACTCGGTTTGACTTGTAATTTAAAAGTAAAAACGTGACCCTGACCAGCAGTGATTGCCATTCCTGCCACATCCCATGTTATCTCTCTATTTAACAGATCTACGTATATATCGGTATTAGGTAAAGGAGAACTGGCAGACCCTAAAACATAATCATAAACTTCAACATAATTTCCCAAACTGCCCTCCACCAAACCATCCTCCCAAGTAGCTTTTATTTGCAAAGGAAATGCTGTGTACGACTCACTATTTACTGTTATTGAAAAATCTACAACCTCTCCGGGGTAAACCTCATCAAGAGGAGGTCTATTTGAGCTCAGATCAAGATTAAACGAATTAGAGGTAGGATTAACTGTGCCAGTTACCTGAATTTCTTTCTCAATGGCATAAAGATTAACAAGCAATAAAGGATTTAGGATGAGAAAGAGCGCAAGCAGCAACGATGTTATTTTTTTTAATCCCATTCGTTAATTGTACTAAAATCTACCGGCCAAATATTATCAGTTCCTCCTCTGCTCTTGTAACACCAGTGTACAACCATCTGGCCCATTGTGTATCCGTCATTTTTGAAAATCGCTCCTCAAATAAAATTACTTTTCTTGCCTGACTACCTTGGGCTTTATGGACCGTCAATGCATAACCAAAATCAAATAGATCGATACCATTAGTTATTGACCTATCAGCTGTATAATTTACAGAATTATTATTTTTAAACTGTGAAGTCAGCACTCTGCCTCTATATTTTTTATCCTCATAATCCATTGCAATTTCAATCTCGATATATCTTTCTGTAACATCAAAAATCTGATTGACAGTTCCGAGCATTCCGTTAAATATCTGTTTCTTATGATTATTTCTAAGACAGATAACCCTATCGCCTACCACAGGCATCTCGGACTCAAATCCTTTTTTTTGCCTAATAATGTTATTTAGTTTCTTTCTTGTATGATTTAAACCGCATAAAAAAAGAGTATCTGAGCTATAATTTCCGGTTAGATCATCCATTAAATCATAGGACTCACTATCTTCTAAATTGTATTTAATCACCCCATCACCGTAGTTGGCAAATCTTATGTGTCCATGGTTTCTTGCTTGTATTGAAAGGCCGATTATAGGATTTTTAGAAGCTTGTCTATGTATTTCAGTTAGTACTAAATCGGGGTCTGACATCAAATTAAAGTCTTCTTTAATCGGTGGCAGTTGGCCATGATCGCCAACTGCCACCATAAGAACTTTATACTGTAAAAGGTGTTGCCATATTAGGCCATCTACCATTGAAGCCTCATCTATTATGAGAAGATTTTTTGCAATGGTGTCTTTCTTCTCCCAACCTACTATCTCCTCTCTATCATTTAACACAGGACTATAGATTAACGAATGAATTGTGCTAATTGAATCGTTTTTATAGATAGCCCCATTTTCTAGAAGCTTCTGCTTTAACACCCGGGCAGCTTTGCCCGTATAGGCAACAAAAGCTATTTTTAAGTCCGGATTCAGTTCGTATAACTGTTTTCTAAAAATCGAGATAAGGGTGGTTTTGCCGGTTCCGGCAAAACCACCAAGTGTAATAAAATTTTTTCTTTCTGAATTTTTATACCAAAAAATTAACCTATCCAAGGCGGTTTTTTGATCAAAGGATAAAGTCGCAGTATCCACAATTATTTCAAGAAGAAAATTTCCGCACCTCAAAATGATCTATGACAACATCCTTTGGCTGTGAAAGAACAAAAGAGATAATTCTTGCAATATCTTTTGTATCCATAGCTAAATTTTTTGAATTTGGCATATCTATCCCTGCTGCTTTTAAAATGTTTGTTGCCATTCCACCTGGATAAAAACCCATAACTTTTATACCTGTTCCCTGGAGCTCATCTTTGAGCGTATCTGTAAACCCTTTAAGCGCATGTTTTGTAGCTGTGTATATAATCCCATATGCATCCTTTGCTTCGACCGAAGCTATCGACATAACATTCAAAATCTGGCCTTGTTTCTGATTTTTCATATGCACAATCGCAGATTTTGTCATATAAATAGTACCTAAAGTATTGGTTGCAAAAAGTGAGTTTATTTTTTCTGTGCTGTGTGCCTCAAGCTGTCCGGAAGCCCATATACCTGCATTATTTATTAAAATATCTAATCTATCAAAAGTTGCCACAACCTTCTCAATAGCGCTACTTACATCTTCCGGCACAGAAACATCACACACGATGTCCATGCATGACACGTTAAATTTAATAACGTCACTTTTAACTTGACTTAATTTATTTTTATCTCTGCCAATTATCACTACATTGCAACCTTTTTCTGCAAGTTCTAAAGCAATTGATTTACCTAAACCATCACTGGCACCTGTAATTACTGCGACTTGTTTTTTTAGATCCATATAAATTTGTTTAAATTTTTTTAATACCTATAACATCTATATTTTACTCCTTTTTTTTAAGGGTATGTGTAAAAATTATTTTATAAAAACTATGGTAGTTATATATAAAACATAAATAAAAACCAGTAGTCCTCCTTGATACTTTTCAAGTGTGTGCTTTTTGCCTATAAACATAAATGCAAAAAGCATAAAGCTGGAAAAAATAGCGGTGTACAAATCTAAATTTGAGCTTTCTAAAATAGGAAGCGGATTTAAAATTGCCGAAACCCCAATTATTAAAAAAATATTAAAAATATTAGATCCAACAACATTTCCTATAGCAATATCAGAGTTTTTTTTCAAAGAAGCAACAACTGATGTGGCAAGCTCGGGCAAAGATGTTCCAACTGCAATAACTGTCAATCCAATAAATGATGAGCTTATATCAAACCATTTAGCAATCAAAACGGCACCATCAACAATAAATTTTCCGCCAACAAATAAACCTAAAACTCCAAATAATATATAAAGAATTGATTTTTTTACAGATAACGAAGGTTGCTGAAAAAATACAAACTCCTCACCTTCTGCTTTTGAAATTGAGAAGGTGTAATACAAAAATATTACAAAAAAAGCTATTAAAACAATTCCATCTATTCTAGAGATAACAGCAAATGATTCTCCATCAATATGCCTATCATTTGCCATTATGGTAAGAATAAATATTGCAAGAAAAGAGAAAGGTATTTCTTTCCAAACGGTATTATGCCTGGAGATCAGAGGATACACTAAGGCAGATACTCCCAGAATCAATAAAACATTGGCAATATTACTACCCAATATATTGCCGACTGCTATCTCTGTATTGCCTGAATAACTGGAAATTATATTTATAAAAAATTCAGGTGCCGAAGTTCCAAAAGACACAACAGTCAGACCAATTACAATTGGTGCAAT
>JBEIIR010000031.1:0-7499 GCA_040380695.1 Gammaproteobacteria bacterium | reverse complement strand
TTACTGTTTACTGTTTACTGTTTACTGCTTACTGTTTGCTGTTTACTGTTTACTGTTTACTGTTTACTGTTTGCTGTTTGCTGTTTACTGTTTACTGTTTACAAACCCGCCATCTTTATATATAAATATTGTTTCACCGCTGGCTAGGATTGCTTCAACCTTCCGATTTGTGGTTGTAATTATATCTGTGTGAATAGCGCTATCGTTAAATCCCATATCTATCCACTGTTCTGAGGTAATTTTTGCCGGGTCCCCATCATAACTGTCTTTGTAGCCTGATCCAACCGCAATATGCATATTGCCAAAATCACCACCAATATTTTCATCAAATAAAGTTTCCGCCATAAATTTTGTAATGCGACTTAATCTTTTATCTGTAAGGCTAAATTCACCAATTTTATTAGCACCTTCAACAGCAAGCATGTCTCCAAGTAGTTTTTTATTTTTTTTAGCATCGAATTTAGTAACTATGCCGTTTTTAAACTCAAGACTAATTCCCTCTATCAAATTGCCTTATCTATAAAGTGGCTGATTAAACTTGATAGAACCCTCAGCACCTCTCCAATCTGGAGTTATAAAAAGTTCAAATGATGGAATATTTCTTCCACTACCACCGAGCCATTTTCTGTTTTTGCCAATTTTAATTGTCAAGTCAACATCATCGCCTGTGATTTTTAAGCTGTCAATTTTAAGCGAATTGAGATAATCTTGTGTTTTTTTAATATTTTTAAAAACCTCCTGCCATTTGGCAACTGGATCATCAAAATCTAGGTAGCAGCCTTTGATAATTTGCTCCCAGTATTCTCTTAAACTCATATTAGCTTCTTTGGCCATGGCTTCTGTTCCAAAAAGTCCCAAAGTCCAAGTCAATGCTCCTGAATTTTCTTTTTTGTTTCTGGCATCCATATAAAATTTTAGAGATTTTTGAGCTGTCATTATTTTTGAAGAGTCAACGCCTTTTAGTTCAAATTTATCATTTGTTGAAATTATGCTGACAAAATGCGTAACTGTTTTAATTCTTTCCAATAGATAAGGTTCGGGTTGCCACTTTAGTTGCTCAATTGAAGCATTCTCAAAATATGATCTTGATAAGCCTTCGGGGATAAAGTGAATCATTGGGTGTGCGCCTGCTTTAAGAACCGCATTTTGCAGATGAACAAGAATTGGTTTGGCACTCTCTGGGACTGACAACATGACTACATCCCCCTTTTTAGCACCTTTGCCACTCCACAGAGCAAAATTAACAAGTAGTTCAGCGTATTTTTTTAAGATGTTATCATTTGGCATAATTTTTGTAATTGTAACACATACAGGGTCCGACCCTTTTTAACTTTTTCAAACAATTTCTTCTAAAATAAGTTATTTTTCGTAATTTTTAAAAAAAAATTAGCCTCAAAAAATTTTGACAAGAAAATTTTAAAAATTACAATTTGGATTGTTTACAGAATGTAAAAATGAAAGTGAAATTTAAAAGGGTCGGACCCTGTAAAACTTGACTATTACACAACCTTCAAGTACTATGATATAATCAATTTTTATCCCCACTTTTAAAAAAATATGGCAACAAATACCAGTCAAGATTACGGAGCAGAATCAATTACAGTACTAGAAGGTTTAGATCCTGTCCGCAAAAGACCGGGCATGTACATCGGCACAACAAGTCAAGCTGGAGTCAATCACTCTCTTAACGAAATAGTAGATAACGGCATAGACGAGGCACTTGCCGGACACGCTAAAAATATTGAGATTACAGTTGAAGAAAATGGCTACCTTACAGTTTTTGATGATGGTCGAGGTATCCCGACTGGCATCGTTCCAAAGCATAATAAATCAGCCCTCGAACTTGTGTTTACAGTACTTCATGCTGGTGGAAAATTTGGCCAAGGAGCATACAAAGTTTCTGGTGGACTACATGGAGTTGGAGCTTCAGTTGTAAATGCTTTATCTGAACATTTAATCGTTGAAGTAAAAAGGGATGGCAAAATTTTCCGACAAGAATTTAGAAGAGGAATTCCAGATTATTCACTTAAAGAAGTAAAAGAGTCATTATTAATGATGCCTTACGAACGAGGCACGGCAGTATCCTTTTTCCCAGATTCGCAGATTTTCAAAGAGACAATCGAAATTGACTATGAAAAATTTAAGAAACAGATAAAAGAAAAGGCTTACCTGATCCCATTAGTCACTTTTAAGATAAATAATAAAAAAATTAAGGACAAAACCGCATACTATTTTGAAGGAGGCATCATGTCTTTGATAAGAGACATGAATAAAGGTAAAAAAACAGTGCATGAACCACTTAGAATAAAGCATGTTGAAGGCGATATAGATGTCGAAGTGGCTATTCAATTTAATGATTCTTTGATGGAAAATGTTCACTCTTTTGTAAATGTGATAAATACAGTAGAGGGTGGGACACATCTAACAGGCTTTAGATCAGCTCTTACCAAATCTATAAATGCCTATGCTACAAAGACTTTACCGGAAAAAGAGTTTAAGGAAAATTTCAGTGGTAACGACATCAAAGAGGGCTTAACTGCTGTTGTCTATGTAAAAATGCCATCAAATGACCTTCAGTTTGAAGGGCAGACAAAAACAAAGTTAGGTAACTCCGAGGTTCAATCAATTGTTCAAAATGCAGTTAACACCCATCTCGATATATACTTTGAAGAACACCCAAAAGATGCCAAAGAAGTTATAGGTAAAATTCTTCTTGCTCAAAGAGCGAGATTAGCTGCAAAGGCTGCAAAAGATGCCGTGTTAAGAAAGGGCGCCCTTGAAGGATCAGCTCTTCCCGGAAAACTAGCAGATTGTCAAGAAAAAGATCCAAAACTTTCAGAGATTTTTATCGTCGAAGGAGATTCAGCAGGTGGAAGCGCCAAATCAGGGCGTGATAGAAAAACCCAAGCCATACTTCCTCTATTTGGCAAGATACTAAATACTGAAAGATCTCGTCTTGACAGGGTCATAACTTCAGATAAGTTTAAAGATTTAATTGTGGCATTGGGAGCAGGAATCGGAGAGCAATTTGACATTAGCAAATCTCGCTATCACAAAATTATTATCATGACTGATGCTGATATCGATGGATCTCACATAAAAACACTTTACTTAACATTTTTTTTCCGACATTTACATCAATTTGTAACAAATGGTATGATTTATGTTGCTGTGCCGCCATTATATAAGGTGTCGAAAGGTAAAGAAAAAAAATATCTATACACAGACGAAGACAAAGAACAATTTCTAAAAACAGAGGGTAGTGATAAATGGAGTATTCAAAGGTTTAAAGGACTAGGGGAAATGAACGCTGAAGAGTTATGGGAAACTACAATGAATCCAGAAGCAAGAGTTCTAAAAAATATAAACATTGAGGATGCCGAAGATGCTGATCTAACTTTTACTATGTTAATGGGTGAAGAAGTACCACCAAGAAAGAAATTTATAACAACGCACGCTAAACTTGCAAACTTAGATATTTAATTATTAATTTTTTATAAATATGCAGCTAAACAAACTTAAAATAGGTGATAATCCACCCGAATTTGTTAATGTGGTTATAGAAATTCCTCAAGGATCATTAGTAAAATATGAATTGGATAAAGACAGCGGTTTTATAGTTGCTGATAGATTTCACTATACAGCAATGCCTTATCCTTTTAACTATGGCTTTGTACCAAATACCTTAGCCGGAGATGGTGATCCAGTTGATGTAATGGTTGTTTCCTCTCAACCTCTTTCAGTAGGCATCGTCATTGCAGTTAGAGTTATTGGCATGCTTGAGATGGAGGATGAAGCTGGCACAGACACAAAAATCATTGCCGTCCCAACAACAAAAGTGGATCCGTTTTACGCTCACATAAACGATGTTTCAGACCTTGATGAGCCAACACAAAAAAAGATTAAACATTTTTTTGACCATTACAAAGAATTAGAACCGGGAAAATGGGTAAAAACAAAAGGATTTCTCGGAAAAGGAGAAGCAATGAAAGACATTGAAAAATCCATTAAATAATAAAGTTTTCCTTTTTATATGACTCAAATTGCTAAAGCATCAATTACAGAAGAGATGAAGAAGGCGTATCTTGATTACGCTATGTCAGTAATCGTATCCAGAGCTTTACCGGATGTTCGTGATGGACTCAAACCAGTGCATAGAAGAATTTTGTATGCAATGTATAAAATGGGCCTTGTCCCTGGTGGCCGATACTCAAAATCGGCTAAAGTTGTGGGAGAAGTTTTGGGAAAATATCATCCTCACGGTGATCAATCAGTATACGATGCGTTGGTGCGTCTCGCTCAGGAATTCTCGATGCGCTACCCATTAGTAAACGGTCAGGGAAATTTTGGCTCCATTGATGGAGATCCGCCAGCTGCAATGCGTTACACCGAAGTAAAGATGACCAAAATAGCAGAGGAGATGATGACTGATATTGAGAAGGAGACCGTTTTATGGACTGATAATTTTGATGGTACATTAAAAGAACCGCACTATCTTCCTTCTAAGTTGCCAAACATGCTTCTAATGGGAGCCGAAGGTATTGCAGTAGGTATGGCGACAAAAATACCACCAAACAATCTAACCGAAGTAATAGACGCAATAAATTTATTGATCGATGATGCAAAAATATCACCTCAACAAAAAGATGAAGAAGTCGTAAAGACAACTCATGAACACTTGGTGTTTGAAACCGATTCCGAGAGAATTTTTGAATTCATAAAAGGACCAGACTTCCCAACCGGAGGAGCTATCTATGGAGAAAAAGATATTCGGCAAGCTTATCAGACAGGTAGAGGGAGAATTTTAGTTCGAGGAATTGTCGAAGAAGAAGATTTAGGCAAAGGTAAAATGGCGATTGTTGTGACAGAGTTACCATATCAAGTAAATAAAGCAAATCTCGTATCAAAGATAGCCAGGTTGGTTATAGATAAAAAAATTGTTGGCATCTCCGACTTAAGAGATGAATCTGACAGAGATGGGATTAGAGTAGTTATGGAGCTCAAAAGAGACGCTGTATTTAAAAAAGTACTTAATAATTTATACAAATTTACTGAACTTCAAACAACTTTTCCGGTGAATATAGTTGCCTTGGTTGATGGCACACCACAAACATTATCTGTCAAAACAATTCTTGAGCTGTATGTTAAACATAGAGCAGATGTAATACGCAAAAGATCAGAGTACGAACTCGCTCAAGCAAAGCACCGAGCTCATATTTTAGAAGGCTATTTAATTGCACTTGATAATATTGATGAAGTAATTCAGATAATAAGAAAGTCCAAAGACGAACCAACAGCACGGGGCGCACTTATGAGTAAGTTTGGACTTTCTCAGATCCAATCTCAGGCAATTTTGGATATGCAACTTAAACGATTGACCGGACTTGAAAGAGATAAAATTGAGGAGGAGCTTGCTAAATTAAGAGAGCTTATAAATTATCTTGAAGAACTATTAAAAGATATATTTAAAATTCTCAAAGTAATAAAAGACGAGCTACTGGAACTCAGAGAAAAATACGGTGACGAACGTCGTACCAAAGTCTATAAACATGCCCCGGGTGAGATAACCGACGATATGTTAATTGAAAATAAAGAGGTTATAGTTGTTTTGACAAAAGAAGGATACATAAAACATGTACCAAGAGACACCTTTAAGGTACAGAAACGAGGTGGCAAAGGAGTATCAGGTATGACTACAAAAGAAACTGACGATATTTTCTTTATAACAACAGCGATGATGCACGACTATATGCTTTTTTTTACCAACCAAGGTCGTGTCTTTAAGAATAGAGTTTGGGATATTCCGCTTGGCACAAGAGTCTCAAAAGGAAAAGCAATAGTAAATCTGCTCTCATTACGACCTAATGAGATTGTAACTTCTGTATTAAATTTTAATGAAGAAGAAGTGCAGAAAGCTGATCATAAAACAGAGATAGTTATGCTTACAAAAGAGGGAGTAATCAAAAAAACCGAGTTTAACAAATATCAAAATATAAGAAGTAACGGATTAATCGCAATAAATCTCGATGAAAAGGATGAACTTCTAACAGCTAAACTTACTACCGGCGATATGCATATCATGATGGTTAGCGCTCAAGGTAAAGCAATTTTATTTCATGAAGATGAGGTAAGAGAAACAGGTCGGTCCTCTAGAGGCGTCAGGGGAATGGATGTTGCAAATAACGATTTTGTTGTTGCCTCGGATGTCTTTTCTAAAGAAGATTTAAAGAAAGAACTTCTCGTAATCGGAGATAAAGGCATTGGTAAGAGAGTCGGTCTTCAAAATTTCAAAGGTCAACATCGTGGTGGTAAGGGTGTCAAAATTGCCCCCGCAGACACTAAATTTGGCCAAGTTGCCTTTGTTCAGCTCATAGAAGATGATGTCGACACAGTTATCATTACCAGTCAACAGGGGCAAGTTGTCAAAACTCCGCTTAATAAAATTCCTGCTTATTCAAGGTCAGCAAAAGGAGTAATATTGATGAGATTTTCTAAAGAAGGAGATAAAGTTGTGAGCGCAACATTTATCTAAAGATTCCTCGAAAAATTTTCGGAGTTTCTATTTTTGAGTCTATTTGATATACTTTATCATGCTTATTCCGTGCAAAGATATTGCTTTAGAACTTGAAAAAAGGCTAAAAAAAGAGGTTAGTCAATTAAAAGCTAATAGCATTATTCCAAAATTGGTTACGATTCTAATCGGTACAGCTCCAGATCAACTCTCTTTTGTAAAAATTAAAAGCCAAGTGGCCCAAAAAATCGGGGTAGAATTTGAGCTCGTCCACATTGAAAAAGTGCCAGCATACCGAGATTTTTTAAAAATAGTGTCAAAAAAAGCCTCTGATGTAGAAACATCGGGGATTATTATTCAGCAACCAATGCCTGAGAATTTTTTCACAGATGAAGTTTATGACCTAATTCCAAAAATTAAGGAGATTGAGAGCTTTAGACACGATTCAACCTTTCATTTTCCCCTTAGTTTAGCCGTTTTAACCGGTTTCAAATATTGCATATTAAAAATTAAAGATAAAAAAGACGCAATAAACAAATCTATTGTTGATTTTGAAAATGATAAAAAACTTTTTTTTGAGTTTTTAAAAGATAAACAAATTATTATTGCCGGCAAGGGAATAACTGGCGGGAAGCCTATTGCTAAGACTTTAAAAGAGATAGGGGTGGCGTATCAAGTTGCTGACTCAAAAACTGAAAACGCTGACAAACTTTATCAAGATAGTGACATTATAATTACGGCAACAGGCAAAAACATATTAAATCGATTAAATATAAAAAAAGGGGTAATGCTATTAAACGTTGGGTTAAGAAAAGAAAATGATAAACTAAAAGGTGATTACGATGAAGAAAGTGTTTCTGAACTTGCTTCTTTTTACACTAAAACTCCCGGTGGACTAGGACCGCTTGATGTGCTGTATTTATTTAAAAATGTTATAGAAACGGCAAAATCTCAGGCAAATTTAGTTTGAACTATGCTACATGTTGTT
>JBEIIR010000030.1:0-8067 GCA_040380695.1 Gammaproteobacteria bacterium | reverse complement strand
TAAATTTTTTAAGGAGTAAAAAGTTTTTTGTGGTGTTTAGTGCTGTTTTAATGCTTATTGTTTTTTATGGCGTAAGCGTATTTATACTTTTCCTTACCGCACCAGTACCAACCATAACAGCTCCATTTGTTACTATATTTGTGGAAACCATTAAAATTTTTGCTATCATTATTTCTGCCTATTTAGGTCTACAGGCTGCTATAGACTTTAAATATAACTCAGAGACTAGCGTTATAGCTAAAAGCGAACATACTTATTCGGAAGAAAAAGTAGACCAACGTTTGATAGAAATTTATCAAGAGGCATTTAAGGACGACAAATCCTATGCTCCTGTATCCTGGGTGGAGGGTCAACCTGATGAATAACTGGCCAAAACAGGGTTATAATTCCATGACAGCGTTTTATGGAAATATTACAAATGAGTCTTCTTTTAGAGCAAACCACATCACGCGTATGGAACTTCCTTACGAGATGTATTTGGAGTGGGAACCTTCGGAAAAAGTAAAAAAGATAGCATGTAATAAAAAGTGTGCTGAATCCCTACATACAATATTTGAACAAACATTAAAAACTTACGGTTTAAACGATATAAAAACTTTAAAATTAGACAGTTTTGGCGGGTGCTTAAATATTAGAAAAATGCGCGGAGGTTCCGCCTGGTCTATTCATGCGTGGGGTGCTGCCGTGGATTTGGACCCCGATAGAAACAGGCTCAAGTGGGGAAGAGACAAAGCCAGTCTAGCTAAAAAAGAATATGAGGCCTTTTGGAAAATAGTAGAAGCTGAGGGTTGGACGAGCTTAGGTAGAAAGAAAAATTACGACTGGATGCATTTTCAGGCCGCCAATCTTTAAGACTTTTGCCAATTATCCTCATCCTCGTCGTCGTCTTCTTCGATAGGTCTTTCAGCCTGTTCCTCCAATTTAAGTGCCTGATTCCTTAGGTGGTCTTGCATTGCGTCGGTTTGAGCATCTACAAAGTTAATGATAGCTAAACGTATAGTTGGATTATCGTAGCTTTCAAAAGACTCGATTTCTCCCCGTTCATTAACTACGGCTAGGTAATAACCACGGGTAAACTCCCCCAACTGGTTGAGGAAATGCTTAGGCAATTTAAAACCGTCACCACGTTGCATAGTAATTGTTAATAATATAGCACATCTGATAGCTAAAAAAAAGGAAAACCGGTTAGGGTTTTCCTTTTTTGTTAAATCGAATAAAACAACTTGAATTTTTTTGCGTTGACTGGGCTACTTAAAACTTTTTCTGGTACGCATAGTTCATAATTATAACTAAATGTTTTATGGGTGGAAACATAATCAAAAACATACTTATAGTTAAATGGTATATGTCTTATCGTATTTGAAACAGGTAACTTTAAGTTATTAATTATAGTCTCATCATCAAGCCAGTTAAGTTTAACGCATAATTTGTGCAGTTTTAATTTAACAGGTTTTGTCAAATTAAAGGGAGTCAAAACAAATTCTTCATGCGTTTGTTTTACTTTACAAAAGTTGAATTTAATAAAATCACTTATTCCCTCAAAAGAAAATTCTGTAGGTGTAGGTATTAAATTCTTTTTAAATATATTTATGTTATCTTCATTTGCGGGCGGCGAAATGTTTGGCACCTATTTTATTCGATTTAATTGTTTTAGGTTTTTGCTGTTTTTGCTTTGCTATAAGCTTACGTTCTCTTTGCATGTCTCTCATATCTCTCTCTTCTTGAGAGAAATATTTTAATAATGCGCCTGCTAAAATGGCTCCACTACAGCCTGCAGTAAATAAACTAAAACTTAATAAGTAAATAGAATCAGCTGTGATTCCTTGAAAAATACTACCAACAAATATAGTTATGAATAAGGTTTGAGTTATTTTTTCTTTCATGTGGTGGAGGAGGGGAGAGTTTCCTCTCCCCTCCATAGAGTTATGCCCATTTACCAAGAGCGCACATACGCTCCTGTTCAAAGATATGATTGAAGTGCTTGGGATGTAACCCAGGCATCCACGTCAATATCGTGTTTATTTTCCTATCTATTTTTACCGACATGACTTGATATTCTTCCATGCCAGGCTGTATAGATAAAACAGGTTTTGCTTCATCACAGCAAAGTTCTAGAGCTAGACGATTTGGTAAGTAGGGTTTTTTAGTTTCTTTTATCTGATATCCTACTTTGCCCTCGTGATAGTACTGCCTAGGTAGATCTTTTAGTTTGATGCAACTAACAGAAACAACATAGCAAGCAGGAACCTTTACTTTGAGCAACTTGACATGCTCTCTGTCAGTTCCATAATAAAACTTTTCCAACTTGATATCTTTGTCTGTTACCAGTGAAAAAAGCTCTGAAAGGCTTTTAAAACTACTAACGTGCTCAAACTCGGCGTTAGCCAAATCTACAATTTTTGCTATGAATGCGCCGGGTCTCAACATAAAAGGATTTGAGAGATGTTTGGTTGCTCTTTTTTTAGCAAAAACATCATCCAAACCTTCTATGTATTCTTTTGTGTTGTTTAACAGCTCAACCAAATTAAAATGAGTTGGGGACTCTTTAGTTGTTTTTTCGGTTGTTGCTGTCTTAGGATAGTCCAATTGCAAACGCTTTACGAAGTTTCCAACGAGTTCGTCTGTTTTTTGTTGAACTATGGTTTTGACGATTTCTTCTTTTGTAGCCGGTGAAGGTTTCAATACTTCAACAACATCCGAAATCGTAGTTATGGGCTTGTTTTCTTTGTTCTTCTCAGCAGCTAAAACAGCTTGCTCAACTTCAATGGGTATGTGCATTTATTTTATTTTTTATGATTAATCAGAAGATATCTCTTTACCCATACTACCAAATAGTAAAAATAAAGAGCACGACATAACTCTATGTCATTTTATTATACCAACCACTACCACCTAATCTACAGGGGGGTAGTTATTCCCAGTAAACAGGAAACTCAATAGCTAGATAATTTTTTAAAGGCTCGATAACAAATCCCATGTCACCACCTGTAGTAGCCTTGCAAAAAATCCCACCTATACCAGCATAGATATCTGCCTCGTAAACCACAAAAGGGTCTATAGCTACAAAACAAAATATAAGGTCACCCCCCATATTGTATTTTGCATCGATGTAGCTGGCATATACACCAGTTTTCTCAAACTTATCAAAATTCCACAAATGACCTAGTCTTATTTCTTTTTCTGGAGACACAAAAAATAATCTATTTTTTAAGTCTCCCGGTAACTCTCCCTGGAAGTCATTTAGATTAAATGAAATATTGTTATTATTAAGTAAAGAGCTATTAACCACCGGATCCAGCAGCTTCCTACTGAGTTGAAGGTGTTTTCGTAACGCCATCACTACTTTTTGTTGACTCGTATTCATATTTTAATTTCTCTAATTCTAGATGAAGAATAGCCATAGATATCCGGGAGTACCGAATAAACTTATTTGCTAGGTCTAATCTTACTAATAATAAAACATTGATTAAAACTGACAGTAATAAGACAAATAAAATTAGGTAAATATAATGTTCTGTAGTCATGTTAAAACTCCCAGCCTAAAGAGGTCATTGTATTTACTTTACTTGTGTTTCTAAAAATATCTTGGTCTATGTATACCTTACCACCTAGATAAAATAGGTGTTTCTTGTCAGGTGTTTCGTATATATTTTTACGATATTTTAATTCCACGGCTTTTCTCAATGTTTCTTGAGGTGAATTTATTTCCTTAGAATAATCTAACTTGCCTGACACTTTGACCTCGTTAGTAGCACATCCCACTAAATTACAAAGCATCATAACGTTTAGGAGTAACTTTTTCATTTTCAATTACTCCGTAATGTAGCTCAGTGTCGAGATTCCAGCAAGCTACTTTTTTGTTAGGTGTGGTAATCTTGTAAGGTTCAGCTAGTGTAGTGTGACCCACTATTTGATTACCTATCTCGGCCGAGGGTTCCATCTCGAAACGCCAATCCAACCACAGCACACCTCCCCAAGGCTGCATACCATAACGCACCCGACCAACAGCAGAAATAATGTAATTATACATATAATTAATGTTTCTGAAATTGAGCCAAACGTCAGGCAAGATAGTATCCACCACATCATCTATGGTTTTACCGTACGGCAAGATATCAGGAATGAACCCGGCGTGTGACAGGAGCCAGCCCTGAGCCTTATGAGCCATTTTAAAATGCTGATGGAAGAATGGATCACGCATTCCCTCATCCCAAAACACACGTCTAAACTTCTTAGACTTGCTCTGAGTATAACCAGAACAATAGTATTCATTTTTTTGAACGTGGCGTTTGGTAGACTCTCCGTTGTTATTGAAGATATAGTTCATGTCATGGTTACCCACCAGGAACGTGAACGTATCTCTCTTGGGATGATCTAGTATGAGACTTCGTAGATAATAACAGGTATCCTCGAACGAGGCTACGATGGGAGGCTCATGAAATGAGTCTAACCAGTCTCCCAAAAAAACTACTTCATTGTAGTCTTCTTTCTCCAACACTTTTTTTACATTTTCTATCCTGTGATGTACATCAGGTACAATTAGCGTTTTCATTTCTGAATATCTCCAAGAATTTTTGTCTTCCATAGGCAAATCCATCGATACACATTTTTACTATATCGCTAGATAACTCATGAAAAGGACGACGGTAATTTGTTATATGTAAAGTATACAGGTCATCTCTTTCTATACGACCATAAACATCATGAACAGGTATAATGGCGGGAACAGTTTCCCACACACCATCTCCTTTAACATGACTTTTTCCCTTAGTGGATTTGTATCTATGAGATACATTTATGTCAGCCTCAAACCATTGACGATTTACCAATACAGGGTTAATCCAAATCATCAACTCTGTTCCACTCTCGTAGTTTTCTTCAGGCCAATGCCAGCCATCGAGAATATCATCTGCTGGGCACATCCTCTTAGTGTGTCCCTTCAGGTTCCAATAAACTTTTGCATTAATTATATCGTTATTTTTCATTTTTTTTCCCAAAGTTTGTTTGCTTTTGCTATAGGTATATATTTAAAACCAAAGAAGAGACGCTGCACCCATCTTATAAAAAAGATGGGTCTACCTTTAACCGCCACTGCAAAATCTTCATGATTTCCCGTAGGTAGAAATAGGTATTTAGGTTGGAGATCCTCCAACTTTAATTTATATAATGCCAATAATTCTTCTCGGGTCATATTAATCTACGTAGTTTCGATTCATTATTTTAAAGCTGAGAGGTCTTCCGTTGCCAGCACTCTTATAGTCTAAGGGTCTAACAACAATTCCCTCGGCGGGCTTACCGTCAGGTAATGTTCTCGCGTCAGCTAGGCTCTGTAGAAAGTTTAGGTCTACTTTGCCAGCAGACGTATCAAAATTATTTATATGCTTAACATGTTTACAGTTAAACATATTACGACACGCCCAAACCATACTTAAATAACTATCGAATGAATTATTTCGGCTGATTTGAAAAACATAGAGTTCTGGCTCCATCAGTTTCAATTGATTCCCCTGAACACCTGGACCCATTAGTTCTCCCTGAATTACGTAACGCTCATTATTAATGTTACTCAAATCAAGTTTTCTAGCAACTCTCCAAAAAGCGTTTTCATTTGTTTCTTTTAAGGAAAGCCTCCTACTGCAAACATGCGTTATCTTTTTGTTTTCGATAATTATGGTGCAGGAACTCCCATCATATTTTTCAGTAACTGTGATCCATTTGTTACGCAAAACCTCTTCAACCAGCTCAGGATTGGATAGCCCGTTGTCCTCGTCTGTTTGTGCACAGATATAACTGGGGAATCCACCGAGTACCTCACCAGACAGTTGAGCAGGTATCTCCTTCTCGTATTTTTTAATTCCTAGTGCTCCGCCAACATCAGCACCCTCATGCCATCCCTGAATATTTTCAGGTAGGACTGAGAGCGGAAGAACAAGGCCTTGAGAATAAAAATGCCTAATCTTGGCAGTTCTGAGTCTTATAGGTGCGTCAGGCTTCTTGGGGTCTGCCAGGAACTCTGACCATGGGGCTCTGGGTAGGATAGTATCTATCACAACAAACACTACCTTGTCACCCTTCTTGAACTCATCACGTTGCACCACCACCTGCCAACCCAAAACCTTAACAAGGTCGAGTTTATCGGCATTGGGATGGTGTATTCTATCTGTTATTGTTTCTATTGACGCTAATTTCATTTTTGTAAACTTCCTAAGGCATTAACTGGATTAATGTCGTCTATAGTTGACATTTGGAGCGGGATGACGGAATCGAACCGACATCTCCTGTTTGGAAGACAGGGGTTTTACCACTAAAATAATCCCGCAACATATTATTTATTTTTATTTATAGCCTCGTCACGAAGCTCACGAAAGCGGCGGTATTCCTCAGGTCTAACGATTGAGCTAAGCTCCTCGTCATTGATTTTAACCACGCTACGATCGTAACAGCTTATCACCTGTCTGCCGATATGTATAGTGTCATTAATACGCCAGACTGGTCGTGAATACTTAACTGCCAGGCATTGACTATTATAGACCTTTTGAACTACACCACAGCGAAGGTGAGTCATGATGGGATACATAATATAGTCTCCTACGTTAACAGGCTGTTTTTTTAAGTCCAAGAATTGTTGTTGATCTTCTTCCATAATTTTTAAGTTAAGGTTGCATCGTCAAAGTCGATTAGGACCAACAGTCCGTCGACATATCCTACGTTCGAGTCGGTATCTATATCCGAGGCACACCAACCCATTGAAGTACAGGTACGCTGTATCTCTCGGACATCTTCTCGCTTTGCACGAGTTCCAGTCTCGGCATGGCGTGTTACATAACCCAGTTTGAACCCCTTTCTCACAATGAAGTAAGCTTCAGGTGCCAAACCTATACTGTAGGACGCCCTCTGCCTCAAGAAAGCATCTTCACAAAGCTTGCGGCGTTTATAGAACTTAACACCGTATCTGGGGGTAAGCTGGACATAGGCAAATACACTGGCACCGCCAGGGTAGTCGTTACGTCGACTTATCTTTAACCGCTTAATCATCATCTTCAATTGTTTCTTTATATTCTGAGTCATTGTAATGTATCCATTTAATATAGCTCTGTGATTTAAATGCCTCGATAAACATATATATCGGGCAAGTATACCATTCACCATTTATTTTATAGGGAAGCAATACTTGTTTAATAGCTTTTTCTACCTGGTATTTATCTTCAACTTGAATAGCGAAAAGTATTTTTAACTTTTCCGGATTTGATATTTGATGGGTGCTACGTCTATGAGTTGGATTCTTGCTGGCTCCTAACTTATACCTATTATTTTTATCTATTATAAGATAAACGTAGCCGTAATTCTTTTGTTTTTGGCGTCGTAGTATTTCATTTAAACAAGACTGAACATCTTTATTATTTTCGGCAAGTGTTGTTTGTTTTGTTTTTAATAGTTTGGATAAACTATCCATTTATTTTTTAGTTTGGGATGGCTGGGACTCGAACCCAGAACCAATACCTTAAAAGGGTACTGCTCTACCATTGAGCTACCATCCCTGATGAGTGTGGCCCCTCTTTTGGAGGGAAGGGTGTCATTTCAGGGCGGGTTCACCAGGTTAACCTTACGGCTAGATTTTACTCTCCTGGCGGCCATAGCCCCAATACCACAAGTTTTTAGTTATCCCTCCGGTAACGAAACCATTGCCAGACTAGGATGCTGCACATCACTAGTCCCACGCAATAGTTCATGAACCACCCGAGGCCGAAAGTCCCTGTAAACAGATATACCATGCCGGAGATGTAACCACCTATCGACATTAATATCAGCCCCAGGGACACGTCATGAGAAGATTTGTTTTTAAATATTTTGATGATTTGAGGTATATAGCAAAACATGAAACATAAAGTCATGATTAGGCCTGCCACCTCGTGTATAATTGTGTTATTCATAGAAAATTTGTGTTGCCGAACCTTGGTTCGTCCTAGGTCATTCCAATACGTATGACCAGTAGCGGCTGTCCTCTTTACGTTGCTTTTCGTCCCAATAGATACATCGGGCTACATAGGCAGGGACATTCCACATGCG
>JBEIIR010000029.1:0-8631 GCA_040380695.1 Gammaproteobacteria bacterium | reverse complement strand
ATGACAGGTTTGTTACTGGGTTTTGCGTTAGCCACTAAAGTATCCTCGCTCATGCTTACATCGATTCCGTTAACTATTTTATTAATAAAAATAATTGCAGACAGGAAAATAAGCCTAGCAGGTTTGTATTTTTTATATCTTGTAAAAATAGGAATTATTTGCGCAGTTACATTCATAGTATTTTCACCATTTAATATAATCTCGTTTGACTCTTTTATTCATTCGATCAATTATGAATCTGAAGTTGGACTTGGTGAATATAAGGCCTTTTATACCAGACAGTTTGAACACACTCTCCCAATTGTATTTCAGTTTATAAATATATTCCCTTATGCATTAGGGTGGCCGTTTTTTTTATTCTCAATCATTGGTTTCTCGCTGCTGCCATACAACAAACACTATAACTTTCTAAGGATAATTTTTATTTTAATTTTTGTACCTAATGCCATAATGTATGCAAAATGGACAAGATTCATAGCGCCAGTTTATCCGATACTGATGGTGTTTTCAGTTGCTGTAATAGTGAGAGTAATCATTTTATTGAGCTCCTATAGAGGTAGATTAAATCTTCTGGCAAAAGTTTTTACGGTTTTATTAATTTTTATAATGATAATAAAAGGTGTGGCTTTTACAACAATCTATTTTGAGCCTGATGTGAGATTCAAGGCAGCGGTTTACATTTATGAAAAAATTCAAAAAGACGCGGTAGTATTGTCTGAAACAGCTAATGTTGTTGATATACCCATGCCAAATAAACTGATTGCGACTGAAATTGCCAATTTAAATAACATAAGTTCAATATCGTTTAATTTTTATGAACTACATCACGAGACTAATCTTAACCAAGACTTATCCGAGATACTACAGAAGGTAGATTATATTTTTGTACCTTCTAGAAGAATTTTTTTTAATCATACCTGTTACAGATTTAAGGATGGTGATCCGATAAAGTATCAGGTAGGATTTTTTGATGGTTACAAAGAGTCCAATTGCGGTGAGCTTGCAAAGGCGTATCCTCAGTTGCAAGAGTACTACAATATGCTTTTTGAATCAGGTAAATATGAAAAAATTGCCGAGTTTTCATCTTATCCTCGCATTGAAATATTTGGCAACAAATTAGTTGAGTTTAACGATGAATCTGCTGAAGAAACCTTCACTGTTTTTGATCATCCGGTAATTCGCATTTACAAGAGGAAAGAAGACGCGGTATACTAAATTTATGGACTTAAAAAGATTTTTCAACCCAAGATCTATTGCTATTGTTGGTGTTTCCTCAAATCCAAAAAAAGTTGGATTTCTGGTCGCTAAAAATATGATAGCACAAGGATTTTCAGGAGATCTTTGTTTAATAAACATTGAAGGAAAAGAAATTCTCGGTAAAAAAACATTTAAAAACTTGAAAGAAACCGGAAAAAAATTTGATTTAATCGTTATCTGCATACCTGCGCCTTTAGCGGTATCTTTTTTAGATGAGGTCGCTGAAAATGGTTGTCAGAACGTGATTATATTTGCTGCCGGGTTTGGTGAAACCCATACAGAAGAAGGACGCAAACTACAAATTATTTTAGATGAAAAAGTTATAGAACACAAACTCAATATTTTGGGTCCAAACTGCATAGGCTATATAAACACAATAGTAAACGTAAACGCAACATTTTTTCAGTGTAGTGCGCCAAAAGGAAAAATTGGTATCATAACTCAATCAGGAGCTTTGGGTACAGCGTTTTTAGATTATGTTGTTGCTAAAAGTCAGATTGGTATTTCTCACTTAATAAGCTTAGGAAATAAAACGGTCATCAACGAGTCTGATTGCATTGAGTACTTGATAAAAGATGAAGAAACTAAAGTTATTGCAATTTATTTGGAGGATGTTAAAAATGGAGAAAGATTTATCGATGTTTTGCAGAAAGCTACAGCTACAAAGCCGGTTATTATTTTAAAATCGGGACGGACTATAGCTGGGTCTACCGCTGCAATTTCACATACTGGTAGCATAGCTTCGGATGATGATGTTTTTTCTTCCATAATGAGAAAAACAGGGGTAATACGCGCTGAAAATTATGGGCAGTTAGAGATGCTGCTAAAGCTCTACAATTTTGAAGCGATACCGTCAAATAACAGAGTTTTAGTGCTTTCAAACGCTGGGGGTATGGGCGTTCTTCTAACTGACGAGCTGATAAAAGCCGGTTTAGAGCTGGTGACTGTTGGTCAAGAAGTTACAAACTCCTTAAATAAAGCTTTTGATCAAGTAAAAAAAATATCTGTTCACAACCCTATAGATCTTTTAGGTGATGCCAGTGCTTTTGATTATCAAAAAGCAATAGAGTTAACTATGAAAGAAAAGGATGTTGGTGCGATAATCGTTTTATTGACACCTCAGGCTAATACCGAAATATTAGAGACCGCTAAGGTACTTGAAAATATTCATCATCAATTGAAATTCATGCCACTCTACCCCATCTTTATGGGGAAAGATTCAGTGACAGAGGCGCATAGATATTTTGAAAGTCATGGAATCTCAAGTTTTAGATATTCAAGTGATCTGCCACTTGCCTTAGCTAAGATTATTGAAGCTGAAAAATTGAGATTAAATCCTAAGACTATGCATTTTGATTTTTCAAATATTGTTTCAAAAAATGAGAGCATGCTTAACACAGGCGCTATGATTGCGGAAAGGGATACTCCTTCATCATTTCTCAACCAATACGATTCGTTAACCATTATTTCAAAAGCCTCAATAAAAGTCATAAAAACTTATCTTGCAGACTCTTTAAAAGACTTAGATAGAATAGTTAAGCAAGAAGGTTTTCCGTTGGTTTTAAAAACGGCTGACTCTAAAATTACACATAAGACAGAGGTAAAGGGTGTTGTGACAGGTATAACTGTTTATGAGGAGTTGATTAATGCTTTTAACACTTTTTCTCAAAAACCTTGTTATGTTCAAAAGCAGTGTGAGGGTGTTGAGCTTATTGTTGGTAGCAAACGGGATCCTGTCTTTGGCGTTGTTGTTATTGTAGGATTTGGTGGAATCTTTACGGAGTTAATAAATGAAGTGGCAGAGTTTGTGTATCCTTTCTCAATTTATGAATTTAACGAAGCGCTTGCAAAAACTAAGCTTTTAAAACTTACTCAGGGTTTTAGAAATATGCCAAAAATTGACTTAAGTCAACTTTACGATGTGTGTTTAAAAGTCGGTGCTTTGATGGATAAGACTCCACAAATTAAAGAGATCGATATCAATCCACTTATTTGTTCTCAAGATGGCTTAATCGCTGTAGATGGTAGAGTGATAGTCTAGATCATTTACAATGTTCGTAAGGGCAGAGTGTCTCGTGACAGCACATATCTTCACCATTTAGTAATTTCAGAATTCTATTATAGTTTCTTAATAAAGATCCTTTAAGGTACCAAAGATCATCTTTTTTAAGGAAATTTTTTAGAAATTCATAAGCATCAAACACATTGTCTGCATAATGTATTTTATCTTTTGAAAGTCCGTCTTTTAAAGCTTGGTCGATTGTGAATTTTCTTAATTTGCCAATGCAGATAATGTAATCGATATTTAAATTTTTTAAAATTCTGCCGGTATCACGGTGCTCTTTTTCAGGATCTTCAAGTTCTCCCATCTCCCCTATTACTGCAATTTTGCGACCTTTTTTATAATCAATACTAGAGAGTGTTTCAAGTCCTGCTTTGGTACTTTCTGGGTTGGCTCTTAAAGAGTCATTCAGTAACACAGTATCTAATGGTCCTTGATCAACGCTCATTCGTCCGGCCAACGGTTTCAATTTAGATACTACATTTATAAATATTTTAGAGATATCTTTATCGGGTAAAGCGGACTGGACTAAAAGGAAAGAGCAGGCAATATTGTAAAAATGGAAAGCCCCAATAAGGCCTGTTTTAATTTCTAGTTTTTTTATACTATTTTTATCTCTAAAATAGCAGGTACCCTTCGTACCTTCTAAGTCAACTGTGATAGAGTGTTGATCAATATAAAAATCACAATCTTTAGAGCTTCCAAAAAATAAAACATTAGCTTTTGTGAAGCTGGCCATCGCTTTTGTATATTTGTTATCAAAATTTAAAACAGCTGTACCACCTTCATTTAGATGTTCAATAATTTTTCTTTTTTCTTTGACATATACCTCCATTGAACCCATATGCTCTTTATCGGTATGAACAGACGATATTCCGGTAACGCAAGAGATGCTCGGAGATGCAATTTCATGATGATGATCCATCTCACCCGGGTGATCGATGCCCAGTTCCCAGACAATGAATTCAGTGTAGGGTCGGACCCTTAATGCGGTAATTGGCACATTGTAAGTAGTGTCAAGTTTTATATCGGTGCGCACTGTATTCCCAAATTTTTCAAGAACTTTGGTCACAATCTCTGTTGTGTTTGTTTTGCCTTGACTGCCAGTGATGCCAATTTGAATGGGGTGAAAAAGCGATAGCCATTTACATGCAAAATACCTTCTTAAGGAGTGGTAAACATTTTTTAAAAAAAATACTTTGTTAATCATAATTTATGGTAAATAAAGTCATTAAATTTTTTTAATTTCATACCCCTCTTCCTTATCTTCTATAGTAAATCCAAGTCTTAAAATTTCTTTTCTTAAATCGTCGGATAGTCCAAAATCCTTATTTTTACGCGCTGCTAATCTTTTTTCAGCCAATACTAAAATCTTAGTTGGTATCTTGACACTCACCTTTTCAGAATCTGTAACTTTTAATCCCAAGACAGAATCAAAAAGCTCTAATAAATATTTTTTTTCTGAATCACTGATATCTTTGCTTTTTATCATGTAGAAAATTTCAGCCAAGGCCCCTGCTGTATTAAGGTCGTTCTCTAATTTCTCGGTAAAAGATTTTATAAAAAAATGAGCTCCACCAGAAAGGTTTTCAGAGGTGATTTTTTTATTACTTTTTTGTAAGGAATGATAAAATTCGACCAATTCTCGGTATGATTTTGAAGCTGCATCGACTGCTGCCCAAGTAAAGTTCATGGGTTTTCTATAGTTTGCCTGTAGAAAGAAATATCTTAAAGTTAAAGGATCAATATTTTTTTGTAAGACGTCGTTTAATGTGTAAAAATTATTTTTTGATTTACTCATCTTTTCGCCATCTACTTGCAAAAATGCATGATGAACCCACCAATTAACAAATTTTTTTCCAGAAAAAGCCTCCGATTGGGCAATTTCGTTTTCATGATGAACCGGTATGTGGTCTATTCCACCGGAATGTATATCAATAGTTTCGGTGCTTAATCCTTTCATCGCCATTGCCGAACATTCTATATGCCAACCAGGAAATCCTGTGCCCCATGGGCTTTCCCAGTGCATTGTGTGATTGGCAAATCTTCCAACTCTTTTAAACCATAATGAAAAATCAGCAGGGTGTCTTTTATCTTTATCAATTTTTACATCTTCTCTTGCACCCTGTCTTTTATCAGTGAGATTCTGACCCGACAATGCTCCATATTGTTTAAATTTTGAAGTATCAAAATAGACTGCCTCTTTAGTTTCGTAGGTATATCCTTTATCCTCAAGTATTTCAATCATCTTTATCATTTCTTTAACATTTTTTGTCGCATTGAGTATTATAATTTCTTTTTTATCAATATTCAGTGCCGACATTGTTTTCCAGAACTGATCTTCATATTCTTGAGCAACATCCCATACAGTTTTACCTTTTTGCAATGCTCCCCTTTCTAATTTATCCTCGCCTGAGTCATCATCACCTGTTAAGTGCCCTACATCGGTAATGTTTATGACGTGAGCAACTTTATATCCTAAAAATAGAAGAGTTCTTTTTAAAACATCATCCATAACGTAGCGCCTCATATGTCCGACATGGGTATTGTCGTATACAGTTGGTCCACAGGCATAAAAAGTTAGACATGGTTTCTCTATCGGAGAAGGAATTTTTTTTACATTTTTATCCCCCGTATCGTATAATAACATCTCATAATTATACATAAGCTAAAAATAAAAAAATGAATACAGAAAGTAAAAAAATTCTCGGTGAGTTTTTAGCCGATCAAAATAATTTTCATCTTTTATATCATCTACTCATGTGGGCAAAGGGCAGAAGCGATGAAGGTTCTGCTACACATCCTTCTTGGGGTGTGTCAGCCGAATATTTAAGGTATATTGGCGAAATTCTACCAATAGATGTACAAATGGTGCTAGCTTCGTTAGCTATTATAGCTGTGACAGAGGAAAATTATTTAAAATTACAATAAGTAATTTTATGATGACACGTTTTGAAGGAGTTCGTCTACTGCCTTTTTGGATTCAATAAGGGAGGCGCTGGCATTTTGGGCTAATGCTTTAAGTCTTTTATATGACTGCGCTCTTTCTATAATCGCTTTATGTTCAAGCGACTCAGTTATTATTTTTCTAATCTGGTCTATGCTATATTGGCTTTTTACATACATAGATAACCCATCTTGATCAGGGTCTCTACCGAGAATAATCTGATACATTTTTGTAATCTCTGATACTCTTTCAGAAATATTTGGATTGTTGACGCCTTCAGGAATGCCGGAGATAATCTTAGGTTTCCACAAAGCCCAACTATCACCAGGGCAAGCGGTTTTGCCACCAAGCTCTTTGTGGCCATATATATCCTCCCAGCCGTTTATATTCGGTATCTCAGGTGTTTCAAAGAGCAGTCTACTGCAAAGTCTATGTGCGGCGCGGATTTGATTGTCATTTGGTTGCTTGTTATTCATGAAAGTACCAATTAAACAGATTCCGATCGAGGACTCATTTTTATTTTTTACATGTGCCCTTGCTGTATTTAAATCGCCAACATAATAAACAGTGGCGTCATTTGTAATAATGAAGTGGTATCCAACCCCACCCCAGCCTAAAGTTTTAACATGGTATCTGGCGATATCTTCAGGCGTTTGCGTATCGGGTCCGGCAGAGTGATGGATAGCGATAGTATTTACCTGCGTAAGTGGCCTTACCCAACTCCAGTTATAAGAATCTCCAATTATTGGCGTTCTAAAATCTATGTACTTTTTATCAAGAGATGGAACTGTAAAGATAAAGTTAGCCATTTTTGATTGTTGATTGCTTAAAATAAAAACCTACTATAAAACCGAAAGGGCCAGATAAGATGCTCGAAATTGTGGTGATAAGGTCTTTTGTAGTTTCCATGGGGTTTGCAACAATTTCCATGTTTACAGCTTTAAGTAAGAAAGGGAAAAATAAACATAGCCCTATTATTACCAAAAATGATTGCGTAAATGTAACAGCAATTTTTGCTCTGGTATCTTCTTGCGCCTTGGACAGTAAATCAATATTGCTTGTGGCAAATGAAATATCTACAGGTTCGGTCATAATAGTTGTTTTTGAAGTATCGACGGGCATGTCGAGACTTGAGGTTGGTGATGAGAAATTAATATCTGGCTTAGTTGTTGGTTTTTTGTCAATGACATCGTGGTCTTCCATATTTTTTATTTTGATCTTCTAATTTCAAAGGTTTCTTTTGAATCCGGATTTTTTAACAGAACAGTTTTGTTTTTTGCAAGTTTGTACAGAGCTAATGCGTTTGCAATTACAACAGGAATGGTGCATCCTTCGTCTTGAGCCATTCTTTCCAGTTCTTTTAGGGATTCAGGTGTAAAGCTTAAAGTAATTGAATGAGTATCTTGTGTCATTTGGGTATTATAACAACTAATTGTAATAAGTATTTATAGAAATACGTAATTAATGTGTAATATTATTTTTTTCCGGATTCTGCCCGTCTTTCAACCGGCAGATTAGTGTTGGCTTTCTTTTTTCCACCACCAAAAATGCTTTTTTTAATTTTTCCCATCGGCGTTTCCTGCTGTCGCATTTTCTCTCTCTCATCTGCTTCTTGCTGTTTTCTTTGTTTTTCTTCAATTTCCTCATTGCGCTTTTTCTCCTCCTCTTCCCTTTTTTTTCTAAGGTAATACTCCTCTTGCTCGTTTCTATTTCTTTGAAAATAAGATGTCTCAAGTTGAGTTGCTTCTTGCGTTTTGGCTTCTTGCGGATTGATGAGATTTTGAAGTCTTTTTATCTCATCCTCATCCTTTTTTTTGTAAGCTTCTTGAAGCTTTTTAACATTTAGATCAGAAAAATTGTTATTCCCTTTTTTTCTTTCTTTATTAGCTTCATCAGGAATAAGATCAGGAAAGGCTATTCTTACGAGTTCAGTAGTGGCATTTTTGACGATCTGACCTGGTATATTGATAACAGTTTCAAAAATATTTTTGTCTTGATCAGATACTTTTTTATTATTATTTTTATTAAAATATGACGAGCTCATAGTATTAGATTCCGAGCATGGCTTTTCCTCTCTCTGTCATGCGATCCATAGACCAAGGGGGCTCGAATGTTAAATTTATTTTGATATGTTCTTTTTTAAATCCAAGTTGTGTAATTGCTGCGTAAATGTCTTCTTGGATGGTGTCAAATAATGGGCAACCCAGAGAAGTTAAGGTCATTAGTATATCAACTTTATCTTTTTCAACATTTACATTGTATACTAAACCTATATCAATAATTGACATATGAAGTTCCGGATCGATTACTTCATTTAGTTTGTCAATGACTAAGTTTTTTTTAATTTTTGCAGACATAACATTAT
>JBEIIR010000028.1:0-9475 GCA_040380695.1 Gammaproteobacteria bacterium | reverse complement strand
TCCAATAATTGGTCTAGAGATACACGTAGAACTAAAAACAAAATCCAAGATGTTTTGTCAATGTAATGCAGATTACTTTCAACTGCCACCAAACAGTAATACCTGCCCTGTATGCTTAGGTATGCCCGGGGCTTTACCAGTTCCAAATGAGCAGGCCATCTTATACACAATAAAGATTGCCCAAGCACTAAATTGTCAAATAAACACAACTACTCGCTTTGACAGAAAACATTATTTTTATCCTGATTTACCTAAAGGTTATCAGATAAGTCAATATGAAGAGCCAATTGGTATAAAAGGTTATGTAGAAATTGACTTTAAATCAAATACGGGTACTCTAACTAAAAAATTTGATATTACAAGAGTTCATCTTGAAGAAGATACCGGTAAATTAACTCATAAAGATGGGGTCACTCTAGTTGACTTTAATCGTTCAAGCGTACCGTTAGTTGAGATAGTTACAGAGCCTTGTTTTCAAAATTCAGAAGAAGTCAAGACTTTTCTGGAGGAACTACACGCAATAATCAGAACACTTGAAGTTTCTGACGCCGATATGGAGAAGGGTACTATGAGATTAGAACCAAATATTTCTCTGAGTAGTATTAGTGATTATTCTGAAAGAATTGTAAAACTTCCAAACTATAAAGTTGAGGTAAAAAATATAAATTCATTTAATTTTGCTAAAAAAGCCGTCGATTTTGAAATTCAAAGACAGAGCGAAATACTTGATTCAGAAAAAACTCCGGCACAAGAAACTCGAGGGTATAACGAAGAAAAGGGTGTAACCTATTCTCAGAGATCCAAGGAAAATGCTCAAGATTATCGGTATTTTCCAGATCCGGATATTCCACCTATTTTTTTTGATAAAGAGGCTCTCGAACATATAAAAAACTCGATAGAGGAACTGCCAAACGCAAAAAAAATGAGATATATGATAAAATTTGCCTTAAAATTTGAAGATGCATTTTTAATATCACGATCAAAGAGCTTGTCCTCTTTTTTTGAAAAAGTGGTTGCAGATATAAAGAATCATTCTACAATCGATCTCCCATTAAATGTAAAAGAAAATCTTGCTGTAACAGTTGCAAACTGCATTGTAAATAAAAAAATTACAGAGACAAAAGACAGCGCAAATTTTATTTTAGCTTTTGAAAAATTATATAAACCCAAAAATATTGATAAAAAATCTTTGTTTAATAGCGTGAAAGAAACCTTAGAGAACAATCCTGCCCAAGTAAAACAATATAAGTCAGGAAAAACGACAATTATAGGGTTCTTTATTGGGCAAGTCATGAAAAAAGAAAGTGGTAATGCGGATCCATCATTGATTAAAGAGCTTATTGAAAAAGAACTAAACTCATCTTAACATAAAGTATAATTAAGGTATGTCTTTTGTACACCTTCATGTTCATACTGAATTTTCACTTCTTGATGGCATGTGTCGAGTTACAAAACTCATTGATAAAGCAAAAGAACAAGGCATGACTTCTATTGCGCTTACCGACCATGGCTCAATGTATGGAGCATTTAAATTTTTTATAGCAGCCAAAAATGCAGGCATAAAACCCATCATTGGATGCGAGCTTTACAAAGCAAATGGGGATCGCAGATCTAAACCAGAAAATGGAGAGAGGGCAAATTATCATCTACTTACTTTGGTTAAAAATTTAAAAGGATATCAAAATTTACTAGAACTTGTGACTAAAGCAAATCTCGAAGGTTTTTACTACAAACCTCGAGTTGATTGGGAACTTTTGGAAAAACATTCTGAAGGGCTTATAGTAACAACGTCTTGTTTGGCTGGAGAAATTCCACAGCTTATTCTAAAAGACAACATAGCAAAAGCTGAAGAAACATTAAAAATTTACCATAAACTTTTTAAAGATGATTTCTATATAGAGCTTCAACGACACCCTGGAGTAGACGAACTCGACAAAGTTAATGACGTGCTTATCAAATTTTCAAGAAAATACGGCATTCCACTTATTGCCACTAATGATGTCCATTATTTAGAAAAAGAGGATGCTTATGCGCAAGAAATTTTGCTTTGTATTCAAACACAAAGGGCAATCTTTGAGAAAAATAGACCGCTTAGCATGATAGATGTTCCAGATTATTATTTTAAAACCGAGGAGGAGATGAGAACACTGTTTCATGACTATCCGGAGGCGATTGATAATACAGTTAAGTTGTCAGAAAAATGTAATTTAGAGATTCCATACGGTAAACTAATTCTTCCAAATATTGATTTGCCCGCAGGACATACTAACGAAAGTTATCTTAGAGAGGTTGTTTATCAGCAAAGTAATAGGGTCAAAGGCTTCACTAGTGAAGACGTCAGTAAAAGATTGGATTACGAGCTTGAGATCATAAATAATAAAGGCTATGCCCCATATTTTCTATTCGTTCAAGATATCGTAAATTGGGCAAAAAACTCAGGAATTGCTGTCGGCCCTGGAAGAGGTTCTGCAGCAGGCTCCTTAGTGTCGTACGTTTTAAAAATTACAGATATTAACCCCCTTGAATACAATCTGCCTTTCGAGCGTTTTTTAAATCCCGAAAGACCAACTCCACCTGATATAGATATTGATTTTTCTGATAAACGTCGTGATGAGGTTATTCGCTACATCGCTGAAAAATACGGTGCAGAGAATGTGGCACAAGTAATTACTTTCGGTACTATGGAGGCAAAAATGGCGGTCCGCGATGTCGCGCGCGCTCTCGGATACTCATACGCTCAGGGAGATAGAGTTTCAAAAATGATCCCTACGGGTAAACAAGGTAAAAAAGTATCAATTAGTCAGGCTCTCGAGGAGTCTCCACCCCTTAAGCAAGCGTATTTAGCTGAAGAAGACGTAAAAAAAATAATTGATATTGCCAAGAAAGTTGAGAGCTTGCCGAGGCATTATTCCGTTCATGCTTCAGCTGTCGTTATTGGTGATAAACCGCTCACTAACTACGTTCCCCTTCAAAGAGATAATAAAGATAACGGGATCATTACGCAATATGATATGTACAGTCTTGACCTTAACGCAGTTCAGGATGATCAAGCTGTCGGTCTGATAAAAGCCGATATTCTTGGTCTCAGAAATCTCTCTATTTTAGAGGAGGCAATCGAGTATGTAAAAATTTTTACTGGCAATACTATAGACATTCATGAAGTTCCGCTTGACGATAAGTTAACTTATGATCTTATGGGACGGGGAGAAACCATTGGAGTTTTCCAGCTTGAGTCAGGGGGCATGAGGCGATTAGCAAAAGAGATAAAGCCATCTAGACTCTCAGATATCACCGCCATGGTGGCCCTATATAGGCCAGGTCCTATGGACCTAATACCAACCTTTATAAGGGGTAAAAAAGATGAAAAAACAGTGAAATATCTGCACAAAGATTTAAAACCACTCCTTGCCGAAACCTACGGAATTCTTGTTTATCAAGAACAGGTGATGGATATGGCAGTGAAACTTGCAGGATTTTCAATGAGTCAGGCAGATTTATTAAGAATGGCAGTCGGTAAGAAAAAAATAAAACTCATGGAAAAAGGCAGAAAAGATTTCATAGCCGGAATGGTACATAAAGGTTATACCGCCAAACTTGCAGAACAGATTTTTGGGTTTATCGAAAAATTTGCATCTTACGGCTTTAATAAATCTCATGCGGCATCTTACGCCCTTATTGCATATTGGACCGCTTATATGAAGGCTAATCATCCAGTTGAGTTTATGACGGCACTAATGACGGCGGAGTTACAAGGTGTTGCCGGTCCTTTAAGAGAGGTAAAAATGACCCAAGCATTGGAGGAGGCGAAAAGGATGCATATCGAGATTTTACCACCTGATATAAATAAGTCGTTACTAAAATTTTCAATTGAAGGAAGATCTATTAGATTTGGTCTTTCAGCAATAAAAAACGTAGGTTCCGCAGCAATTGAATCAATCATCTCCGAAAGAGATAAAGCTCAGGAATTTAAATGTTTCAAAGACTTTCTACATAAAGTTGATTTAAGGAAGGTAAATAAAAAAACCATCGAAAGTCTTATAAAATCTGGAGCTTTCGCAAAATTTGCAAATAAAGCAACGCTTCTGACAAATTATCCAACCGCAGCACTGGAGATCTCCAAAATAAAAAATCAAAAAGATAGTGGTCAATTTAATTTATTTGACACAGCTTCAACCTCCTTTACCTCCGATAATTTTAAAACGATAGATGAGTGCCCTGAAGAAGAACTTATTGCATTTGAGAAAGAAGTGATAGGCTTTTTAATAAACAGAAACTCACTGACGAAACATCAGATAGTTATTGACAAAAAAGTTACTAAAAAAATTATTGATATTGAGCATGCAGATATTGATAAAACACATATTTTAGCAGGTAGCATCTCATCAATTAAGGTTGTTAAGACTAAAAAAAATAATGAAGATATGGCTTTTATTCAGATAAATGATGACACTGGAACAATAGAAGTTATTGCCTTCCCTAAAACCTATCAGAGGATTAAAAGTATGTGTGTCATTAATACAGTTTTACTGTTTAAAGGCAAAATTGCTGAGCGTGAAGGGGAGTTTTCAATAATTTTAGAAAAGGCTGTAAATCTAGATCAAATAAATGAGTATTAAAAAATCTACTTAAATTAAAAAATTTCTTTAAAAGCAAATCATGTATAATTGCAGACATGTCACTTATAGTTGTTGAATCACCTACCAAAGCCCGCACATTCAATAGAATTCTAAAAACAAAGGATTGGGGGGCAGATTATTTTGTTTTTGCCACAGTTGGTCATTTTAGAGATCTTCCCTCTGACAAAATAGGGATAGATATAAAAAATAGTTTTACACCAACCTATGTTATTCTTGACAAAAAACAGGCGATGGTTGAAAAGCTCAAAGAGCTAGCCAAAGATCATAAAGAAATAATTCTCGCTACAGACGCAGATCGAGAAGGGGAATCAATCTCTTACCATGTTGCTAATATACTGGGCCTCACAAAAGATACATGGCCAACTATAAATATCCCCAAAGACTCAACCCTCAAAAGGATTGTTTTTCATGAAATAACACCCACAGCATTGGAAGAGGCTCTAAAACATCCTGAAGCGTTACGCCTGGATTTAGTTCAAGCCCAGCAAGCTCGAAGAATCTTGGATAGAATTGTCGGTTATCAAATGTCTCCACTTCTATGGAAGAAGATGGGTAAAAACTGGTTATCGGCAGGAAGAGTGCAAACAGTAGCACTTAGGTTGATAGTTGAGCGGGAAAAAGAGATTCTGGCTTTTGAGAAAGCTCCATATTTTCAGATTTTCGGTATATTCGGCAATAATAGCGAACTTAATTCCAGGCTGATAAAAATAAATGGTGAGATGGTAGATTTGACAACAAAAATAACTTTATTTGAGGGCGATTATGAATTTTCAAAAACGATTATTGACGATATTAAAGCAAATGAAGTTGAAAAAAATCTAAAAAATGACACTTTTTCAATTTCTGAAATTAAATCATCGGTCATTTCAAGGTATCCACCACCGCCTTTTACTACATCGCTTCTGCAACAGGAATCATTCAGAAGGCTTGGTTTTCCATCAAAACTGACAATGAGGATTGCACAATCGCTTTATGAAAAAGGTCTAATAACATATCATCGAACTGATTCTTTTAATCTTTCGGCAAAATATGTTTTTCCTGCTCGAGATTATATTAAAACTGCTTACGGCGAGCAGTATGCACTTGAAAAGCCAAGAGGTTTTAAAACAAAGTCAAAAAATGCTCAGGAAGCTCACGAAGCAATTAGGCCAACAAAAGCTGAAAGATCCATTAAGGATTTAGGCGCAAAAAAATTAAGCCTGCAGGAGAAAAAATTATACGAATTGATTTTTAATCGGGCACTGGCTTCTCAGATGAAAGAAGCTACAATCAAAGAGTCAAAAATTTACATTACCTCAGAGAAAGGGTATGAATTTGAATCATCACATCAGCAGGTTTTATTTGATGGATTTTTAAAAGTTGCAAGTCCACAATTTGTTAAAAATAATGAAACCGAATTTCTTACATATGAGAAGGGTGCAAAAATAGATTTAAAAAGTGTTAAAACTGAACCTAAAGAAACCAGACCTCCCTACAGATATTCCGAAGCTTCCATAATCAAAACACTCGAAGAAAAGGGTATCGGCAGACCCTCAACCTATTCATCAATTATTACCCTTATCATTGACAAGCATTACGTTGAAAAAGAGTCCCGGTTTTTAAAACCTACAATCCTTGGAAATAGTATTTCAGACTACCTTTCTAAGATTTTTCCAGATATCTTAAATTTAACCTTTACAGCAAAGATGGAGGACGATCTGGACGAAATAGCCTCCGGCAATAAAAAATTAATCTCTGTTTTGGAGGAATTTTACACTCCTTTTGAAAACTCACTAAAAAAAACAGTGGATGATAACTCTCAAATTGAAATTGCAGAAGATAAATTAGATGAGCCTTGTCCCAAATGCGGCGCTGATCTTGTTGCAAGATATGGAAAATTCGGAAAATTTTATGCCTGTAAAGCCTACCCTACCTGTAAATATATAAAACCGAATCTAAGATTTGTTGACGGCTATAGCTGTCCTTTATGTTCAAACCGTATCGTAATGAGATACAGCAAAACTGGAAAACGTTTTTATGGTTGTGAGGCTTATCCTACATGCAAGCATATTTCTTGGGTCCTCGGTCCAAAACCTCTTGCCTAATATAAAGTAGTTTTTTTTCTGCAACTATAGTAAAATTATATATGCAACGATTGAAATACATATTTGTATCTGGAGGAGTTATTTCAGGTATTGGCAAGGGTGTGACCACCGCTTCAATCGCACTGCTACTTAAACAGGCAGGCTATAAAGTATCGCCGATTAAATTCGAAAACTACCTAAATATTGATGCAGGAACTATTAATCCCATAGAGCATGGAGATGCTTTTTTATGCGATGATGGAACAGAGGCCGATATGGATATGGGAACCTATGAAAAGTTTCTTAGTCAGAATATGACTAGTGACAACTTTGTTACGATGGGTAAGATATATAAAACAGTTATAGATCGAGAAAGAAGATTTGAATATAAAGGCGAAGATGTTGAAGCAATTCCGCATATTACCGATGAAATTATAAAAAGAATTCATGATTTAGCTAAAAAAGATAAATCTGACATAGTAATCATCGAGCTTGGTGGAACAGCTGGAGAATATCAAAATATTTTTTACTACGAGGCTTCCAGAATTTTGACTCTAAGACAACCAGGAGATGTAGTTCACGTACATGTTGGTTATGTACCAACCCCTACCCATCTTGGTGAACCAAAAACTAAACCCACACAGCTATCTATCAGGACACTCAATTCTATGGGTATTCAACCTGATTTTATTGTTGCCAGATCTGAGAAGATGCTTGACAAAAGAAGAAAAGATAGATTTGCATTGTTTTGCAATATGCACCCTTCAGAGATAATCTCCAACCCTGACCTGGATAATATATATGAGATTCCACTTAAATTTCATGAACAAAATTTAGACTCCATGATCTTAGCAAAACTTGGTTTAGATATTAAAAAACCTGATTTAAAAGATTGGAATAAACTTGTTAAGAAAATATTACAAACTAAAGATAAAAAAGTTAATATAGCAATTATTGGAAAATATTTTGGAACAGGAGAGTATCAGCTCAAAGATTCGTATGCTGCTCTATTTGATGCGATAGATCATGCAAAATGGCATATGGGTATAGATGTAAATACTATTTGGATCAATTCCGAAGATCTAGAGTCAAAAAACTTATCCGATGATGAAAAAGCAGAGAAGATTAAAAAAATCATTAAGAACCCAGATGGTATTATTGTGCCAATCGGCTGGGGTGAGCGAGGTTCGGAAGGTATGATAGAGGCGGCCAATTACGCGCGAATTTATAAAATACCCTATCTCGGTCTCTGTTATGGCATGCAACTAGCTTGTGTTGCGTTTGCTCGCTATAAAATTGGCATAAAAGATGCACAAACAGCTGAAAATTATCCAGATGCCAAAGATCAGGTTGTGCACCTTATACCTTCACAGAAAGAGTTAATGCAAAGACGAGCTTATGGAGGCACAATGAGGCTAGGTAGCTGGGAAGCTGTTTGTAAAAAAGACTCACTGTCGTATGATCTTTATAAAAAATATGGTGGTTTAATTGATGATAAGGGACTGACCTCAGAAAGACACAGGCATCGTTATGAATTTAATGATGTTTATACAGATATATTTGAAAAAAATGGACTAAGAATTACAGCGCGATCTGTAGTTGAGAATTTGGCGGAAATTATAGAATTACCGCTTTCCATACACCCTTTTTATATCGGCACTCAGGGACATCCCGAATACAAAAGCAAACCCCTTTCACCGCATCCATTGTTTTTAGGATTTCTAAAAGCGGCATGCGAAATAGCAGACTCTAAAAAAAGCGATTGAAATTTCTTATGTTTACTCGTATAATTTAGTTTTATGGCAAATTCTATTAAATACAAAGACATATCTTTCACAATTGGAGATACAGTTAGCGTGGGTTATAAAATTAAAGAATCCGACAATAAAGAACGTATTCAGGAATTTTCAGGTATAGTTCTTAAAATACGGGGGGCAACTCCTGAAACCAAGATGATAACTGTACGTAAAATATCTAAGAGTGGCACAGGTGTAGAGAGAATTTTTCCAATGTCTTCACCTTTTATCGCAGATATCAAAGTTGAGAAAAAATCTACATTTTCTAAAGCAAGAGCGTATTTTGTACGAGACCTCTCACAGAAAAAAATTCGACAAAAACTATACCGAACAGCCTAACATATGGCTACCCTGCCATCTAATCATAATCGCTCAATAGGTAAAATAGGCGAGGACACCGCGGTAGAATACATTGAAAATCGAGGATATAAAGTAATTGATCGCAACTACACATCTCGCTGGGGAGAGATAGATATAATTTCAGAAAAAGATGGAGTATTGGTATTTGTGGAGGTTAAGACTAAGATCGGGGATAAATATGGCGCTCCTTGGGAGTCAGTAACTTTTTTTAAGTATCAAAAACTCAAAAGATCAATCCAGTACTACATTACTTCTAATAAACATAGTAATAGAAAGTGTCGCATAGATGTTTGTGGAGTCTTATTAAACCCTGATTTAACAGTTGAAAGTGTAAAATTGTACGAAGGTAGATAAAATTTACTAATACTAACAATTTTAACTGTTTTTTGATAAAATAACGTTTAGCTGTTTAGATAAACGGCCCCATCATCTAGAGGCCTAGGATACCGGGCTTTCATCCCGGACACACGGGTTCGAATCCCGTTGGGGTCACAATCAAAACGGGATGAGAAGCGACGGTGTGAAACACCTAGTCCCCGAAGGGGAAATCCCGTTGGGGTCACAAGCAAAACGGGATGAGAAGCGACGGTGTGAAACACCTAGTCCCCGAAGGGGAAAT
>JBEIIR010000027.1:0-9684 GCA_040380695.1 Gammaproteobacteria bacterium | reverse complement strand
TATCAACATATGATGCATTCATCAATCATTGCTTTAACGACTATCTTAGTTTGTTTATACAAACAGTGAAGTTTAATTTAATTGATAATTTCTTCAATTTTTTTACAAAGAAATCATTTAGCTATCTTTTGAAAATTAACATAACCTTTGTAATGAATTAGCAACCACTCATTTACATTAATCCGGTTTTATCTTGGTAATTTTTTCTTATTGTATTTACCCACACACAGATTATAACCTTCGTCAATCAATGGTAGAAGTTTTTTAAATGTTTGCTGTGAAGGATTGACAACACAGATCCAGGCCATCCAACTATAAATCGGGTGAGGCATAATACAGTCAATTGTGGAAAAGTCATAACCCATATCAACTGTTTTACCTGCAACAGGACGGGTTGGTATATGCCCAAACAAATCCAAAAATGTTCTTTTTGTAATACCAAGGTTTAAACGATAAAAACTTTTTTTATCTTTCAATTGTGACGAATTATCATTTTTTCCATCTTTTTCTTTAAATGTTAAGAGATAGACTCCTTTTTTAAGCTTCTTTTCGGGATTGTAAAAAAGACATGTTTCACCCCAGTTACTCTCACAAACAAGTCCGTGATAGTTATTCATTACATGTTTAATGATTTCATTTTTTGTTAACATGTTTATCTAAAAAGATTGCATAAATTATACACTGCAGGGTATACTGCAGGGTCCGACCCTGAGAATCTTTAGCATTTAGCTTTATGAGACTTGCTCAACTGACAGTTTACGAGCAGAATGCGAGTAAATACTGTCAGTTAGTCCGCCCTTGGCGGGAACCTCCATGAGAATAATTGGATTAAAACTGTAAAAGTTGAATGCAAACTGTGCCGGAGAGAGGACTTGAACCTCCAAGAGTTTTACCTCACAGGTTCCTAAGACCTGCGCGTCTGCCAGTTTCGCCACTCCGGCTTTAGGCATATTATAGCAGAGGGATACTCCCTCAAAAAGGAGTATCCCTCTGCCAAACAGTGCTCCTCAGGATAAACTTCTCATCTCGCCTTTATTGCGGAGGTGGCGAGATTCGAACTCGCGAGAGCTTGCGCTCGCAGACTTTCCAGGTCTGTGGAATAAACCACTATCCGACACCTCCATTTTATGAGCCTAATTTTATCATAAAAAAAACTTGAGTTTTTTCTAAAGCTCAAAGCCATAACCCAGCTCTTGACATTGAAACAATCGTTTCATAGAATAAAGATATAGTCAAAAAAAATTATCACAACAGTTATGGAGATAGATACACTTACCCCGCTTAAACAATTCTATAGAAAAAACAGACGTTTACCGTCGTATTCTGAAATGTTAAAAATCTTTAAAGTAGCTTCTAAGAGAAGTATTTATGAAATAGTACAGCAACTCATCGATGAAGGATTTTTAAAGCAGATAAATAAAAAGCTTTCACCGACAAAAAGATTTTTCGCCCTCCCGCTCTTAGGAAATATCCAGGCAGGTTTTCCAATTATTGCCATGCAATCAAGAAGCTACTTAACTCTAGATGAATATCTAATCGAGAAACCAGACAACTCTTTCTTACTCAAAGTTCAAGGTGACTCAATGATGAATTTAGGAATTTTCGAGGGTGACCTTGTTGTAATTGAACAAAAAAGTGATTTTAAAACTAATGAAATTGTGCTTGCTGAAATAGATAATGAATGGACTTTAAAGATTCTTAAAAAAGAGAAGGGGAAAGTATATTTGGAGGCCGCCAATCCAAAATATCCACCTTTTTTTCCCAAAAAAGAACTTAAAATTCATGGTACAGTCAAGGCAGTTATGCGAAAATTTACCGATACCATAAAAAATCACTAAAATGATATAATACATCATGAAGATTTGGCACAGTTTTATGATTTCAGCGGTCATATTAGGTATATTTATAATTACATTATACCTATACATCAATTACAAAACAGCGGTTGACAGCACTCCTGATTCGCCAACCCCTACGATTTATATCGGTCAATAGTATAATTATCACAAATTAAAGTATGACGATAGTAGGAAATAAATCAGATAAAGATTTCATAATACATGTGCCCATTCGGGAGAATAACCTTTTACAACTTGCTCTTGATAGATTAAATAGCTCCGAAGAGATACGTACACTGTGGCAGATCACAAACGTAAATGCTACAGAACGTCTAAAAATGACCGATCATGGTCCGATTCATTTCCAGATAGTTGCCAATTTATCCCTAAGACTTATTAGAATTCTAAAAAAACATTCTATTGTCAGCTCAATTGAAGAAAATTTTGGATTAACTAACCATCACGCAGAGTTAGTGCTGCTCCTTGGCAGTTTACTGCATGATATAGGTATGGCAGCTAATAGAGAAGGCCATGAAGAGTTTAGCCTATTTATGACACATACATTATTAAGAGAGCTAATTGATTTTCTGCCGATTAAAGAAAAAACTATCGTGATTGCAGAAACTATGCATGCTATCATCAATCATCGAGGAGGGGGAAAGCCTGAAACTATTGAAGGAGGCATACTAAGAGTGGCTGACGCATTAGATATGAGTGAAGGCAGATCAAGGATACCTTTTGAAGAAGGGGTGATGGAGATTCATTCCTTATCAGCTAAAGCAATTGATAAAGTAACGATTTCGGAAGGTCAGGAAAGGCCAATTATTGTAGATATCTACATGAACAGTTCTGCTGGAATTTTTCAAACTGACCAATTACTGCGTAGCAAACTAAAAAACTCTGGTATTGAAAAGTATATTCATGTAAAAGCTCATATAAATGAACAGAAAGAAAAACTTATTGTAGCTGATTACGAACTTTGAATATGGATTTTGTTATTAGAAGTATAACTATTACTCCAATCAAAAATGGAAAAATTAAACTTTTCCAAAAAGAAATTCCTGTCCAGAAAATCATGGTATGTAAGAGACTAATCTGTAAAAGGGGATAATATCGTAAGTTTTTTTTTAATTTAATTGTTCTATGATAGACATATGCACCAATTAAGCCAGACATCAGCCAACCGCCAAAATTTTGCCAAGGCACACCGTAGAAAAAACCTTCCTCTTCCCAGATCCAAACCCTCAATGTAAATGCTGCCGGATCAATTACCAGATCCGCAACAACCAAAAAAATAGCGGTGTAAAAAATTAAAAATTTAGTTCCAAAATTGCTTTTAACGCTTTCGTAAGCCCCAATGACCATAGGTACCCATGCCAAGAAAATTGCTGGAGGCGCAAGATCAAATAATTTTGGCCCTAGACCACCACCATAGCTAAATCTCCCGTAGGGAAAACCTGTCACAATTGCAATTGATTCTAGAGAGATAGCAAAGATAGATAAGATAATTATTGTAATCAATCCCTTTCTACCAGACATTTTTACCAAACCATAAAAACTTGGGAGGGCTATTAAAACCATAAAAATTAAAGAAACAATATATAGATCCGATTCTATGCCAAAAATTGCGACAAAAAATGAAGAAACAAAAGACAATAAAGGGCCAAAAATTGCAAGTTTAAGTAAGTGCGACATACCAAAAAAGCAGAAATCCCAGTAATAAATTTATAAAGGAAAATCTCCAATAAGTTTTTTCTAAAGACAATTTGTTAAATACCACGCCCAGTACAATAGCAGGATAAAAAAACGAAATGATAAAAAAGCTTGAGTAAGATATCATCAAAAAAGAACTGGCAGACCACATCAAAAAACAAAGCACTAAAGATTTTTTTCTACCAAGAAAAACGGCAGAGGTTTGAATTCCAGCAGTTTTATCTGCCTCAATGTCAGGTATAGCTGAAAACAAATGCATGGCAGAAGCCCATAGCCAAGAGCTGGCGATAATGATAGCATCTGGCAATCGTCCACTTGTTGATTGCGCAAAAGCTAAAAGTCCAGGAAAAATGTATAAAACATTACTAAAAAAATCAAGAAAAGGGCGCGCCTTAAATCTCAAAGGAGGCGCGCTATAAAAAACGGCTAAAAATAAAAATGCTAAAAAAATTAAAAGGGCTACAGTGTTAAGTGTAAATAAAATAGGAACTGCTAAAATAGAGGATACAACTATACCAACTGTATAAAGTTTTAGCTGATTGCTACTAAATAAATTTTCATATTGTCCCTTTTTTTTGTTTATCCTGTCTGTTGCTTGATCAAATAGATCATTTAACCCATACAAAATGAAGTTAGCCGGCAACATAAAAAAGATAAAAATATATATGAAATCAAAACTAAATAACTTACTGTAAGAATCTACCCCCGCAAGATACCCGACAAGATAAGGACCGAATAAATAAACCAAGAATCTCGGCCTCGTAATCATAAGTATAGCCTTAAGTTTATTTAAGATCATTGTAATTTATTTAGTTCGTGAATTGATAAATGCTAAAACTTCATTTAACAGATTGGTATTCAAGCCTTTTAATGAGAGAGTTGTGATGATTTTCTCAGCCTCCTTTTTATGACTCGTGATCATTTTCGCAATCTGTTCCTGTACACGATACTTCTTCATAAACGCTATAATTGTGTCTATATCTTTTTTGACTATCTTCCTATTGCCAAAGATCTGGTCGACTGTTTGTCTATCTTTAGAATCCATCGCATCATAGAGATGCTTTCTAATAGCTGTCTTCTTATTTTCACGAATATCAGACCCTATTTTTTTACCTATCACATTCTCATCTCCAAAAATCCCTAACTCATCATCTCGCAGTTGATATATTGTACCCATGTGTAAGCCTATTCTTTCAAAGAGCTCAGATTCTGATCTTTTAGCGATTAAACAAGCCATCAACATCGGTAATACAAAAGTGTATTTTGCAGTTTTAAAAATATTTATTGTCTCTATCTCTTTTTGTGACGGATCAATTGGTAGATTGCTAAACTTAACGTCCATCATCTGTCCAATACCTACTCCGATTAGCTCTGAGGAAACCCGCATTATTAGGGACCCTTTTACATCAGAGCTCAAACTACAGGCTGTTAAAATGTCATAAACAATAAAAAAAGCAATATCGCCCGCACATATTGCCATTGAGGAACCATAATGATAAGGGTCTTTTGCAGAATAATCCCTGCCTTGGTATACATATGACGCAAAGACTGAGTCTTTATTGCGACGTGTCATATCCTGATCCATAATATCATCGTGAATCAACAAGCCTGTATTTAAAATCTCAATCGCGCTGGCAACATCAAAAATCGAATCAGTTATTTCTTCCTCAAACATCTCCATGACAAGTAGAAATAGATTACTGCGAATCATTTTTCCCCCTATTGATGAATCTAAAATTAGATTTACACTCTCATCTAAAATAGGGGATTGGAAATTCAATCTGACACGCTGAAGATTGTTTTCGATCTTTTTTTTGATGATCGGAGAGTTTTTCTTGATAAAGTCGTTTAAAGTCATATATTTAAGCTATTTTTGATAATTTGCAAAATAACTCTTCCAGGACTAGGTTTAAGCTTCTTATAAAATACAATTGTAGGGTCTTTATAAATTTTTTGCGCAGTCCAATTATACATATCAGCAGCAGTTTTAATAGGAATTTTGTACATATAAGGTATGTACTTATAACCCTTCTCTGCTTGTTGCTGTATACTGAGATATCTTTCTATCTCAAATCTCAGTAGTCGACAAAATTTTTGTTCGTTTTTATATAAAGCCTCTCCTTTTTGTATTCCAAATTTTTGTTGATCCTCTATAGGCAGATAAACCCGATTAAGTTGTGTATCCTCTTTAACGTCTCTTATGAAATTTATCAATTGCATAGCCTTGCCTTGCAGCCGTGCCGAGGCAAGTGATTGTTCCGGCAAATCAAGAATCTTAGCCATCATAAGCCCAATAACTTCCGCTGACCCATACATATATTCTTCCAATTCTTCAAAAGTTTGATATTGCGCCTTTTCAATATCCATAGCCATCGCTTTAAAAAAAGCATCTACCCATACTTTCTTAATCCCTATTTGTTTAGCCAATAAAACAAAGTCTGAAATTATCAAGTTGCGAGAAACATGCCCAGCCCAGACCATCTCCGTTTCAGAGACAAAATTTTTAAACGATTGACTTTGCTGGGGCATTGTATCCACAAAATTATCCGCAATCCGCACAAAAGCATAAAGTGTAAAAACTTTTTCTCTGATTTTTGCAGGAAAAAAAATGCTTGAGAAAAAATAAGTAGTACTCCCTTTCCGAAAAATTTTTCTTTTATCTATCATCTAAAACTCTATTTACTGCAAGCTCTGCAGATATTAGCGCCATCGGGACACCAACACCCGGTACTGTATTTTGACCTGCGTAATACAAATTTTTAACTTTTTTTGATTTATTTGGTGGTCTAAAAACCGCAGTTTGCAAGAATGTTGGCGCCAAGCCTAATGCGGTTCCGCGATATGAGTTATACAAACTTTTATAATCATTTATGGTCAGTATCTTTTCGTAGAGAATATTTTTTTCAATTTCTGTTCCTGCATGCTCATCAATCATTTTAATTATTTTATCTCGATACTTTTTTCTTATCTCTTCATTATCTGATAGACCTGGCGCTATCGGTACCAAAATAAATAAGTTCTCCGTATCTTTTGGCGCGACAGATGGATCAGTTTTAGATGGATTGCATATATACATTGAAGGATGTTCCGGCCAATTTTGTTTATCATACATACTTTCAAAATGACTCTCCCAATCGTGGACAAAAAATAAAGTGTGATGTCTAAACTGTGGAATCTTGCCTTTAACCCCTAAATACAATATGAATGCCGAAGGAGCTACAGTTCTTTTTTTCCAATAATTTTGATTATATGATCTATTATTTTTACTAAGAAGAGTCATCTCGGTAAATGCGTAGTCTGCGTTAGAGATTACGTAATCTGCAGCCTCAATTTTTTTTCCATATTTGACTCCTATAGCGACTGAGTCTTTTACGTTTATCTGGCTTACGGGCGCATTAGTTTTTATTTTTACACCTAATTCCTTACATAGACTTTCAAGTGCCTTAACTACTTCTACCATCCCACCTAATGGATAGTGAAGATCCTGGTTAAAATCTACATGAGACATTAGGGTATAAAGTGCTGGGGTTTTTTTTGGGACTCCGCCGATGAACACAGTGGTGTAAAGCAAAATTTTCCGTAACTTTTCTGAATTTACGAAACGAGAGATGTATTGATGCATATTCTCAAAAAGCGGAAGTTTGATGCCAACTTTTGCTAACTTTATATCAAATAAATCAAAAACTGAATCGTAATTTTTGTAAACAAAGTTATCCATTCCAAGCTTGTACATCTCTGATGCTCGTTGCAAGTAAAGCTCTATTTTTTTAGATGAACCTGGCTCTATACTCTCAAAATACTTAAAATTTTTTGATCGGTCATTAACCATATCAACCATCTCGTTTTTAGAAAAAATGATCCTATACTTAGGATCTAGTTTTTTCAATTTGTAAAAATCTGAGGGCTTTTTGTTAAAGTGACTGAAGTATCTTTCAAATACCTCTGACATCATGTACCAAGATGGGCCCATGTCAAAAGTGAAGCCCTTTTCTGAAAAAGACATAGCTCGTCCACCCAAAGTTTTATTTTTCTCCAACAAAGTCACGTCAAAACCTTTGCTTGCTAAAAGTGCAGCGCTTGCCATCCCGGCAAAGCCCCCACCGATGACAACAACTTTTTTCTTATTTTTTTTCACGTTAAAAAAACTATTTTTAATAAATTTATTCAATTATAATACTTTTATGATTCAAAAAGAGAGAACACGGATATTGAATGACAAAAATGTAGCAAAGGGAGAAACTGTTGCTTACTGGATGAGTCGCGAACAGAGAGTTGTTGATAATTGGGCATTACTTTACGCGCAACAAATATCTGAGGATTTAAATCTTCCTTTGATAGTGTTTTTTACGCTGACAACAAACTTTCCCGGCTCAACCTTGCGCTCGTACGATTTCATGATAAATGGCTTAAAAGAGGTGGCACTTAATCTCGAGGACTTAAACATAGCATTTATTGTTTCAGTAGGCGAACCAGAAACCGAGATTTTGAGTCTATGTCAAAGATACAATGTTTCAACGCTTGTTACTGATTTTTCACCTCTTCGGATCGGCAGAAAGTGGAGAAGGGGAGTGGCTGAAAAAATTAACGTACCACTTTACGAAGTTGACGCAAGAAATATCGTACCAGTTTGGTGTGCTTCAGATAAAAAAGAGTTTGCAGCATACACTATACGGCCAAAAATTCAATCTCGGTTAGATTTACATTTAACGACGTTTCCTAGTTTAAAAAAACAGAAAAAAACCAATATCTCACAAGACACAACGTGTCTAGAAAATTCTTTAGAGAATTATAGTGGCGATAAATCTGTTAAACCAGTTGAGATTTTTAAACCAGGGGAGAGAGCAGCTCTAGAAAAGCTTGATTATTTTATAACCAAAATACTGCCCGGTGGGTATGCTGACAAAAGAAACGATCCATCTGTGGATTTTTTATCAAATTTATCACCATATCTTCATTTTGGGCAGATATCAGCCCAAAAAATTGCACTTAAAGCAAAGCAATCCACTGCTTCAGAGGACAACAAAAAATCGTTTTTAGAGGAGTTAATTATTAGAAGAGAGCTTGCAGATAATTATTGTTACTATGAAAAAAACTACGATAATTTTGAAGGATTTCCAGATTGGGCAAAACAATCGTTAAGGGATCACACTCAAGACAAGAGGCAATACCTTTATTCTTTAGAGCAATTTGAAACGGCAAAAACTCACGATCCTATATGGAATGCCGCACAGAAAGAAATGATTTTGACAGGCAAGATGCATGGCTACATGCGGATGTATTGGGCAAAGAAAATTTTGGAATGGAGTCAAACTCCAGAAGAAGCGATGAAATTTGCAGTTATACTTAACGACAAATATGAATTGGACGGCAGAGACCCAAATGGTTATGTGGGCTGTGCTTGGTCAATAGGGGGACTGCATGACAGACCATGGTTTGAACGTCCGATTTTTGGCAAAATCAGATACATGAACGACAACGGATTAAGAAGAAGATTTGATGTTGAAAGCTATATTGCAAAAGTTGATAAATATCAAATAAATATAATTTAACTAAAAATATTTAAGACATCATTTTATGCCACACAAAATAATCGCCCCAGTATACGTTATGCTTGGAGCCTCTCTTTGGGCCATAGATGCAATTTTCAGAACTCAATTAACATTTAAAATGCCCACCGCGTCAATCGTTTTATTCGAACATATTTTAGGTTTTGTAATACTATCTCCTTTCATTTTCAAACACCTCAATTATTTAAAAAAGATATCAATCAATACTTGGATAGCTGTATTTTTAATGGCCTTAGTAAGCAGTGTTTCAGGAACTCTTTTTTTTACTGAAGCACTTGCGCGTAGTTTTGCTGATTTTGATTTCTCAACGCCAATACTTATTCAAAAACTTCAGCCTATGTTTGTAATTTTAATTTCAGCACTTTTTTTAAAAGAAAAAATTACTCTTAGATTTATAACTGTCTCTATATTAGCTTTAATCGGCAGTTATCTACTAAGTTTTGGATTTGCGCCAATAACTCTACATTTTGAAGGCAAAGAAGCTGTCTACATTTTTGCTCTCTCAGCAGCTATCTCATGGGGAAGTGGTACAATACTAAGCAAACACACTTTATCAAAGATGCCGT
>JBEIIR010000026.1:0-9832 GCA_040380695.1 Gammaproteobacteria bacterium | reverse complement strand
TACCGTATTTTTCTTCCAACTTCTGTCTTTCTGTTTCCTCATCGTATACCAATCCTAGCCTGGCTCCTTTAGGCAGCTCGAAAGTCACACCTATTAAGAATGCTTCAAATGCTTCGATAACATCATCTAATGATGAAGATTCAGGCATTTCAAATTTAACGGTAGGAAAGCTCTTCGAGCAGGTGTCAAATTGTTTAATTGTAAATGTTTGTTCTTTAGTATTCATTTTCGTCTTGTGGTTCTCCGAGCGATAATTCTTTTAATATATCCTCCACCATGTCATTCATGAATGAGTTTATGAATGGGTGGTTGGGATGTATTAATTCCCAATCATCGCTCATTATAGTTCCATCTTCGGATAATTTAATTCGTTTATATAACTTGCCTTCGTGCAGTTTAAGCTTTATTTCTTTATCGACGTCCGGAGTGAATGAAAGCGGGTATCTTACTAATAACGTTTCAGTCTCATCGTCTAATTTAAAATCTTTTAAATCTATCTCTTTGAGCTTTTTATATTCGTCATAGTTAAGTTCCAGGGGAATTTCCATGGCCTCCTTGGTATATTTTAACCTAGCGGCTATGGGTATTAAATAAACGTCATCATAACTACGCGATATAAATTTGTTATCTCCGATAGTAATTTCTTTTACCACAGGATAAGCTAGCCCTGAAATATCTTCAAGTATTTGGGTTGTTCCTAAAACAACAAACTCAAAATTTTCCGGAACGTAGCTGGCCCAGTAGTGTATGTCGTCAGTAAATAACATCAATCGAAAGCACCTTCAGGTGAAGGTAGTGTTTGTTGTTTAGGTGTATTAAAATGTGATCGCCTTGTAGTTTTTTTAAGAAGTTCTTTTCCTTTTTCGCGCCGTGCTTCTCCGCCTTTAGTCACCGTATTAAAACGCATATAAGCCAAGTCGGCAAAATAATCCAATGTAAATCCTTTAGAATGTCTGGTCTTTAATGAAAATATTGTAACGATCTCGTCGGTGGGGGTATCTTTACCAATTCCCATTACGATATCGGGTGTTTTCCATAAACCCTTATAACCGGATATTTCATTATTAGTAAAAGTTCTTTTCATTTTTCCGCCTGCTTGGTGCAACACCCACAAGGCAAATCTATGCTCACCATTTATTTTGTAGTGGGAAAAGTTATCAGACTCAAAAGTAAGTTTTTCATATTTTTGCCACATTTCTTTTGTTTCTGTTGCTGGCGTCATATAGTCGAGCTGGTCTAGATAAATTACATCTGGCCTGTATCCTTCTTTTTTATATAACTTCTCTAAGTAATTTCTTAAAGAATTGAAGGTGATTGGAGCCTGATCTTTAAGTGGTGCAATTCTAAGATTTTTTAAAATCTCTAATTCATCCAATGTAACATTGTTCATTTTGCTTTGCAGCTCGGCTTGAGCACCATTTTTAACGTGGTGCAGATCGCTATAATTAATGCTGAAGTAATTTGCATAAAACCTATTAGCTATATTTTCAGAAGCTTCTTCCAGGGAGATATACAATACTTTCACACCATTTAAAGCATTCTGCAAAGCTGAATAAGTTGCCACTGCAGTTTTTCCAGTTCCAGAGTATCCTAAGATTACTCCATATTCTCCCAAAGAAAGCCCTTGAGCTATTGCGTCTATTTCTAGAAAGCCCGTGCTAAAAGAGTCTTTCTTGGTCTTAAAAACTGGGTTTAAAAATGGGTGAAAAACATTGTCTTCCGTGGAGGAAGTTTTAGCGTCGTCAAATTCAAATGCCAACTCATTTAAACCAGATGTTAGTTCGTCAAAGCCCACATCCTTTTTTTGAAAAAGTGCACCCATTCTACGATGTTTTAACATCTTAGGGAGGTGCTCCACCACATAACTCGAATCTAGCGGTTGATCATTGTAAACCCAATAGAGGAATTCCAGGATTTGCACTTCCTGCAACTTATTGAGTAGTCCTGTGTTGTATGCCTCTTTAATTTTTAATAAGAATAAATTAATGCTTGCTGGTACAGTTTCAAGAGACAGCGCTATAGTTACAAACCCTTGGTATATTTCAATACCTCCAACATCATCTGCCGTTAATTTATATTGTTTAGCTAATTGATATATGTCCACATCTCTAATAATGTGTTTTATTACAAGCTCTATAAAATCGGAATCTTCGTATATATTATTATTCATATTATTCTATTCACATCTAGGTTTTGTTCTTTTAAAAAGGCTATCAACTCAGGAGTCATTTCTTTTCTAGCTGTGTCGCTATAGAGATTAATAACATCATAGTCAGGTTTAGCTGTAGCTAAAATTCTAAACCACGCATGAAACTGTAATCTTGGATCTGATAATACTTTTTTAGCTGTTTTACCTAGCTTAGTCATTTGTAGAACTAACAAGGACTTTTGACATTCATATAAATCATTAAAAGAAACTGCTTTCTCTAATTTATATTGTGCCACAGCTTCGTTTGCTGTATTGGATCCAAAAAGGCTTGGATAAAAACAATGCTTTCTATCATGCTCTAGACTATGCATTAAGCCGTAGGCGTACTCTTCTGGAGTTATACCATTAGCTATGCAAAATTTACCAGCTTTAAGAAAAGCTTTATCGAATGCCGGTGAAGAATGATATACGTATCCAGGTTGTAGTATGCCTCTAAGATACGCATAATTTTCTTCGATTCTTTGTTTAAACTGATTTAACTGGGATGATTCAGCGGTGTCCATAATTCAGTAACTATTTTTTTGAGCTGTTCTGCAGTAGCCTCATCCGGAGAAGTTAAACCATATTCTCTGAGATCGACATTCACTACCTGCCTACCGTTGTATTTGAATTCGGTGGTGAGTTCTTGTGCGAGTTCTTGAGTCTGGTCTTCCCCGTCGAGAATCAATGTAATACGCTTCCATTCCTGGATCAACTGTTTTTGTGCGGAAGAGATCCCTTTTCCAAAAGTCGCCACTGAATTTGGCAGCTTCAAAGCTTTCTTAACTCCCTCAACCACAACCACGTTGTCGTGTTTTTTAGCGTTGTCGTAGTTGTACAAAAAATTTCCTTTGGGAAACATGTGGAGATAGCGCATGTACTGCAAACGATCACCATTAATAGTTCCTGGAATAAACCGAAGCTGCCAACCAACATATTTACCGTTATGACAAACGGGAAAAAATAAGCTGTCGGCGGTATTGATTTTGTAGCCAGAATCAAACTCTAAATTTATTCCACCATCGATAGGAATATAGGCAATTCCTAAAGAGGAATAATAAGCAAAATCAGTTAAGTGATCTTTTTTCATGAACTCTATAACAGGTTCATTTTCTGGAATAGCGTGTAAAAAATTCGCCTTCTCAAAAGGATAAATTTTTGCCTTGGGATATTCCTCTATTTCATCTGAGCTAACATCATAATTGGCGACAAAGGCAAAACTTTCTGTAGTTAAAAGCTCGCTTACTTTCAGAAGCTTCTCACAGATAAAGCAATTACTCATGGGCCATGCCGGTGAGATATAGCGTTTCATTTTGCCGCTATTTTTTGATTCGCAGGTGGGACATTTTACGCGATAATTCCCGCCTGAAACTGCTCTAGCCTTACCAAACTTATTTTTTAGTAATTTTAAAATTGCGGCATTAGCCATATCAAGAAATCAACTTGAGTGTGTAATAAATTGTCAACGCTATAACGAAAGTATTTAAAGCTATAAACAATGAATAGCTAAACAAAAACAACGATATTAAAAATAGTTTTTTCATAAATGGTGTGGGTGTAGCTTGAAGTTATCTCACTACACCCACATGTCAAATTAATTTTTTACTTGTCTGGAGCCAATCAACTTGTTTAACGGAATCCACAATATGGACCGTCCAGCCCTGCTCTTTATAATACTGAATTCTTTTTTTAGCCATTCCGTTTAATACATCGTCATGGTTATCCATTATATCAATCAGTATGAAGTGTGTTTTTTCTGTTAAACCAAATTTAGCTCTATGTTCTTCTGGAAGAATTCTACTACCTCTCAAAGCTTCCTGCAGTACTTCTACTTTTGAAGAACCTCCTGAAGCTTGTATAACCACTCTACAGTTTGGTATATCTACACCCGCTCTGAAAGCATCTGTAGCTACCAAGAATTGAAATTCGTTATTAGAAAAATTCTCGGCTATCTTTTTTTGTTCTTTATTTGTGAGAGCAAAAGATCCTACTGCTTTTTTACTAGCCTCCCTGTGCAGGTATTTTGTTTCTGTAGGTAGATATTTGTATAGTGGAATAAGGTGATCTTTAACGTGGTCTACGAATATAATAGTTTGCCAACCTGCAGGTATATTTTTACAGGCTTCACCTATTATTTCGTGGCGGGTATCACAGTTTTTAATGCCGTGTTTAATTTTATTTTCTATACTAGAGTAATTAGACATGTAGTAATTTTCCGGCATTTTAACCATATAGACAACGCCCGGAACAACTGCATCCACACCCTCAGCCTCAGTATAGGGGAAATAAATTAAATCCTCGCCAAAAAGGCCCACCAACAATTTATCAGTATTATTAAATAACCCGTCAGTTGTTGCACTGAAGCCGAACATACGTACAGGCTTCATAAGATTCATACAGTTTCTAAAGGTTGGGCTACCCGCAGACTGCATTTCATCCACCAACAACAACTGACATTTTTCTAAAGCACAATTTTTTAAACTTTTAAATGTGGTTATGGTTATATCATTGCTGAGGTCGTTCATTCCGTCTCCAACTATTCCAACGTGTTTCTCGGGGAAAAAAGTCTTAAACTTTTGATACGTTTGGCGAACTACTTCCTTTAGGGGAATAGCCAATATAGTATTGAGGTTATTCCATGCAGCGTAGGTAACAGCAGCTAAGTGTGTTTTACCTATACCGCCAGCAGCATTAATAACCCCACCGTCATTTTCACCTTTAAGTATAAGCTCAGCTACCAATGGAATTTGATAGTCTCTTAATTTAAACTTTTTAATCCTGTCCCAGTCGGTGGTTGGTAGAGTTGTTCTCAGATCCTCCACGCTGTAGGTATCGTGATGCTTGTGCACTAATTCAACAATAGATTTAAAAAATCCAGGAAGAGTGAATGCATGTCCAGTACCATCTACAGAGTATAGTAGTTTTTCCACAAACACACATTCGCGTTTGTATTGTATGGTCTGCATTTCTCGATGATGGTATTTCAAATACTTTGTCAAATACGGAGGATAAGGTTTAAACCTTAAACCACCATCAAACCTGGTTATTTCTATATGCATAATTAAGATTTATCAGAAGTTACGTAGAGAAAATATTCAACAAGGGGGTATAGCAGTATCCCTGCTATACCACCCATTATGAAATTGCTGTAAGGTTTATCTAACAGGAAAGAAACAAATATAGCTAAAGCCATAGTTATCCTATACCCGACAGACAAGTTATACAGTCGTACCTTCTTTTCTTCTAAATTTAGCACGAGATTTTTTTCTAAACCTGTTAGGTTTTTTATTTCCGTCCTCTAAAAGACAGTGTATGGAGTCTTTTGCAACATCTTTCAATTTCTTACCCTGTCTGTTCATGCCTAGATAAACTGCTGAAGCAGCCGTCAAAATGGCAGGTATTATGTCGTCGTATTTATTGCTCATAGTTTTATAGTATTGTCTACCACAGAAGACAGATCTTCGTCGTGGTCTACAATTATTATCTGTTTAAAATTGCTGATCTTCTTTAAATTTTTAATAATTTCAAAATAGCTTTTTTTAGATTCTGCAGATAAATGCACTGAGCCTTCATCAAGTATCATCATGGGAAAAGCCGAACCGAACATATTATGTAAAGCTAACCTCAAAGCAACACCAATCATAATTTCCTGACCACCTGAAACTGATGGAAGTTTATGTCCGTTAGTGTGAGTCACATCTATTCCAAAGTTATCATTAACCTTGGCGTTGTATGGAAAATTAAATAATTGAAGATGCTCATTCAAGTACCCAGACACCGTACCAGCGTAAGTCTGTATCAACCTTCTAGGAAATTGAGACGTATGAAATAATTCATACAGCTCATTCAATATATAGAGATACTTATTACGCTGTTCGTTTTTAGCTTTAATTTCTTTGTTACTTTCAAATGCCTTTTGAGTAATAACCAAAATTTGCTCATCTTTGGCTAACGACAGCTCTAACTCTTTTTTATCGGCCAAGTCTAGTTTAATTTTTTCTAGGTCGTTTGCAACCTGAGAAAACTCTTCGTCTAAAGACTTAGTAGCGTTATCATAAATAGGTACAGATATAAGCTTTACGTTTTGTTCTATAATGCTTGCAGATAACTCCTGAATTTTTATGTTCAGCTCGTCTTTTTTGATGCCGAGTTCGTTATATTGGTTGATGACGCTGTTATAAAGACTATATTCAGCTTCGTCAAAACGAACATCTTTGAGGACATCTAAAGAATTGCTCAACTTCAAAAATTCATTATTTAAACTTTCATAGTCTGATTTCTTTTTAAACAAATCATCATATTGGGTTTTGAGTTGCTCGAGTGTTTGACTGTGACTAGCTATCTTATCAACCAGCTCTGGAAGCTTAGCCTCTAGGTGAGTTAGATAAGTAGTCAGATCTTTTAACTCAGAACCACAGTACGGACAAGCCTCTGCTTCGTTTAAGCCGTTAGACTTGAACTTATCTATTTTAGCTTTAATACTGCCATATTCTTTATCGACTAAAGCGTGTTCAGCACTCAACGCAGCTTTGCGGCTGCCTAACTCCTCTAGATTAGCAAAATCTTTAGAGTCTAACTTATTTAAGCTTTCTTTGATCGTGGATAAATTTTTTTCAATCTTTATTTTCTGATCATATTTGGGCTTATTCAGTATTAGTTGCTGTAAAGCTGTGTTGATTTGGTTATAGTCTATTAAAGATAGCTTAGTCTTAATCGTTTCTATTTCGGCTTTAGCCTGTTCTTGTTCTTGAGTGAACGAAGTTATCTGAGATAAGATTGAATTTTTGTATACCTCAGAATTTTTGCAATTTACCAAATAAGTTTGTCGGCTAGCTAAGCTGACATACTCTGAATCAATATTAGCTGAGAGCAGGCCCAACCTTTCTTTCCCGGAGGTAATCTGACTTTCAAGATTAATCAAATCTTTTAATGTCTGTTCTTCGTCTATAACAGGATATTCAGGTGGTGCATTTTTAATATATTTATTCCAAATGGTGTCACGCACTTTTGTAGTGTTAGGTACCAAGAAAATCTTTTGAAAGATTTTCTCTTTTATGCTGTTGTCCCCAGAAAACAATAGTGCTGTTTCGCCTTGCTTGGAAATAATTATATTCTTAAATATATTTTTATCTATTTGAAACAACTGTTCCCATATAGCCGCTACTTCTCCAGCCTTCTTATAAACAATGCCATCGTACTTAAACGCAACCTTAGATGTGTCTAAATGTCTTTCTAGCACAGCTTCTTTACCATCTATCTTTAGATGCCCTAGGACATACCCAGTCGTTTCTCCCACAGACAACATGTCTGCCTTGGCCCCATAACCTTCTCCAGTTAGTAAGAAAGATATAGCTTCAATTACACTAGATTTACCGGCACCATTATTCCCAATGATGCCGGTAATTCCTCCCTTAAAGGATAACTCTAGTTTTTTGTGAGTCCTAAAGTTTTTTAAGTTTAATTGGGTTAATTCCATTACCACTCAGTAATTTCAGATGTTTCTGTATCTACGGAAATAACTCCGCTTTTAGAAATGTGTTTTTTGATGGTAGTTGAAATTACTTCGTTCACGCTGATATCCTCATTGCATGAAATGTCTATTAAATTTTCCAACATTTCTCTAGACCAATCAGACATATCGATTTCTACTTTTACGAATTTTTTAAGTAATATTCCACCGTCTTGCAGTTCGACACTGAATTTATCTCCAGGAGCAATATTTAGTTGCTCCATTTCATCTTCGGTGAATTTAACACAAACGTCGTTGGTTGGTTCTACTTTTTTAGTGATGCTTTTATTCATATTAATTTGTTATATAATTTAATTTTAATTCATCCAATACTTTGGTAGGGTCTTCGTCAGTGAGAAGTTTATACCCATAATCATACAGAACTGTCCCGTCTTTTCTACCGTTAATTAGATGTTTAAGGACCATAGATATTCTATCCGAAGTTTTCAACTCGGAACGTATATTTACGTATTCCTCTACTTCAGGATTAAAGTGGTATTTAGTTCTGGTAAACTTCACCATACCTAATTCGTATAGAAAATTTAGCTTATTTAACTCCTCTGAAACATCTTGAGAATACTTACATATAAACACAGGCCTATTTTCAGCATTAGCGTATTTTTCAAATTGAGATTTAAAAAATGTGTTAATATTTTCTTTAGTTATATCTAAAGTAATGAATTCTCTTGGCAAGCTGTATTCAATGAGATTCAGACAGTCGTCTGCCCAAAGATACAACCCATCTTTTTTAGTTTCGTCGGATGCTGTCACGCCCAGACTTCCACAGTATCCTATAAATATTTTAGAATTACAGATGGGGTCTTTATACCACATCTCTTTTCGTTTATGGATATCTCCCAAAAACACAGCTTTTAAAGATCTGCAGTGATTGGAAAAATCTATATCTTTTAAAGGTATTATTTTTTTTTCGTCACAGAACGGCCACAATTCCGGGATTTGCTGGTGCATGAAAATAAATTTAACGCTATTTTCTGGGCGACTATTCAACTCCTTGTTCAATAACTCAAGAGTCTGTTTAGGATTATCGTTATAGTCAATACCAACAAATTCAGGGATAGAGTTGATTGGTTTAAAACCACAGACCTTTTCCCATGTAACCCCATCAAGGGGTTTACTATGATCGCCAGCAATAGCCACAGCACCTATACCGGCAGCAGTGAGCCTACCCAGTTCAAAAGATACAAAATCAATCAATTCTGAGGTAGGTCTGTTGTTGTCAAAAAGGTCGCCAACGGAGACCAAATAATCCACCTTTAGCTCCTGTGCCAAGTCCACCGCAGTCGAGAACAATTGTCTTCCATCATTTTCTAACTCAGGAAAATTATACAATTTATGTCCCAGATGTTGGTCTGATATAGTTAAAAATTTCATACTCTAATTAATCTAGGCAATTCTGCCTCAACTTCAACTAATTCCTGATCTTCCGACTTATTTATATGTTGCGCTGAGTGATCAAGTAAAAATTTTAACTGATTAAAAGTTTCACCATTTTCAGCTAAAGAGTATTTCTCTTTCAATTTTTTACCGCATTGAAGGTTGAAATATTCTTCTACAGCCTCTAAATCAATGTGGCTTTTGAATAGTTCAGTTTTTTTAAACTTACCTGTATTGTAGTTCACTTCGTTTTCTAGTAGGTAAAAAGTACCAGCATTACTTTCCACCAACTCCAAAACATAGTCCATCGTAGTCTTTTTATTTATTTTTTTAAAAAAGGCTGTTTTTATTCGACGCATAATTTGCTTCTATTTTGTTGTTTAAATAATCTTTTTCCAGATCGACTAGTGCGGCTCTAGAGCTATTTCTACCTATGAGATTTCCACTAGAGTCCACAGCCTCCCATAATTGGAGGCTGTGGTTAAACTCTATGTTAGAAACTCTAGAAACCGTTTTTGATCCTAAGTCTACATTATCCAGTATGAAACCATTTAAACCATATATATCGCCATTTGCGTCTATATATACAGTTTCAGTCATAATACTATGAAGTCATCAGTATTACTTACAGGTTCATTTATTTCATCCGTGCACTGCCTAGAACATTCATCAGCTTTTCCGAGAGCTTGCTCTAAAAACTTAGTTGCCTCTATGCAGCCTGATCCGTAGCCTTCCAATTT
>JBEIIR010000025.1:0-10202 GCA_040380695.1 Gammaproteobacteria bacterium | reverse complement strand
TGTCTTGCTTGCCCGCTTATATTTATTTCAAGCTGATTTATATTTTCTACGATTTCTTGTGCCTCTTTAAGGAGTTTGTTAGTGGGAGTTCTAGTGAATCCAGGAATAACCCCATACCCGTCACCTCTATCAAGCATCGGGTCATTCATCTGAGCCATGATGGTTGAGGCTTCATAAAAGGACAAAATAAATGCCATACAAAAAAATACAATTACTCTGTTGACAATTTTAAAATACTTTTTCATAATGTAAATATGGCTGGTATTTTTGATTTTATAAAAAAACAATCACCAAATGCAACAGGAGATGCAGTTGTTCCTGCGACATCACAAGCACCATCCGTGCCCATGAATTCGATATCGTCAAGCTCCGTTCAGCCTACTACTCCCCAGATTGTAACAGTGCAAGAAGATGCAGTTGTAAAACCAGGCGGAAATTCATATAACGGCATTGGAAATCCTCCTAGTGGAGCGTCATACAACGGTATTGGAACCCCAAAACCTGTAGTAAAAACTCAATCATCGCAACAATCTGAGGCATCTGTAGTGTCAGTTGATACTAAATCGGGTAGTGCTGACAAGCCAGTTACTGAGGATAAAGTCCTAATTTCTGCAAGTAACAAAGATGATCTTGCACCTGTTGTCAAAAATGTTTTAACATCCACTCTTACTGGTGCAAAGCGCCAAGATCTTGATGTTATGACGCATCTTTCTCAAAGAGCGAACAAAGTATTTATTGAAGCAACAAACAAAGCTAAAGAGCTGAAAAATGCTTTTTTAGATAGTGAACATATTCTTTTTGGTTTAATCTCTGACCCTGAAATTTTTAAGATTCTGATTGAGTTGAGAATTCAACCGCAGTCAGTTGGTGAAGAGCTGGCTAAAGTATATAAAAAAGAGGATAGCCTCACACCACCTCAAACTGCACCAAGGGTGAAGCAAATTGTAGAAAAAGCATTAACCGTAGCAAGAAACCTAGGTTTTGAATTTGTCGCACCAGAACACCTCTTACTTGCTTTGTACGAGGAGGGTGAGGGTGTTGGCGCAAGAATTCTTGTAAAGTTGGGATTAACTAAAGAAGATATAAATAAAAAGATAACTGGCAAAAAAGAAGGAATTCTTGGAAATGCCACAATAGGTAACGGTCAAAATCAACTAAATCTAAAAAAACAAAGATCAGCGCTTGAGCAGTATACAAAAGATTTGACAGCTAGAGCCTTTAACAAAGAACTTGATCCCGTTGTAGAGAGATCTCCAGTGATTGAGAGGGTTGTGCATATACTTTCAAGAAGAATTAAGAATAATCCGGCTCTTATAGGGGAGCCTGGAGTTGGAAAAACAGCCGTGGTTGAGGGCTTGGCTCAAAGAATAGTTGAGAAACAGGTTCCTGAAGGTTTGTTAAACAAAAGAATATTAGAGCTTGATCTAGTAGGCGTCATAGCTGGAGCTTCGCACCGCGGAGAGTTTGAAGAACGGATGAAAAACATCGTTGATGAGTTAAAAGCAGCCAAAGGTGAGGTAATAATGTTTATAGACGAGATGCACACAATGATGGGCGCAGGTAGTGGTGACGGCGTACTTGATGCCTCAAATTTTATAAAGCCAGCTCTAGCAAGAGGTGAGGTTCAGTTTATTGGAGCAACAACAATCACTGAATATCGTAAATATATTGAAAAAGACGCAGCATTGGAGCGTAGATTTCAAACAGTGTTGGTCCCTGAGCCTACAGAAGAGGCAGCCATCAAGATGTTAAAAGCTTCAAAAGATAAATATGAGGCTTTTCATAAGGTTAAGATTGACGATTCGGTAATAGAGCTGGCTGTAAAATTATCAAAGCGCTACATAGGAGACAGATTTCTGCCTGATAAAGCATTTGATCTCATGGACGAAGCATCCGCAGCTGTCAGATTACCGTTAATATCTTTACCTGAAGAGATTCAGTCAATAGAGAAAAGAATTGCCCAGTTAAATCAGGAGGTTGTAGAAGATGAATCAAAAGGTGAGAAAGTTAAAGCTCGCATTTTAAGATCAAAGATTGATGACATTACTGCAAAGCTTACTCAAAAAAAAGAGGAGTTAGCTCTAAAAAGATCACAAACTACTACCGCTGTTTCACCAGAGATAATCAAAGATATAATTGCCTCAAAGACTGGGATACCGATATCTAAAATAGGTTCTCAAGAGGGCGACAGGTTAGCAAAGATGGAGGACATAATTCATAAAAGAATGATTGACCAGGAAAGGGCAGTAAAATCAGTCTCTCAAGCAGTAAGAAGAGGTAGGGCAGGATTAAAATCTATTAACAGGCCGATCGGTAGCTTTGTTTTTTTGGGACCATCAGGAGTCGGTAAAACTGAGCTTGCTAAAACCTTGGCAGAGGTGCTATTTGATGAAGAAGAGGCAGTGATAAGGTTTGATATGACCGAATACATGGAGAGACACGAAGTTGCCAAATTGTTAGGACCACCTCCCGGTTACGTTGGTTTTGAAGAGGGTGGTAAACTAACAGAGGCCGTGCGCAGAAAACCTTACTCTTTAGTGCTTTTTGATGAAATTGAGAAGGCTCATCCTGATATTTTTAATATTCTTTTACAGATTCTTGACGATGCAAGGTTGACTGATAATAAGGGGCGTACCATCTCATTTAAAAATTGTGTAGTGATTTGTACATCAAATATTGGCACTCAATTAATACAGAATGAATTGTTGAAGACAGGAAAGTCCGAAGTTGCTGAACCAACTGTCATAACAACTTTTGCGATAACTCCAAGAGGTAGAGAGCTAATGACCATCGGAGGTAAGTATTTTGAGAGAAGCTCTGATAATTCAAATCCTTCAACTGATAAACCAATCAGTAACGTAAAAAATTGGGTAAACCATACTCTCTTAGAGTATTTTGAAGGTCAGAAAATAGAAGCTGAGAAGGAGTCGCAAAGTGACAAAAAAAATATCTCGTTCCCAACATTTGGATACGATACGCACGCTATATCAAGTAAAGGTATTGAGATGATTTCTTCGGGAGACATTTTATTTGTTAGAAAAGATACAACTTCAAAAGTCTGGGTTAGAACTTCTCTTATTGAATATTTCGCAAACGATAATGTTTTAAACGCTATGCCCGATGCTCCCGAAGAACAGTTGCCGACAGTTAGATTAAAAACACACGCTTTTACACCAGATGATTTTGAGATTTTAACTTTTAAAGACAGGTTTTTTAAGAGAAAAGTTGATTCAAATGAATGGCAAACAGGTCTTTTGAAAGATTATTTTAAAGATTCAACTATAAAAGACAATCTGTTTCCCGACACGCATTGGGACGTGCATACTTTCTCTCCTCAAGGCAAAGAGATAATAATAGTCGGAGACAATGTATATTCAAGAGAAGGTAATATTAAAAGCTGGACCAAGCAAACCCTTAAAGAATTCTTTGGTCCAGATCTACCCCTTGATAAAGAGATAGCTGATAAAGAGAAATCTGATGAGATCACCGATGCTAAAAAATATGACTTAATAAAAAATAAAGTCATGAATGAGTTATTAAAATTTTTTAGGCCGGAGCTTGTTAATAGGTTTGATGAAGTTATAGTTTTTGAACCGCTTAAATTTAAACACATGCTTCTTATAGTTGAGTTGCAATTTAAGTCGTTAACCAAGCTACTTGAGGAACAAGAGATTGGTTTCTCCATAACAGAAGAAGCTAAAAAATCAGTTGTTCGAGAAGGTTTTGATCCAATTTATGGAGCTAGACCATTAAAAAGAGCTATTCAAAAACTGATTGAAAATCCTATATCAGAGTTGATAATTCAAGAGAAAGTAAAGTCAGGCAATACAATAATAGTTGATTATAAAGACGGTAATTTTTTATTCAATGTAGAGAAGATAATATTGGTGACAGATAGTAAAGAAAAAACAGATGCAGAAAAAAAAGCTGTTAAGAAAGAAAAATTTACCTGTCAAGTATGCGCAAATAATTATGAGAGTGAAGTGGTCACCAATTCTACTCCAATTTGTTCTGTCTGTGGTTCAAAAAAAGTTACACCAATATCAAACGCAAAAAATGTTCAGAAGATAAATAACGATGAAGTAAAAACGCCGACCAGTTTAAATCAAAGTATTGCTAAATAACGAATTATTATGCCGCAAAATTTTACTCCTATTGATTTAAAAAAATTTGAAGTTAAAGATAATTCTAACCATGGTGGAAAGATCTTGTTAGGGCTCATAATATTGTTAACAATAATCGTCCTAACACTTGTTGGATATATCTTGATCGTAAGAGCATCGTGAATCCTTCTTTATTACTTCTTGTAGCAACAATTTTATGTCTTTATGTGCTTTCATTTCTATCAAGAATTCAAACTAATGAGCTTTTTAAAGTGCTTCTATTTCTATTTAAAAATAAGAAGATAGCTAATTGGCTCTTGGTAATAATATATCTGCCTGGAACTTTTTTACATGAGGTAGCTCATGCCGTTTCGGCAACTTTTCTATTACTTCACGTCAAAGAATTCTCCCTTTGGCCGAAAGTTTATAAAGATGGTATAAGACTCGGTTATGTATCCTATATAAAAAAAGATTTTTTTAGAGGAATACTTGTTGGGATATCTCCGGTTTTTTTAGGTATGGGGATCTTTCTGTTACTTGCCTATTTTCAGATCTTTTCAAATGGCTTAACAGTTATATCGATCATAGGAGCATGCGCTCTTTTTATTGTTAGCACAACAATGTTTTCATCTAAGCAAGATATGAAGGATCTGATTTTTATAGTGCCGGTGATTATGATGTTGACTTTTATATATTATCTATTTCCTGACTATCAAGATAGTGTGAACAGTTTTTTTTTGGTTGCACTTGATAAAATTGCCCCTTATATGTATGATATTTTTTGGTACACAATTATATCCATAGTATTACAATTAATCGTTATTATGTCGTTAAAAATAACACTTTTTTTATCTAGTTATGGCAAATAATTATTTAGCTCAACAGATAAGTATTGGCAACACTGATATTCAAGGTCCTCTTGTCGGCATAAGTACTTTAAACGATTTAATAGGAGTTATAACATCTTTTATATATCCTTTAGCGTCGGTGATTCTTCTTTTTGTTCTTATATGGGGCGGCTATGATTTTCTGATGTCCCGCGGTGATACAGAACAGGTAAATGTAGGGAAAGCTAAAATAACAGCTGGAATAATAGGCTTTGTACTTTTAATGCTTTCCTATCTGATAACAAGAATTATTGGCTTTATAACGGGGACAGGTGAAGGGATTTTATAGCTTTTTCGTAATTTTCCGGATTACCAACATCAAACCAGTTTCCTTCAAACACAAATCCGGTAACTTGTTTTTTAGAGATAAGTCTTTTTATGACATCTTCGAGGTCAAATTTTTTTTGATCTTTTGGAAATTCAGAAAAAATCGAGGAGTTAAAGGCGTAAATGCCTGTATTTATCAGATGACTTTTTGTTCCGTGATCTTCAGTGTGTGAATAAAACTCTGTTAAATGTGTACCATGTAGTTTAATTTGGCCAAACTCCGTCGGATGAGCGCTAGTAGTTAATGCTACTGTGACAAGAGAGTTTTGATCTTTGTGGAATTTTATAAAATCCTCAAACGAAAAATCGGTTAAAATATCACCATGAATGACTAAAAAAGTGTCGTTACCAACTTTATCCTCTAAGATTTTTACCGCACCCCCGGTTTGAAGAGATTCTGCTTCCTCAGAGTATGAGATTTTAACCCCCCATTGACTACCATCTTTAAAATACTCTTTAATTTTTTCTCCGAGATAAGAAATAGAAATAATTATATCCGTAACATTATTTTCTTTAAGCTGGATGATTAAGTGCTCTAAAAGAGGCTTGCCATTTACAGGAAGAAGGGCCTTAGGAAGCTCATAAGTATAAGGTCTAAGTTCTGTGCCTTTACCTCCAGCAAGTATTATTGCTTTATGTACATTTAATTGTGTATACTTATCAAGAATGTTTTCAATTGCATGAGAACGATTTCTTATTGTTTGTTTGTCAATAAGGAGATCAATTTTGTTGAGTATATCGTTGGTGATTGTAATTGTGATTCTAGAACGTCTCATAGTACAATTTTATAACCTTTATTGACATTTGTCAAAAAAAATCATATAATTGATTTTTACACATCTTATGAATAAAAAAATTCCATTTATAATTATTAGGTAATTTTTAAATATAACCGCTTATTTATAAGCGGTTTTTTTTTAGGATAAAAATATGTTAAACAAACACGAACCACCCATAGTTTTATCCGTCGGAGGATCTCTATTGTCAACTAAAGATGGTGTTAATACAGATTTTCTAGACAAACTAAATATTTTTATTCGAAAATATGTAAAGCGCGGTAAGCGCTTTTTTTTAGTTATTGGGGGTGGTGTGACTGCTCGAGAATATCGTGATGCCGGTAAAACGGTTATTGGGACGATGTCAGATTCTGATCTGGATTGGATAGGTATCCATGCTACAAGACTCAATGCTCATTTGGTGCGCACAATTTTTGAAGATATAGCTCATCCAAGAATAATTGAAAATTACGATAAAAAACTCAAAAACTGGTTGGAGCCGGTTGTGATTGGTGCAGGTTGGAAACCTGGCTGGTCTACTGATTATGATGCTGTAGTTTTGGCTAAAGATTACGGAGCCCATTTAATTGTAAATATGTCAAATATAGAATGGGTTTATGATAAAGATCCAAGGTACAACAAAGATGCAAAACCGATAAAAAAATTAACATGGGGGGAGCTTGAGAAGATTGTTGGAACAGAGTGGTCGCCAGGCATAAACGCTCCTTTTGACCCTATCGCCGCACAGCTTGGTAGAAGACTTGGTTTAACCGTGATTGTCACAAATGGAGAGGATTTTAAAAATCTTGAAAACATAATTGACGGGGATAGTTTTAAAGGAACGGTGATTACTCCTTACAAAATAGATGCCAGTTATTACGACAGAGAGTATTATATGGGAGATAAAGCCAGATATAGGTTTGCTCAGAAATCATCTTTCCTAGGAAAGGTTTTCATATATTTAGCTATTTACTACAGGGCTTTGATTATATTTTTTTGTTTAAAACCCAAAAAATGTTTAGATGTCGGATGTGGCACGGGCTTGCTCATTAAAGTGTTAAGAGGTATGGGTGTGGATGCTTATGGAGTTGAGTTGTCGGGAGAGGCCATTAAGCTTGCTGATAAATCGGTAACACCATATATTCAGCAGGCTGATATCCTTAAATTACCATTCAAGGAGGATGAATTTGATCTTGTTTTGACATTTGATGTTTTAGAGCACGTTGACAGAGTGAAGATCAACAAGGCGATCGATGAGACTATAAGGGTGTCAAAAAAATATACCATGCATAAAGTGTATACACGGGAGAATATTTGGATGACCTGGTTTAGTAATAAAGATTTTTCCAAAACTTCAGTTTTTACGGCAAAATTCTGGCAAAAGAAGTTTCTTGAGCATGAGGGCGCGGTTCTTCAGAGAAACTCAATATTTAGGTTACCCCCTATTATGGAATCGATTTTCCTTCTAAAGAAAAAGTAATAGCGTCAAGCTATGGTATGATAATCATCATGCCTTATGATATTAAAAAATATAAAACTTTCTTGTTTTAGAAATTTTTCTGAAGCCCAATTTAATTTTTATCCTGACTTAAACATTATTTTAGGTAAAAATGCCCGAGGTAAAACATCGCTCCTTGAAGCTATTTATACACTTTTGTCAGGTACAGGTTTTAGAGAAGTCAAAGAGTTGGAGTTGATTCAGTTTGAAAAAGAGCAGGCGATTCTATCAGGGATTTTTTCTGATGGTTTAAATAATACGCATAACCAAATTCAGTTGTTAAAAGCAGATAATAACCGAACTAAAAAAAATTTTTTTATTAATAAGACAAAAAAATCAGTTCAAAAATTCAAATCTACAACTCCTCAAGCTGTACTTTTTGCGCCTGAGGATATACAGATCATTACTGGATCTCCAAGTAGAAGAAGAAGGTATTTTGACGATGTCTTATCAAACATAGATCCAGTCTACAAAAATAAATTGCATAACTACGAAGAAGCTCTTAGAAAGAGAAATAAAATTTTGGAGACATTTGAAAGTGAAAGTAAGTTAAGAGAAGAGTTAAAATTTTGGGACAACTTTCTTATTGAGCAATCAAATTATATTGTTGCAAAAAGACAAGCATATATTGATTTTTTGAATGAGCACAATCATCTAGAGGCTAAATTGTTTAGATTGCTTTATAGCAGTAATCCTTTTAATGATATTGAGTTACAGAAAATTAAGGAGAGGGAACTGTTTCTTAGAAGAACACTTATTGGTCCACATAAAGATGACTATAAACTTTTTATGAAAAAAGAGGATAGAGATCAAGAAGTAGATCTTTATGGGTCAAGAAGCGAACAAAGAATTGCTCTTTTTTGGTTAAAAAGAAATGAACTTTTATACTTTGAATCAAAATCTGAATTTAGACCTATACTACTTCTTGATGATATCTTCTCTGAATTAGATGATGAAAACAGAGTGCTTATTATGGAGATTATAGTTGGGTATCAAACAATCGCAACTACCACAGAAGAAGAGGTCAAGAATATCGCAAAAACATCTGAGAACGTTATTGTTTTGGGATAGACAGTGAATAAGAGGGTCCGACCCTGTTTCAACAAAATTAATAAATTGATTGATACAAAGCCACTTTTTTATAAACTTTGTATTTTTACATTTTTTAATTTGAACATACAAAATTTGAAACAGGGTCCGACCCTGTATAATTACAACAGGAGAGGTGACAGAGCGGCCGAATGTACCGGTTTCGAAAACCGGCGTGGGGAAACTCACCGTGGGTTCGAATCCCACCCTCTCCGCCAAGTATTACATTCAGCGAAATTGAAAGATGCTGCCTAGGCGCTTTGCGCCGAGGTTACTTCTTACGATTTCACAAAAAGTGAAAATTGGCGGTGTTTTTACGAAAAAATCCGAACCTTTTTCAGCGGCGGTTGCCCCCTAAAGGGTATCAACAACCCCCACCGGGAGCCGCCGCGTGTGCGGGCTTAAACGGTTGATTTGCGACTAAGAAGTTCTAGGCGTTGTCTCAGTTGCAGCTGGTGTTATTTTCTTGTTTTCTGTAGAAATAAACCGTTTCACTTTATCCAGTAAAGACGGTTGCCTAAGCTTTTCCTCAAGCATCTCCTTCCACTCTTCAACGGTAAAAACCCCGTCAGGAAGACACCAGATACACATGTTATCCTGTAGTGGAAATCATATCCGCCTCATCATCGATGATTATCTCTGGCCATTCGGGAAATGGATCGGCAAAGTCATCTTTTCCCTTAAACACTGACTGAATTTCTTCTCCAGTTAACAGACAGTTTTCAAGATCTGCGTACAAGGTAGAATCTTTTATCTTTTGACCAATAAATACCAGTTCTTGCCGCGGTTTGTCGTCTGCAAGAGTTGTATCCCATTCTCTCCCGGGGAGCATATAGAGCATTTTCCCTGCTTGCGACCATACTGCACGACGACCATGTCTGGTAGCCAGCCATGCAAACCCTTTTGAGCGTATTACCCCTTTCATATTCATGATAAACTGCATCAGTCGAGCAGGATGAAATGGTTTATCTGACCGGAATACAAAGCTCTGGATTCCGTACTCTTCGGTTTCTGCAATGTGTTCGCCAACTCGTGCCTCTTTAAGCCACATGGGTGCCAACGCGGCGGTATCCATCGAAAACTGACCAGTGTTCATTACCTTATCCAGCTCTATCCGAGAATATTTAGTTTCATATACATTTGCCTTTGGATTCAGTGTTTGTATTATCTTCATTATCTGCTCTTTTTCATGCGGTGATACCTTATCAGTTTTATTCAACAGAATCACATTTGCAAACTCGATCTGATCGATCATAAGCTCTACAATAGTGCGCTCATCGTTTGTCGACACGGCTGTACCGCGGTCTTTCAGGAAATCGTGCGAGGTAAATTCGTTGAAGAAGTTAGCGGCATCCAGCACGGTTACCATCGTATCCAGGCGTGCTAAATCTCCTAGACACTTCCCCCGCTCATCCTCAAAGGTAAAGGTCTCGGCAATCGGCAAGGGCTCCGAAATGCCGGACGATTCGATTACTAGGTAATCAAAGCGCTTTTCGTTGGCTAACTTCATTACCTCTAGCAG
>JBEIIR010000024.1:0-10969 GCA_040380695.1 Gammaproteobacteria bacterium | reverse complement strand
AGTTTTAGTGCTGACCTTGGAAGAGAAGAACAGAAAGCAACATACACAATAAATGGCAAAGTAGTTGACAATCCACTTCAAGAAGTCATGACTAGCGGGGCTTGTGTAATTTCGGGTTATTAAGCTTATTTATGAGAATCGTTAAAGAAAGCGAAAATTTAATGATACTCAAAGATATAAATATTGTTGCTTTTGTTGTCGGAATGATATTTCTATAAGCAGGAATTGTCGTAATTGCTAAACCAGACTTTGTCACTAATCAGCCTCCTTTTTGGTCAGGATTGATAGGAATTTTTCTCAGCAGTTTTGTTATTGCTGTTGCAAAAATTACTACGATTAAGTTGGACAAATGATAAAACAAGCTAACATTTTTACGAAAAGGATTGGTTGGCAAAAGTAGCAATGAGTATGATCTGAAACAAATCAAAGAGGTTGAATTATCTGTCGCTTACAATTCTTGAAGTAGGGGTGGCGGCGAAAAAGGAAGCGGCGAAACCGAGGGCGGGCAAAAATTCCTGCCTCCCAACCCCCTTCGTTTTGCCCGCCCGAGCGTCCGGAGAGCGAAGCGAGCCAATCATTAGGGATTTTGTTCAAAATGAGTTCTGACTTTTTCCAACAATCTCCACCAGATATTACACTCTCCTCCTTTTTTGTTTTTTTAAGTATACTTTTTCTTATTGTGGTAAAGAATTTTATGATTGTAAAAAGGAAAAAGTTTTTATCTGTTGCAGCTGTAATTGCGCTTGCAATTACAGCTGCAACACTGATTTATTATCTGTCAACTGTAGTATTGCCAGAGCAAGAAGTAAGGGTTATCACGAGGGCAGATACTATTTATGAGTTAAATTTTTCATCATCGAGTAGATTTGATGATAAATTATTTTTAAAAATGGGTGTAACAGTTGCCGACATAAACTCTACTGCAGAGGTTGATTTAATTAAAACTGTATTTGCCACAATGCCAATTTTCTTTCAAATTGTAAACCCTAACGCCGACACAATAAGAAACACTAACTTTCAGTCGCTTATGCAGGCTGAGTTTATGCCATTTTTATCCTCTTCCAGTATGGCAGACTTAAATGTTTTGGCCTCAACATTTTTTCAGATATATCCAAATAAAACTGCAGTGTTTGAACTTACAAGTCGAAGTGCTGTTAATAAACAAGCCATTGAGTCTTTTAAAGCCACATTTCCCAACTCCAAATTTTATGCCTCAAACTTTACAAACTGGAACCGAGAAGAAGCGCGAAGGCTGGTTGGACAGTATGCAATAGGAGATAGACTTTGTGCCGGTGAAACAAACTCAAACGCCATCCCGTTTCCTGCTCTTGATGGATTAAGTTATCATATCGATCTTCTGCAAAGAGGTCAGGATACAGCAGAAGATATTGCTATATTTTGGGATGAGATGTTTGATGCGTCAAGAGACATTGCGGGAGCTTCAATTAAGGTCTGTTGGCCAAATACGCGCTATAACTTGGCGATATCTGAAATAAAATTTACTCCACAGAGAGATAATTCAGAAACCAGTTTTTTTGGAGTTATGCTCGATGCATTTTTTAACTATGCCTCCGTTAGAGGGGGGGAGCCTCGAGAAACGGCAGGAGTCCCCATTTCTTATGTTGGGGTAGGCGGACTTACTAGGTATTCTCAGTCAGCGCTTTCTATTTTGAAAGTAATGTCATTAATGACTAAAGATCAGATGTTAATTGTGCACCCGGAAACAGGGTCAGGCGTAAATTTAAGATATAATAAGCCTTTTTACAGACTGGTAGGTTACAAAGAAGGTGTTGGATTTAAAATACTACTTGTAAACGCTCAAAACTCTAACGCAGTAGCCAAATTTCCTGAAAATATAGATTTTTCAGGATACCGTAGTTTTTCTACAAAAAGAGGAACAGAGCCAATTTTGGGAGCAAATAAACAAGCTGTATTGAACCCATACGAAGTTGTAAGTTTTTATACTGGTAACATCTCTGAGCCGCCTGTACCGCCCGTAGTCACACAAACCCCAAACCCCCTGCCAACTGCAACATTAACCATGGCGCCGCAAACCACCCCACCCACTGCAACTTTGTCACCTTCCCCTACCAATACTTTAGCCCCTAGTCCAACAAGAACTCTAACTCCTATACCCACAAATACACCAACCTTGAGTCCAACACAAACTCCAACCAGCTCGCCAACTCCAACAAATACACCAACGCCAACAAACACGCCAACTCCAACAAACACACCAACGCCAACATTTACTCCAACCATAACACCCACACCCACTCCTTTAACTATGATTTCATATAGTAATACTGCAAGCACGTCGGCTCAGATTACTATGCCAACGGAACTGGCAGTCAACAATCAGCAACCTGGAGTAAACCCATTGGTATTTCTTATTCCCCCAGCTTTATTGCTCATATTGGGTCTGCTGTTTTAGATTATAATATCAAGATGAATAATATATTTAAGGTTATTAAGTTTGCAAAACCATATTGGTTTAGTCTTTTTTTAATCTCTGTAGTCATAGTTTTAACTACTCTTTTGGACCTCTTTTCTCCGTACATCTTAAAACTCATAATTGACCAGATTGAGTTGGGTGTCATAAACGGAGGAGTTAGTATGAACACTTTATATTGGCTTATTGGTGCAATGCTTTTTGTTAATGTCTTTGCAGCTATTCTTGAAGCTCTAAATCAGCGTCTTGGTGATTTTACAACAGCTCGTATAGGGAGATATCTTATTGAGAAATTTTATCGCAAGATCTTTACTCTTCCTCAGCATTATTTCGACACTAATCTTTCCGGAAAAATCATAAATCAACTAAATAGGGGAATACTGTCGCTGGAAGATTTCTTAGGAGCATCAACCAATTTTATACTTCCATCACTCATAAGAACCATTTTTATAATCGTAGTTTTATCTTTTTATAATATAGCAATTGCTCTGTTGACACTGTTAATCTTTCCTTTCTATGTTTATGTTTCTCATGTTGCCACAAAAAAATGGGGAGTTTTTCAAGAGCAAAAAAATCTTATAGATGACACCTTTAAAGGTAGAATTCAGGAAGTAATTGCAAATATAAAATTAGTTAAAGGATACAACTCACAAAAAAGAGAGTTTGATTTTACGTCTGAAAATTTGAAAAAAAGTGTTCTGATCTATGACAAGCAATCTAAAACATATCATATCTACAATTTTTTAAGAAACTTTGGTCTTGAAGTTGGGATGATCCTAATAGCATTAATTGTTTTTAGAGAAACTTTTCTTGGCATAATGAGCATCGGCGAGATGGTTCTTATATTGCAGTATCTAAACCAAATTAGAAGACCATTATTTGCAATGAGTTTTATCATTGAAAGAATTAAACAGGCAGAGACAGGATCAAAGGAATACTTCGACATTCTAGCGCTTGAATCAACAGAAAAATTTTCTGATGAAAGGGTCGGACCCTTGTTGATATCTCCTGAAATACGAATTAAAAATATGTCTTTTGAATATCCAGAAAACGGAGCTGTTCTAAAAAATATAAATGTTACTTTTGCTCATGGTGAGACTGTGGCGTTAGTTGGTCACAGCGGGGCAGGAAAGACAACGTTGATAAGTTTAATTTGTAAACTTTACGAACCTACCAAAGGAGAGATATATCTTAATAATTCTTCTTATAACAGCTTAGCTCATTCTTTTGTTCGGTCTCATATCTCGCTTGTTTTTCAGGAGAACGAATTGTTTTCAACTACAGTTTTTGAAAATGTTGCCTATGCAAAAAAAAATGCAACTGAGAAAGAAGTTATTGAAGCGTTAAAAAAGGCAAACGCATATGAATTTGTTTCTGAATTTAAAAATGGCATTTATGAGCAGATTGGTGAGCGTGGCGTGCGCCTTTCTGGTGGTCAGAAGCAGAGGCTTCAGATTGCAAGGGCAATTTTAGCAGATCTACCAATCTTAATTCTTGATGAAGCGACAAGTTCACTTGATGCAAAAAGTGAAAAGTTAGTTCAGGACGCCCTAGGACATCTTATGAAAAATAGACTAACTATTATCATAGCTCATCGCTTCTCAACAATACAAAATGCTGACAAAATCATTGTTTTAAATAAAGGCGAGGTGGTCGATTTTGGCACGCCTCAAGAGCTTTCAAAAAGAGAAGGTGTGTATTCAGAGCTTCTAAGATATCAGATTGAGGGCAATCAAAAACTTCTGGAACAGTATGAGATATCTTAGAAACCCTTATTGCTCATTTAAAATGTTGTTTCTTGCTTAAATTTGTACTATTATGAATAAATGGATTGGAAATTCTTAAGAGCTTTTTTTATCTTTTTATTGAGCTCCTGTTTATGGCTTCAACTACTGCTTTTTTTAAAAATAGATACTATTTCTGCACAGGATGAAGAAACTCCAACGATCTCTCCTAAGCTTCATGAAATGTATAAACTCCCTGCCTCGGCAGGTGAGCTTTTGGTTTGTGGCGAATCCAGAGATGAGTCAAGTAGTTGCCCAGTAGAGCTATCGGCGATGTATCAGCAGATAGGACACAGTTGCGCTACAAGCTACACTGATTTTTTATCTGATCCAGTTACGAAGCATTTCTGGGTGGAAGATCCTCAAGTTACAGCTCAAGGTAAAACAAACGAGCGCGCAAGGCAGTTTTTAGATTGGGCTTTAAATACGAGCCCCATAGATAATAGCCCAGTCTTTGGTGAGATATGGAGATTTACGAGCACAATTGCACTCTTTGGTGTGGTGATAATTGCCGCTATTTTTGGTATTGGATATATAGTCAGTCAGCGCACAAATTATGATTTTAAGATAAGTATCTGGCCAAGCTTTGTAAAAATCGGCACAATGCTTATTTATGTTGCTTTATCTTATGCATTGGTGTTTACTCTTGTTCAGTTGAGCGAAATTTTAATGGGATTTTCGCTTGAGAATCTGGGAGGAAGGGAGCTTTTTAATATTTACTTTTCAGATCAAGCCATCAACGGCAGACTAGGCGGATCAGAAAATAGCTATCTTGAGTATTTTGGTTGTCGCGACCTTAATATCAGGGTGCAAGAAGGGATCGATTCTCAAGTATTCATGTTACAGCTGACTAATGTCTCGTACTACGTAATGGGAATAATGTTAATTCTAAGGAAAATACTCCTCTGGTTTATGTTATTTGTTTCTCCGTTTTTAGCTTTGCTAATGCCTTTTATCTTTATCAGAAACACTGGCTGGATCTGGATAGGTGTTTTTTTCCAGTGGCTTTTTTATGGACCATTGCTCTCAATCTTTTTGGGCGCGATGGCAAAAATATGGAATTCAGGCATACCATGGGCTTTTGATTTTTCAAGGGCCGGTACAAAAGACGGATACATTTATCCTACCGGTCTCTTCTTAGTTTATGGAGGACCAGCTCAAGAAATCTCTGCATTGAATAATGCCAATTATATTGACACTTTTGCAGAATATGTTATTGCCCTAATAATGATCTGGTCAGTCACATTTTTTCCATGGTGGCTATTAAGAATTTTTAGAGATTATTGTTGTGACGGAATATATGCCAGCAAAAATATTTTAATGGCAATGTATGATCACATGAGAAATCCTTCAAAGCCAGGTGGTCCCATAACTCCAGCGCCTAAGCAGGGTCCGACCCTAAAAATTGATCAAGATATTCCCAAGCAGCAGTTAAACAAGCTACCAATCTCATCAATTACTGAGATAAAAACTGTCAAAACTCAAGATATTACCAAATCGCTTAATTTGTCAATGACAAAAATAGTAGATATTGCCAGATTTGAGACAAACAGAAAATCAAAAGAAGAAACTGTGTCTAATTTAAAACTAATTGCAAACCCAGTTCAGGCATCAAAACCAGCAGATAGACAGATTTTCATGAATCTACGATCTGAACTTTTTGCTCGCGCTATTAAAAACGATCAGAGAGCGCAAACTATTCTTCAAGCCACCTCTACGTCATCATCAGAAAAAGTAAAGATTAGAGAGATGCTGACAAAGTCTCTACCGCAGAGAGTTTCTGTGTCACAGATAGTTTCTGAGGAGTCTAAAATTTCAAACGACAAAGTTGTTCAGATTACAAATAATTTTAATAAGTCGGTTGTCAATAATAATAAAGTTATAAGCTCAATCGCAAGAACAACAAACACCAATGAACAAACGGTACAGAGTATTATGAGGTCGTTTTCAAATAATGTTGTAAAGCCAGTGGAAAATATTATCTCAACTATTGCAAATGAAACTAATACCACTGTAAATACCGTTAAAAATGTTTTAAACAAAACACAGTCAATCTCTAGTCAGGCTCAAATTTTGAGTTCTGTTTCTCAGAGACAAGGCTCAGAAACAAAAACTGTTGCCAGGTTGATGAAGGAGATTCAAACATTTGTTCCTGTTAAATCAGTATCTGAAACTACAACTATAAAAGAAAAAGAGACAGAAACTATAAGAGATCTACAAAATAAGGAGGTTGAGAATATTTCTTCAAAGGCCACACAGACTAATGAAGTATTATCTAAAATTTCTACTGTCGATTCAGCTAAATCAGTAGTGGATGTAAAAAATACTCTCAATAAAGAAACGGAAAATCTATCAATAATCTCTAAATCCTCAGATAAAGAGATTTCTAAACTTTCACAGAAAGAGATTGAGACGATAAAAAATGTTATGCAGGTTACAGTCTCAAATGAACAAGTTGTTCAGACAGTTGCTACTGAAACTAAGCTTCAGCCACAACAGGTAAGAAGCGTTATCACCTCTTATGCATCCAATGTTGGAGAAACCCCAGAGAAAGTCATAGAGAGGGTTAAAGAAGCCTCGGGAGTGGCTGAAAATGATGTAGAAGCGGTAATGACCAATATTACTGACAATTTATTAGCCTCCGAAGAGGTTGTGAGTGAGGTTGCTTCAAAAGAAAATATCTCTCCAGAAGAGATAAGTAACGTGATGAATAAGCAGATAGAATTTGCTAAATCACCTGAGAAAAATATTGAGAAAACAATCGCTATTCCGCAATCAATCTCAATAGAAGATTATGAAGAGGTTAAAGATATGTGGGTTAAACAATACGAAGAAGGAGAAGTCCCTGTTTCAGAAAGTATTCAATCCAGAAAAGACTGGATTGATCAGGAGATTGTAGTTTTGACAAATACCTTAAATAAGATACTTTCAGGCGACCAAAAACTGCAACAACAAGGTCTAGATGAGGTTGGGTATTTGCTTCCAATATTTTTGATAAATAGTCTCAAAGGAGAGGAGCTAATAGTGTATCTGAAGGCAAAATTAGAAGCGGCAAAACTAACAGATAAAATCTTAAACAGAGAAACTGAATTACGAGAAAAAATTAAACAGGAAGCAGAGGAGGAAGAAACTCAGGTATTTGTTAATGCAAAAAGTAAAGAAGAAGAGAAATCTATGCATATGGATCTTGATAGTGATAAAACAAAACTAAAAGGAATAGAGGAGCGAGTCAAAGCCGTTCAGGAAAAGTTAGGCGGATTTGATGAGAAAAAATAAAAAACTGGTAGAATTGTATACATGAATTATTACAAAGAAGAGCAATTTATAGCACATGTTGATACTGACGATAAAATTATTGGTAATGTAGAGCGTTGGGATGCCCATAAAAACGGAGTGTTACACAGAGCGATCACAATCACTGTTTGGTATAACGAATTTGCGGTCATCCAACATAGAAAACATCCTGTTTTTGATAATGTTTTTGATCTAACAGTGTCTTCACACCAATTAATGGTTGGTGATCAGCTTGAAAGTGATGAGCACACTCTTTATAGAACTCTCCACCGGGAATTGGGGCTTTTAGAAAGAGACATTATTTCACAGCCAAAATTAAACGGAGTCATATACTATAAAGCAAAAGACAAACTAGCTCCGTACACTGAACATGAGATGTGTCACATTTACTCTGTCAACACTGCAAAAGCCCCAGAAATGAATAGGGATTTTGCTTATGGATACTCCTTGCAAAAAAAAGAAGAGATACTTAAGCCAGAATCTCAATTGAAAGTAGTTTTTGCTCCTTGGGTAATTAAGATGTTGGAAAAAGGCATGCTATAAAGAGACTTATTACCTTGCACAGTTTTTCCAGGCAGACACTCCACCCCTTGAGATTTTAAAAGCCGATGTTTCGATGGCTTCTTTAGCTCCAAACCTTAAGTCAGGATTTGTATCAGCTCCCATTAGTTGTCTCGTCGCTTGCCAGGTTGAGATAGAGTACTGGAACATTCCTCCATATTCTCCGTTGGCCGCTCCCGGATGCCCTCCTGATTCGCAGTAAGCTATTTTCTTAAGCAAATCTTTATTTACTTGATACTTGCTACTAAATTCATCAAAATAATTTTCAAAGGGACTTACAGGCATCGGAGTGGGTGTATTTGTTGGTGTTGGGGTAAATGATGGAGTCGGCGAAGGTGTGGTTGTTGGAGTTGGAGACGGTGTTGGTGTTGGCGTAGATGTCGGAGTAAGAGTGGGAGCAGGAGTTTGAGTTGGGAAAAATACGACGCCTAAAACCTCGCCAGAGGATGTTGTTTTAACTACTGAAAATATGGTGGTAAAAGTAACACAAAAAGAAGCCAAAAACCATAAATATTTTTTCATATACTAACCCTAATTATATCAAAGGTATAGCTTTTTAGCCTTTTGACAAACTAAAGTAATGTTTTATAATTAGTTTATGATAAAAAAAATAAAAGAAAATCTTCAAGTAGAACAAACACTTTCGCAATCACTCATCGGATTTATAGATTTTATAAGAGCTCAAGGAGTCGTAGGTCTCTCTGTCGGTTTTATACTTGGCGGTTCAGTGTCAAAGGTGGTTAATTCTTTAGTTAAAGATATCGTAGATCCGATATTGGGACTTGTTTTAGGCAGTGTTTCAGGTCTACAAGGAGCATATTTACCCTTTTTTGGTAGCAAAATAATGTACGGTAATTTTTTAAGTGTCTTGTTAGATTTTGTAGTTATTGCAGCCACCTGTTACTTTTTAGTACATAGTTTGGGACTTGATAGAATGGATAAAAAGAAATAGAAATAAATAATATATGTGGTATAATTACCCATATGCTATCTCGAATAATTGCTGGTACAACCGTTGGTGTAACAGGGGTTTTGGTAGATGTTGAGGTGGATGTTTCAGGTCGAGGCTTCCCAACATTTACTATAGTCGGCTTGCCGGGAAAAGCCATAGATGAAGCAAAAGAACGGGTTCGTACAGCAATTACCAATGCCGGATACGAGATGCCTGATTCACGAATAACTGTCAATTTGGCGCCAGCTGATGTGCCAAAATCCGGAACTGCTTTTGATTTATCTATTGCCTGTGGCATACTTTCTGCTTCTAAATCTGAAAATATCCCCGAACTGTCACAATCTATGTTTGTTGGTGAGCTATCACTTGAAGGTCAGATTCGGCGTGTAAACGGTATTATTCCGTTGATTATTCTTGCCAAAGAAAAAAACTTAAAGCATATTTATATTCCTGAAGAGAATTTAAAGGAAGCATCCATCTTTGACAGTATCGAAATCTATGCTGTAAAAACTCTAAAAGATCTGATTTATCATTTGACCGGTGACAAAAAGATTGAGCCTCAAAGAAACGCCTGCTCTTTTTTTTCAAACTACACAAGTCATCATTTTGACTTCTCAAAGATAAAGGGGCAAGAGCAGGCAAAACGGGCGCTTGAAATAGCGGCGGCAGGTTTTCATAATGTGCATCTTCGGGGTAGCCCGGGGGCAGGAAAAACATTACTGTCGCGTTCAATGCCAAGTATAATGCCGTTGCTGTCTAAAGATGAGATGTTTGAAGTTGCAAAGATTCACTCCATATCCGGACAGGTATTAGAATCTGTTTTTGCCGGAATAAGACCATTTAGATCCCCTCATCACACTATTTCAAGAGTGGGTTTAATTGGTGGCGGTAGCAATCCAATGCCCGGTGAGATTTCACAGGCTCATCGAGGAGTTTTGTTTCTTGATGAGTTTCCAGAATACCCAAGATCAGTGCTTGAAGCATTAAGACAACCTCTTGAAGACGGGCATGTGACCGTTTCAAGAGCCTCAGGAACGCTCACCTTTCCGGCAAGATTTTTGCTGCTTGCCGCATCAAACCCTTGCCCTTGTGGCTATCTGGGACATCCTAAAAAGGCCTGTCAGTGTCATCCGGGAATAATTTTAAGATACCAAAAAAGGATATCTGGACCTTTGCTTGACAGGATAGACTTACATCTTGATGTGCCAGCAGTTGAGGTTGATAAATTAAGTGATAATTATTCGGGAGAACCAAGTTCGACTGTGCGCCAAAGGGTCATTGCAGCTTTGTCTATTCAAAGATTGAGATTTAAAGAGACAAATTTTTCCTTTAACAGTGAGATGTCATCTTCGGATGTCAGAAAATACTGCATCATTGATAAAGACGCAACCAGTGTTCTGGGTCAAGCGGTAGAGAGGCTAAATCTATCAGCCCGTTCGTATTTTAAGATTATCAAAGTAGGACAAACTATAGCCGATCTTGAAGCTTCAAACATTATTTCTGCTAAACATATCTTAGAGGCACTTTCATATAGGCCGAAAGAGGGGTAATTTGACAAAACGGTGAAGACTGTTCATAATTCTTCATAATATAATTTATGAATAAAATTTTTTTAACTCTACTAAAGATTTTCTTCATAATGATTTTATATGCATTTATTATGCCTTTTGGCAGTGTAGATGTTTACGCGGTCTCTGACCTAAATGCTGCTGAAAGTTGCGAGTTGCCACCAAATCAATTTTTGGGTGGCGTGTTAACGACAATTGATCCTAACGCAAAAAACATTCTCCCTCCCTGTTCCTCCATCCAAACCTCTACTCTCGGCTTTCAGATCCCTTCACTTGGTGACATCCTAACATTTGCAATAAGAGCATTCTTTGTAATTGCAGGTATAGCAGCTCTATTTTATATGTTAATAGGAGCTTT
>JBEIIR010000023.1:0-10996 GCA_040380695.1 Gammaproteobacteria bacterium | reverse complement strand
TCTTCAGGATCAATATTTAAAAGTTCAGCATTGTGCTCGCTCGATATTCTTTGAGTGCTTGCATCTAAGTTTCTAACCTTAGCTCGATAATAATTAACTTCTTCTTTCTTAATATAAAACGAAGCTAAGTTATTTATTACTGAGTTGAAGTTTAACGCATCTTTCATATCTGTGACAGCAAAATTTAATGATAACACATTATCTAACATAGTATTGCCTAAATAATCTTCAACTATAACCTTTTCTTCGGGAGTGAGAGAATGATAGTTAGAATGGGCCTTTAAACCTATTTCTCCCAATTCAGCAATCAACTTATAAAATCTTCTATCTAAATCAGTTATAATTTCGTTGTCCACCAATTGAGTAAAATAGGCAGCTCTAGCTGTTGGCTCTTTCGGAGAATGAGTAAAATCAAAAAATAAAAGTCTCACAGCCTTAATTTGCTGCCGATAAAGTTTAAATCTTTTTGAAATTTCTTGGTCGCTTAGCCCAGCATATATATGGTAACCGATAGCTCTAAAAATATGTTCATGCTCCTTTGAATGCTTCAGCCCTACGGCAAACTGTATATAAGCATCAAAGCTATAGTTAGACACATGGTGTAATAACCGCTTTAAAAATGCGTCGTTCAAAGCATTAATTTTGTCGATAGCCCATATTTGATGGTTTTTAGAAAAAGTTGCACAAAAAAGTTTTTTAGTGTTTTGCGCTTTTAATTTTTTACCGAACAGTTTGTAAAATATTTGTCTATTTTTTGAGCTTAATGAATCTATAGTTTTTTGAAACCTGGGAGGAAAAATCCAATTTACCTCAAGAGTTTCTCTAACGTCACGATATTGTAAATACCTTCTTAAGCTGCTGTCTCCGCTTTTGGGAAGTTTACAACATTGAGCTAACCCAGCTTTTGCGGGGTTTAAATAAATTTGGTATCTCCAGTTAGGAAAATTGTAAAAGGAGCCTACCTTGTTTAAACTAATTATTGCTTGTTTGTTCATTGTTTTGGTGTGTTCTGGGTAATAAAAATCCTCCTAAAGCTCCGGCAGTACCTAAAATAGCTGTATTCGTGGGTAGGCCTTTTTTGGCTCCAGTGGCAAAGTCTTTAGCTATATCTTGTAATGGAAATTTAGAAAATTTACGTTTTATCAATCCCGCTATTAAATGTTTAGGTATATTTAACATAGCAGGTATAAAAGATCCCGCCGCCCCCATAGAGGCTCCGATGCCTGCACCCAAAGCCGTATTCTTAGTTCGTGAAAAATTGCTATTAGCGTTGAGGGCAGCAACAATATCTGCACCAGGAAGAGATGATCCTATAGGGGCTTCCTGTATAACCTTTCCAGCTTGTTCTAAAGCCGCATCCGAGGGTTTTGCTGTCCCTGATATGATCGGAGTTGCTGCGGCGGATGTAGCTGAAAGCATGCCTCCTGCGATAGAGTCGTTTAAAATTTCTTTAATCATCTGCTTGCGATAATTGGGATTATTTTTTAAAGCTGTAATAGTTTTGCCTGGCGTGAAAGGAGATCTAAATTTTCCCTTGGCTAAGGGTGCTCGTGGATTTAAAAGTCTAAAAGCGGCAGACACGGCGGCCGAGGCAGGAACACCTGTCAATCCTAACACCGCAGCATTTCTCAAGGCTTGAGCCATTGCCTGCCCAGTAGACTTTTTGCTTTCTTTTGCGTTAGCTACAGCTTGGGCAATTTGTGCTCTTCTTTTTTCTGGAGATTTTGAAATTATTCCTAAAGAGGGGGCTAAATCTGAAAACCAAATGGTTGCTCCCCTCGCAGGCCCAGGGATGTCGTCAGATATATCTAATGAATTATATGTTAATGGCTTTTGATAAAAAATATTATCTCTAACGGTCCTTAGAGCTAAATATTTTTCTAAAGGATTAACATTATTTACTTCGTTAGACATCTAGAGCGTCGTTAGCATTCATGTTTATCGACAGCTCGGGAGATTTACGCTTTAAAAAGATAATGAGATCCCCGATGTTCTTAAATACGTTAGTGACTAGTTCTACTAATTCAGGTAGATCTCCCCTTCCGTACATATCAACAAACTTTTCCGTATCCCAATGCATTAAAAACAATATTCTACCAAGGCGATCCATGGCTTCTACCATAGAAGGAAGGTATTCAGTAATCTTATCGTTTACTCCAACATATTTAGCTAAAGTTGACATTGATTGCACATCAAAAATTTCTTTCTGTCCGTTTTGAGCTAATTGGATTGCTTGGCGAACGTAATTAGGATCGATTCCCTCAATTTCAGGCATCACACCTAAGCCAAGCTGCGCTGGGTTACCAGTGTAAGATTCTTCACCACTTAAACGGTTTTCTTGGCCAATCCCGGTATAGGTAGGTTGTCCCATCTCATTTGTATATGGTGTTTCTTCAAATGGATTAGGATACATATCTCCTGTATAAGCCAATTTAATATGTCCGTTAACAGCTTTATCTGGAATAAGCCCGTCGATTAATTCGCAAGCTTCCTTATAGCCCAACCCATGCTCAATAGTCATAGCTATTTTAGCTTTGATTGGATCGTCATAGCGTTTTTTAGCGCCAGCGATATTTACAAAGTACTCACTACCATTAGTGTTAACTGTCATTGGAAACACATTCTTATCTCTCAAGAAAGCATTTAAATCACAGAGACGCCCAGGATGACCGGTCTCATGTTCTTCTCGTTTAGCTGCGGCTTCATCAACAGAGCCTTCAAAATGGTGACCATCTAACTTAATTTCTAGGAGTTTATAGCCTGCAGGAACATAAACAGTCTTACCTCCGTAGCTCAACTCATTTCCTGTTTTTTTAGTCATTACTAATAACAGGTCGTTTTCTTTTTTAGGATGGTTATAAAAATTACCTCTAGGTAAATCATGCGCGCTGCCTGGACGATCTTTGATACCTTTACGATCCTCCCAGTTAGAATGACAATGACAAGTATAAGGTTCAACGCTCAAACGACGAATACCATCGGCATCTTTAAAATTTGCATTGATGCGAAATGGTTGTGAAGATTGCATCTTTTCGTTCAGCAATACATAAACACTAGAATAACTTGGCTTGGTCTCGGCAGGATTAACCATCATTTTGTGAACTTGTGAATAATCGTCTACCTTGATTTGATCTTTAACAAAAACGTTAGAAACATCTGTCAAATAGGCAACGCCTTTTTCTTTGGCATCCAAATTAATAACCACGGCGTCGTCTGTAGCAAAATTTTGCTGGAGTTGTTTTGGACGAACAAGTATTAAGCCGTAGTTAAGAGTTCCCACTTTTGTGACATATGGATAAAATCCTGACTCTGTGGGATTTTGAAATTTTTTAATATAATCAACAACTCCAAATTTAGATTTTTTGTCAGCTGGGCGATTATCGATAACTATAAACCCCTGAGTCAGGAGGTTCTCTTTTTGCTTAGTTGTTAATTTAGCAACTTCATCCTTATCTTGAACTGATACAATTTTAAGATCATTCTCTTTGGCTTGCTTTTCCTCAGGGTGCTCTACAAGAGCTTCGGCAACTTTTTCCAAAGGATAAAACCTAAGAACGGCCTCACAAAATTCAGCATCTTTCTCAATCAGTCCTTTAAAGGCTTGTTTGGTTTTATTGTCTCCATCTTTAACATAGTCTATAACTGAGGCTACAGAGTATTTACCTGTTCTGGGAGGAACAGCCATTTGACGAAAATCTCCCTGAGGGATGTCTTGCAGTACCTTATTTCTTGGTTCTTGACTGGCGGAACCAAAGTCCACCAAGTCATCCTTTAAAAACAACTCAGCAAAATCCTCTGTTAATGGATAAAACTGCTCATTATTTTTAGAATAAAGTAAATCTAGGTTTTTAACCTTACCGTTAATAAAAAAGGCAGGCACGTACAAAATTTGTCCGGATTGGGAGCGAAAGCCAAAAACACCTAAAGCTTTGGTGTTAGCTTCGTTTTTCTTAACTATCTCAAAACCAATAAGAAAAGGTAATAAATTTTTTAAACTATCTTGTAGTTTACCGTAAGCTAGTTGGAAAAAAGCTTGTTCTAGTGATTCATCTGCAGCTGTTTTAATCATAGTATTATCCTATTATTGCACTACTTTATAAATAGTTTAAGTTTTTTAAATACCAAAAGCAACTCTATTTCTTAAAGGTACTTGTTTCTCCAAAACCAACACCATAAGCCAATCCAGGTATAGGGCTAGGTCCTCTAATGTCTGATTCTGCTCCATGATTCACAGCATTACTAAAACGCTTAGCTAAATTAGTACTGTAAAGAATATGCATAAAATCATCTGCATGTTCCGGAACGTCAAGTAGTCTAACCATAACAGGTTCAAAATTAGGTGGGTTGTCGTTCACAGTAATAGATTCAATTCCATGGTCTTTTAAATCTTTCATTACATGACTATTTATTTTTGTACCTATTGTGTGATGTAAAACAGGTTTCTCTAAATACTTTCCATATGTTAAATCCGCACGCATATCTTTACTAGATGGTCGTGTTTTATAGTTTTTTTCCATAGCTGTATATGAAACAACCTCGTCAGGTAAAAAACTTCCCAAGCCTTCGGCATCGGTAATTTTAACATGATCTATGGCAGATCTAGCAATCAATTCAAAATTCCTACGATTGACGTGTAAATTACCCTCATCAAAAGCTCTCTTCATTGCTGTGGCGTAATACTTTCTACCTTCTCCAATACCCTTATACATAACTACTTCCCGTGGGTCAATAAGCCCCGTACTCAAAGAGTCTCCTTGTTCTACGCGGTCACCTTCTTTAACTTTTGGTTGAAGTCCTACACCTATATAATATTCTTTATCTCCGATATTAATAAAATAACCACCAGCTGACGCCGGTCTAACAGAAGTAACCACACCATCTTCTTGAGCTAATGGGGATTTATTTAAAAAAGTTTTAGGGATATTTGCCAATTGGTCGATTGCTTTAAATCCTCCAGTTCCGCCTAACGAAGTAGCTGCGCCACCGCCATGTCTCAATTTCATAGCATACTCTGTTAGAGGTTCACTAACTGCAGTAGCAGCTACCAACCCTATATAAGTATCTGGAGCTGGTAAACCTTTTTCACGTTGGCCTACACATAATTGACACACCGACCCAAAATGTCCATGCTTACCTGCACGGCAAGTCATAGGAGATCTAACTAAAATAGATTTAACTCCCTTGTTTCTTAAGTCACTCAACATTTTGGCCGTTACCTCGTTATTACGATTATAGCCTTCTACGGGAGCAGCTAAATATGCGCCTACAGAGTCTTTGTCTTCTACTGGTACAGTTATACCTGTAGGTGTTCCGCAGTCTGCCTGAGTTACTTGTAAGTTCATCAAAGCTCTTGAAAATTGTTTACTAGAGTAACCGCCTTGCGCAACACCCACCTTTTTAACGACTTCACCAGTACGCGTACCAAACGAAGTCACAAGATATTCTGGTAAGCTCAATCCCTCAGCATAAGAACTTTTTACTGGTATATCCATCTTTGGATTACCCTCGGCATCCACCACAACCCCCTGAGTTGCTATTGTAAATCTATATTGTGATGGTGATCCTCTAGACCCTGCTAAAATAATTTTTGCTAACGACTTATTATTCTTCAACCCCTCACCTAAAATAGATTTATTTATATCTTCCATCATCGTATTATATTTATCAAAAATACGCTGTTGTTTGATGTTAAGTGAATCGTCTGATTTTTCTACCTTTTCTTTAAATGCTTCAAATTTTTCATACACCTCGTCTTTATTTATAGGTGAAACAAGATCTTTTAAAGTAATAGATGTTCCTTGTCGGGTGGCTACTTCAAATCCCAGCCTGGTCAAATCGGAAGCAATCTTGCTGTAGTTGTCAGGCTCTAACTCCACTAACTTATAAAAAAGTGTGTTAATACCTTTTTTATCTAAAATCTCAGTATCTATCAAATGATGTAAATGTTTAGGTGTATACTGCTTTAAAAGTACACGCCCTACAGTAGTAACAGCCATATTAACGACTCCTTAACTTATCCAAAAAAGCTTTTACAGTTTGAGCGGTTTTGATCTCTTGTTTTTCTTTTTCTATCTGGTTCAACGCCTCTAGATCTTGAAAAGCTGGCTCCATAATCTTACCTTCGATATTCTCTTGAGTTTTATCAAATTCTGCAGTTTCTAATTCGTCAGCATTGTTATTTTCCTCTTCATGTATAGCACTACTTCCTTGCCCATAAGCTATACCTGCATCCGCCAGTTTTTCTTTTATAAAACAGGCAAAGTCATAATTAGCGTCTCCTGACTGAAACGAATCTAGATAAGTACTGACTTTTTCTAAAGATGTCATATTACATAGAGGGAGCTGGGGATTGTCCTGGACCAGCATTCATTGGTTGACTGTAGATTCCTCCTTGCCCCATAGCCTCTTGTTGCTGCTGTTGCTGTTGCTGGGCAACTTGCTCTTGCTCAGCTTGCTGTTGCACAGCTTCCATCTTCTTGTTATGTGTCTCGGCCATTTGTTTAACTTTAAGCAAGCTTTGTGTGGCTTTACCTCCACTAGAAAGGTCTAACAATTCTCTAACGGAAAGAGTTACTTTCGTATTATCTAAGCTATTTTCAGCGTTTACATGACCTTCCTCAGGAACCATTCCTGGCTGTTCTTGAGGAGCTGGCGCTTGCTCCTGTGGTGCGGCTTGTTCAGCTCCACCCTGTCCCAGTTGTTGAATTAATCCACTAATTTGATTCAACTGATCTTGTGGTGGGAGTTGCTGCATTTGTTGAAGCATTGGTTCTATTTGCCCCTGTACCTCTGGAGGCATGCCTGCGAGCAGCTGAGATAGCTGTTGGTAGGCTTGCTCTAATTGGCCATCTTGAGCTTGCTGTTCGGGATTGGGTATAAAAGCCTCTTTAACGAGGGAGTTATACGAAAGGATAAGTTCTTGCGTGTTCATTTGATATGTTCCAAATCTATAATTTTATTTATTTTAGTTTTAAGTTCAGCTTTTAAAATTTTTATTTTTCCTGCTTCACGTGTTTTTGAAAGCTCGTGCTCGCCCGAGTCTAACAACCTGTACTCGGTGAGATAAGCTTCTAATTCGTTTAACTTTTGTTCGTCAGTTAAACTGAACCATATGTTTTCATCGATCATCGTAGCACGAAAAGTTTGAATAATAAAGCACTAAGGTAATTCAATTCTATCCCCTACGTCAAGTTTACCTGCTTTAAAATCTCTCACAATTTCAGCAACATTACCATATTTTATAGGTTTATTTTTATTGTCCTCGTAGGAAGCTGCAAACAGCCCTACAGCTGCTTCGTTAGAGGGTGTGAAAATGGGTGAAAAGGTTCTATGATAAATTAAGTTTTTTTCCGGCAATAATTTTTCTTTTATTTCTTCTTTTGCATCGTCTGAGGCCGGGACTTGGACGTTTAACTGGTCACCGTCAGAATCTGCGCCATATCCCTTAAATACAAGAGGATTTAGTTTAATAGAAAAATCTTTTGGGTCGGGATTAGGCTTTAAATAAAACCCCTGAAAATTATACTTACTTAATTGTGGGTCGCGTGTCACTATACCAGGGCGATCCTTTAATTCTTCTTGGAGTGCCTGACTGGCGAGAGGATGTTTATTTTGTACATATTCTCTGGCTTTGGTGGCTTGTATCCCCTGACGCACTAAACGGCGGATTATAAATGGACTATAAACGTTCCACAGTATAGCTTGAGGTATTGATGCCTCGTTAAGGTTTAAATTTCCATCAGGAATTAAAACACCTCTTCCCACAAGATCAATAGGCTTATTTACTACCTTAGCTTGAAACATGGATTCTTTGGCGCTGCCGCCCATAGTACCTAATGTTGTAGCTAAAAGACCTTTAAACTTCTTTTCTTTGCTTCTAATCGAAATAGGTTCTCCTAACCCATAAACAGCTTTAACTCCATCATAAAGCTGTTTTCTTGCCGCGCTTGTCAATTCTTCGGGTGTTTCTTCAGGTATATCTCCCAAAGAGCGATTCACTAACATCAAGTCCTTGTAGAGCTCGTTAACATCAGCCGACATGACTTGATTGCCTTGAGCCATGATAGGTCTATATTGCGCAGGAATAATAGGAACCTTAGAAAGCATGAGATTTGAAGGAGTCATGTTGTTTTTTTTCAGCATCAATAAAAAGTTTAAAACTTTTATTGCATCGTCTCTTCCTGTTTTTCGATTAGACTTTATATAACCTTTAAACTCCTCAATTTTCTTGTCTAGGTCCATACCCTTCAGTTTTTTCTCCAACTCTCCGGAAATAATCAATTCTTCATATTTTACCCTTGTGAGACCTAGTAATTTTCTTAATGGCTCCTCAGATACTGGATTTGGTATTTTAAAGGAAAGGTTTACATGATTATAAGCATCTCCATAAATGCCAGTATTCACAGAGTCAAACAATCCACCATCTTCAGGGACTAAGTCTCCACCACGTAATTTATATGTGAGAGGAACTTTAATTTCTCCCTGAGACAACCTATCAATATCTTTATCTGTTTGTGGGAATATATTAAATTTAGGACCATCTTGGTGCACACTAACGCCTGCACCCTCCAAATGAGAAATAAATTTATTAAATATAAAAGGAACTTTAGGTGGTGGTGGTGTAAGCCCTAATTTAATGGCTGTCCAGAAATCGTCATTTTTTGTGCTGCGTATTACTGCTACATCTCGCAAAACAGCTTTGGCGTCGTTGGAGAGAGCTACCGTTGTAGCCAAGTTTCCCAAACGCTTACTTTTTTCATCCGAACCTGCTTTAGAAGGCTGCATATTGATGTCGTATGTTGTGCCAGCTGAACGTGAAGAAATCTTGTCTTCAGCTATATGATGCAATCTTGTGTAATATGAAGGTCCAGTAAATGCTTCGATATGTCTACCTGTAGCTGGATCGTATAATTTTTCAGTGTCTTTTATACCTGCCCGGTCTAGGGCGTTAATAGTTTGCTCTACTGACGAGCCTTGAACAAATGGTGTTAATTTTAAAGATTTATTCTTTTTTTCAGCTAACTTACCCATTGCCATGGTTGTTATTAATCCCGGAGCAACGCGAGATGTAACACTCATAGAGTTCAATATAACGTCTATAGGTTTACCGTTCTCGTCTTGTGGCATTTCGCTATTAGATATAATTCTAACGACTCCTTTTGCGCCGAATGGATTGGATAATTTGTCGCCCTGAGCCATAGGACGAGTTGTTTTAATTGTAACAGTTATCAACTTTCCGGTGTTTGCTACATCCACCACTTCACCGTCATGTTCGTATTCCCATTCTTTAGAGATGTCTGTGAAAGCATTTTTTAACGCTCTTGAAAGTTTTCCCAGCTGCAGTTCTAAAGATTTAAGTGTCTTTGGTTGAAATGCCAAGATGAGCGGGTCTCCAGTTTTTACGGTCGTGCCACGTTTAACCACACCAGAAGAGTCTAGCTTTGCTAGTTGATCGTTATAATAGCGGTTTGGGAACAGGGAAATAAATTTATTTTTATCTGTCTCAATTCCTCTCCCTATCTCTAGACGTAGCGGAATTAATTGTTCAGCCTCCAGCTTTTTAGCTGCATCTTCGGAAATAACCAAAGCATCTTCAAAGTTGTAGGAACGAAAGGGCATCACCGCTGTTTTTAAATTCATTCCCAATGCCAAGTCACCTTTACTGTCAGAATAATTTGAAGTAGCTAAGAGATCTCCAACTTTCACAGTGTCTCCTACGCTAACAGTAGGTCTATGATGAATATAGCTTTCTCGCCCAACTAAATAATTCTCATAGAGTGGTATAGTGGTGACACCGCCGACTCCCTTTATTTTAACCTCTGCCGGAGTAATGCTTATTACTGTGCCTGCAGCTGTGGACCTTATACTCACCAACTTCTCACCAAATTCTTCAATAAAACTTTTTGTTTTTTTATCTGAGGAAGCCTGCACTAGCGGAGCTTGACGATTAACAAGCGTCATGGCTTGAAGGCTGCTTTTATCTCCAATCAGCACACGTGCACCGGACACTGATCCTAAATTTGGGATGAGATTAGTGACAGGACTGAAGAAGTCTGAAGTGCTGGGAATAACATAGTCCACACGAGTTGTGGCGTCTACGCGCCTCAACTTTCCCTGCATTAAGACATATTTTTGATTTTTAGCCATTAGGGCTATTGTAGCACAGCTCTAAACAAAATCTATTATTTATCGAATTTAAATGATGGAATTATACTTTTAAAGTCGGGTAAATTAACTTTAGGTATTGTGGGTTTATAACTAGATGTATTTAATTTTGATAAATTTGTAGGTATAGGTCTATTTGAAAAGTCGGGAGGTTTGATTCCCTGAATTATATTGTTTAAACCTTGAGGCTTGGCTTGCGCTTGAGGAGTTACCGCAGGGTTAAAAACCGTACTAGCTGCTTTAGTCAACAACGCCTTTGCTGCTGAGCCTAGCGTAGAGATGCCGTTCTTGTCTGATTGTTCGTTCATAAAAAATATTTTATAAGCATTATTCTTCTTCGTCAATAAATCTCAAGCCGCAACGCCAGAGTGCATGAGCCAAGTCATCAGATACTTCATCTACGACCTGGTTATCAATTTCCCATAGTCCGCAATGTATAAATTCATCTATTAAAGTAGCCAATAACTCCTTAGGGCTCTGGTCAGGGTCAATCATCACAGCCTTACCCTTCTTGTTAGGTGGATCGGTCAGTCCATGAGCTTCTTCACGTTTTATTAAGTTCTTCTTAACGAGAAATTTATAACGTCTACCACGTATAGTGACAGAGTCTATTTTCCGCATTTGTTTATATTTTTGCCCGACCATTCCTGAAGCTTACTCCTATATGGGGCGTCTTGCAACCAGATTTTAGGTGCAGGTATTCTCTAGCCACGAACTTAATCTATGTTGGTACAACAAATACACACACCACACATTGACATTCCATACACCTCACTATACGTTATCTCCATAAGACTCTTAGTTGAGCCATTCGGTGCATATTAGTAACTAT
>JBEIIR010000022.1:0-11360 GCA_040380695.1 Gammaproteobacteria bacterium | reverse complement strand
TATAACGGAAATTTTACATAAATTTATTACAAGTATTGAAAAAAGAGAAGGGTCCGACCCTTTTTAATTTGCAAAATTTGACCATAAATTGTATAATTCAAACACCCCGTTCATGCAAAGCATGTATCCTTTGTGTTACATTTTGTTTGACGGGGTACTTTTAAAAATTTTTAAAAAAGAAATTGAACAACAAATTTTCGCGTAACTTTCGTCATCACCCCGTTAAAACAGGTAAATACTACTTTACTAATCATAAAATACAGGAACAACAACTTAGAGTCATAAATAATACCGGTGAATTAGTGGGAATTTTAAGCAAGGAAGATGCATTGACTGAAGCAGAGAAACAAGGCTTAGACCTTGTACTCATAGCCCCCATGGCCAAGCCCCCGGTTGCCAAAATAACCGATTTTAAAAAATTTTTATACGAACAAGAAAAAAAAGAGAAAGAAGCTAAAAAAGGAGCTAAAAAAAGTATTGTAAAAGATGTACAGATCTCACTTTTCATAGGTGCAGCAGATTTAGAACGACAGATATTAAAGACAAAAGAATTTGTCTCCGAAGGTAACCAGGTCAGATTAAATCTGACATTAAAAGGGCGAGAGGTTACAAAGAAAGATATGGCACTTCAACTTGCAAATGTATTTATTAGCAAACTTGGTGAAGTTATAGTCACAAAGGAGCCAAGACTAGAAGGTAGAGTTGTTAGGGCTGTAATTACCCGCAAAAAATAATTTATATTTACACTTTAAATTTTGATAAACTTGTTTTATAATATTACTTTGATGATATTTTAATATGCCAAAAACAAAACAGAAAACACATAAAGGCGCATCTAAAAGATTTAAGGTTACAGGTTCTGGTAAAGTTCTTCATAGAGCACAAAAAACCAGACACTTGATCCATGGTAAATCTGCTAAAAAGGTAAGACATTTAAAGCAAGAGCGTGAAGTAAATAAATCATTCGTTAAAAAAATTAAACAACTGCTTGGATTAGCATAATAATATGACACGTGTAAAAGGGGGCATGGTCTCCAGAAGAAAACATAACCGCATTTTAAAACTTGCCAAAGGGTACTGGATGTCAAGAAGTACCATATTCAGCAAGGCTCAAGAGGCAGTGCTGCATGCTGGACAATATGCTTTTGCAGGTAGAAAACTCAAAAAAAGAGATTTCAGGTCGCTTTGGATTGTTAGAATGAGCGCCGCTTTAAGAGAAAACGGAGTCAAATACAACAAATTTATCAACCTGCTTAAAGTCAAAAAAATTAAAGTTGATAGAAAAATCTGGGCTCAGATAGCTCTAGAACATCCAGAAGTTTTTGACAACGCTGTAAAAAAAGTACAACAATAAACTTCCACGCTTTTTTTACATTTATTTTGGTAATATATTTAAATGAAATCTGCCGATAACATGCTACTTAATCTGAAAAATGATCTTTTAAACACAACAAACTTTGTTCAATTGGGCGAAGTTGAAGTAAGATACCTTGGTCGCAATGGTCAAGTGAACGACTTAATGAAAAAATTAAAAGATTTATCAGTTATAGAAAGATCAGAACAGGGTAAAAAACTAAATCAGCTTAAAGCAAATGTTGAAACATTGATAAATGAAAAAAGAAAAGAATTGACTCATAAAGAAGATTTTGAAAAAAAAATTGATATAACGTTGCCTGGAGTAAAAATTCCAAAAGGAAGTCTACATTTGGTGAGTTACGCAATAGAGGAGATTGAGAAAATTTTTAAAAAATTAGGCTTTATAAGAATGTCATACCCCGAAGTTGAGTGGGAGTATTTTTCATTTGAAGCTCTAAATATGCCAAGTAACCATCCAGCAAGGGATGATTTTGAAACGTTTTTTATAGATTCTCCAAAAGATAAAAATTTTGGCAGAATGGTGTTAACTCCACATACGTCTTCTGGACAAATTAGAGAGATGTTGAGAGTTAAAGAACCACCCATAAGAATGATTAATATAGGGAAAACCTATAGGCCAAATTGGGATGCCTCACATGTTCCAATGTTTCATCAATTTGAAGGTTTATGTATTGATGAAAACATAAACATTACTCATCTTAAAGGTACCATTGATTTTTTTGCCAAAGAATTTTTCGGTTCCGATAGAGAAATTAGACTAAGACCGTTCCACTTTCAGTTTACAGAACCGTCCTTTGAGGTTGATATAACCTGTGACATATGTAAAGGTCAAGGAATGGTCGGTGATAAAAAATGCCGGCTCTGTAAGCAGGGTTGGTTAGAGCTTGGTGGAACAGGCATGGTTCATCCAAACGTATTAAAATCCGGTGGAATAGATAGTCAACGATATACCGGATGGGCCTTCGGTTTTGGTGTAGAGAGAGTAATGATGATGAAACCAGGTATCGGTGTTTCAAATATGAGAGTGTTATATGATTCAGATATAAGAATTAATGAACAGTTTTAATCTTTTAACATGAATATTAAAATAACTTACAATTTTTTACTGGATTATTTAGAAACGGATGCAACTGCTTACGAATTGCAGAAATTTTTATCTCTGTGTGGACCATCTATTGAAACCGTAGAACCTGTATATGATAGGAATAATAAAATAGAGGATTATGTACTCGATATTGAGATAACTTCAAATAGAATTGATATGGCGAGTGTTTTTGGCATTGCTCAAGAAGCAGCCGCAATATTGCCCCAATTTGGAAAAAAAGCTAGACTGAAGCAGATCCCCAGTAAAATATACAGCTTTAAGACTTTAAAAGCAGAACCATTACCCAATATCAAGTTAAACGTAGAGATTAAAGATGCAGAACTTTGTCAAAGATTTACAGCAATGGGCTTTGAAATTGATAGTGTGGGACAAACGCCAGAGCTTATTTCACGCAGGCTGAAACTGTGTGACATCTCATCCATAAATACAGTAGTAGACATATCAAACTATATCATGATCTCACTTGGCCAACCTACCCATATGTTTGATCTCGATAAAATCGCCGGAAAAAAGTTGATACTTAGAAAGTCTGTGGCTGGTGAAAAGATGACTACGCTTGACGGTAAGAGTTTTACTTTGCCTGGAGAAGATATCGTCATAGAAGACGGGGATGGAAAAATAATAGATATGTGTGGCATTATGGGGGCTGAAAATTCGGCCATAAATAATGACACTACCAAGATACTTTTTTTTGTACAGACATATAACAAAACATACATTAGAAAAACATCCATGAAAACGGGGCAGAGATCAGTAGCAGCTACATATTTTGAAAAAGGACTAGACCCCAACAATGTGGAAACTGCTTTTGCTTATGGAGTTGAGTTGCTAAATCAACACTTATCACCATCAGCATGTACAGAGCTTATAGATATATACCCACACAAGGTAAAAAATGAGGTTATCTCGATAACAAAAAGACAGATTGATAATATAATTGGCATCCCGATTGAAAAGGAAAAAATTGGCAAAATATTAGAAGATTTAGGCTTCATTGTTAAATCTTCAGACATTAAATTAGATGATCATTTATTTCATGTTACCGTACCTACATCACGAATTAACGATGTTTCTATCAAAGAAGATATAATTGAAGAAGTTGCTCGCATATATGGTTATCATAATCTACCCAACAATCTGCCACCAATGACTTTTATCCGACAACCAAAAGAGTTAGACCTACTTTTAAACACTGTTTCAAGAGTTAAGAGTTTTTTAAAACATATCGGATTAAATGAATTTCTTCAATACTCCATGATCTCCGGCAATCTTCTTAAATCTTTGGACATTGATATAAATAACTGTCTTAAGATTGCAAACTCAATCTCAACTGAAATAGAGTACATGAGACCTTCTTTACTGCCTTCAATGATTTTAGCACTTGAAAAAAACGAGGGTAAAAAGGATCATCTAAATTTTTTTGAGGTTGCCAAGGTTTATCTCACCAACAAAAATTCGCTACCGGATGAAGAGTTTAGACTAAGTCTTGGTAGCACAGAATCTATATTTAAAGTTAAGGGAGTAATCGAAGCGCTACTAAAGGATTTAGCTATATCAAATTTTGAATTTAAAGCTAAAAATAACAACCCTCTTTTCTCAACCCATCAACAAGCTGAAATCCTGATTAATGGCCAAAGCGTCGGGGAGATAGGTAAACTGGCTCAGAAGTATATAAATAACAGAGAAATTAAGAAAGATCTATTTGTTGCAGAGATTGATATTTGGAAATTGGCGCAAAAGGCCAGCTCAGTCTTGCCTTTTGCGCCAATTTCTCCATATGCAACAGTTAAGCGCGATATTACGATGAAATTAAAAAACAAAAGTTTTAATGATTTCGAAAAAACCTGCTTTAAGCTATCAAAGTATTTAAATAAAATTGATTATTTGGGGTCGTTTGAAAACAACATTACTATTAGACTTTATTTTACTTCTCATGAGGAAAATATCTCCGAAACTTTAGTAAGTAATGAAGTTGAAAAAATCCTTAAAAAGGATAATTAACTAATTTATCGCCAGTCTGCATTTACGCCTATTTTAATTGTAGAATCTGCACTTTTATCCTTCTCATTAACTGCCCTTACTTTGATTTCATATTTCCCGTTCTCAAGTTCAAACGTTTCATTTACTTCGGAGGTGTTACCAGTAATTTTTTTTCTTTCCTCACCATTAATCATTATCGTAACCTCTTTGATAGGGGAGATTGATGTAATTCTAGCTCTTACCTCAACTTTTTTATTTGATACCTCTAATTTGGATTCATTATTAGGTGAACGAATCGTTACAACTACATTTTCAGAGCTGGAGTCTGAAACTTCTGTCGGAAACTTAAATCTTTCATCACTCTGTTCTTTCTTCCATGAATCGATCGCTTCCTGCCATCTATTTCTTCCATCACCTGAAACAGGATCTTTCTCAGTTATCACGATATAATTTTTTTCTTCAAAATTACCGGAACGAATCTCAACATCGTTAGCCAACTTACCATTTGATTTTGAAATTTTAAGTTTCTTATAAAAAGGCGACAACTCCTTAGGATCTGTACCTTTTACAAAATATTCAGTTCTTTTTGGTGTGTCATCTGTTGCTTTTCCGCCTAAATAAGCATCAATCTCTACAGCTTCAACATCGGCTGGTAAATCGATAATGCCATCGTTATACTTTTCAAGTAATTTTCTCATTGTATAATGCCAAATAGGTGATGCACCAGTTGAACCAGATGCAATAGCAGGATTCATTATGGAGTTGTCGTTATTGCCAACCCACACACCTAGCGTCACATCTTTGGTGTAACCTACTGCCCAGTTATCTCTTTTGTCATCGGTGGTTCCACTTTTAACAGCAACTGTTTTTCCAGGAATTCTAAGAAATGAACTTGGTCCAAAAGCTTCTAATCTGGCGTTATTGTCAGATAATATATGAGAGATTAAAAAAGCTGAGGATGCAGAGAGCACTAAGTCACCCTTCTGCTGCTTATGCTCAAAAATCTTCTTTCCCGAGAATTCCTCTATTTTAAGAATAGATACTGGATCTCTTTTTAAGCCACCGTTTGCTAATACCGAATAAGCCTGCACTAAGTCAATTAAAGTTGTCTCGCCCCCTCCAAGAGAAGCCGACAAACCTAGATTTTTCATTTTTTCTGTGGTTGGTTCAAGAGAATCTATGCCCATGTCATAGGCTTTCTGCATAAAATCTCTTAGACCAATCATTGCTAGCATCTTAACTGCCGGGACATTTAAAGAGTTACCCAGAGCAAATCTAATCTGAACAGGGCCGCGATACTTGGCATCATAGTTTGCCGGAATATATGGCTTGTCTTCTGTGGCGCCAGGAAACTCTGTCTTCACATCCATTATTACAGATGACGCAGTATACCCTTTTTCAAATGCCATTGCATACTCAATAGGTTTCAATGTCGATCCCGGCTGTCTATTAGCTTGAGATACGACATCGAATTTTCCATAAAGATTATTGTTATAATCATAGCTTCCAATATATGTAAGCACCTCTCCAGTGTTAGAATCTACCGACAAAGATGCTCCGTTACCAACGTCAAATTCTTCGATCTTTTCTATCTGTTCTTTCATGATCTTTTCGGCATCCTTTTGCAGCTTTATATCTAATGTAGTAGTAACTTTTACCCCACGAGCAAGGAGAGCTTCGCCGTACTTTGACTCAATTTGATCTCTTACATAAAAAACAAAATGAGGTGCATTGATCGCAGATTTAGGCGAAGAAAAGGTAATTTTATCAATATCTTTAATCGCCTGATCTCTCACAGCTTGGGTGATATATCCATCTTCCGACATTCTTCTTAACACATCTCTGGTTCTCAGCTTCCATGCATCTTTCTTACCAATAAAAGGAGAATATCTAGAGGGACTTTGCGGTAATCCAGCCAGGATAGCAGATTCAAGCAGGTTTAATTGCTGAGGCTCTTTGTCAAAATAAGCCTTTGAGGCCGATCCTATACCAACGTATGTACCCCCATACGGAACCTCATTTAGATACATACTTAGAATCTCATCTTTGGAAAATCTTTTCTCAACTTCGTAGGCCAAAATTGCCTCTTTGACTTTCCTAGCAACACTTCTTTCTGAGGTCAGTAAAACATTTTTTATTAACTGTTGTGTGATAGTGGAGCCACCTTGAGGATTACCAAGCGCAGTGTTAATAGCTGCGCGAATTATTCCCAACTCTGAGATACCTTTATGTTCATAAAATCGTTTATCTTCAATGGCGACAGTCGCTTGTTTGAGTCTCTCTGGAATTTTTTGAGGCTCAACTGGAATTCTATTTGCATCCTTAAACATCTCGTATATCACCTCTCCATTTCGATCATAAAAAATTGTTGAATTACCCCTATTTTCTGATAATTTTCCGGGTTGAGGCAAATCTCTTGCGTACCATGCAAAAACTAAAAACAGAGATACGTAAGAGACTAAAAAAAGAAAAACTATCCCAACAAGAGAATAAAAAATTAACTTATTCTTATTAAATTTTTGCACCTTAAAAAAATCAAGGTTGAATTTCACACTAGACCTAGGCTTGAACCTTTTTCGGCGTGATACAAATACCATGTTCTAATTTTACCAGAATATAACTCTTTAAAATAAATTTTATCTCTAACTATATACTACACAGATGTTTGTAGATCTGAACCATTGCTAAAGTATCAGTTTCGCAATATTTTTTAAGATTCTTAAGAACGTCTTTCTTTGATGAGTAGTCTTTTTCTCTAAAAACGATGTCGGTCCACATACGCGATGCAGTAGCACCCTCTTTAATTGCCAGATTCTCATATGATAATTCAGAGATTAATACAGGCAAAACGTTCTTGATCGATGCACTTCCATAAAAATCTTTATGAATATACCAATCTCTAATGAACGGTTCCATAAGGTCAACAACTCGCAGATTTATATCAATTAAAAAATCCTTAAAATCCGGAAAATAATCGGCTAAATTTTTATTTACTGACATCTCAAAGGATTTATTCCACGTTATCACAGAACCTTCACTACCAACATGTAGACTTAGATTCTTTAACAAATCCAGACGAGGGTCAGTCGGATCTTCATGTAAAAACTCGCAATGAGTCAAGTGTCCACCCTTATCAAGAATATGTAGTGAATATTGAAATGGAATTTGCTCATACGGTCTTGTACCCTCAAGAGTAGGAACCACCTCACTGAAAGTTTCGTAATCAAAAAAATATAATGGGAACTTTAAATCTTGTAAAAAATTTTCGATTTTTTCGGTGTTTATCTCTACACTGTTTTGCTTTGTTGCAGAAAATTGTTTTTTTTGCTTGTCTGATAATTGTATGTTTAATGGAATATTCTCAATTAAGGACACCTTCAGATCCTCAAGTTTGCCAATTAGATCTGGCTTAAGCCTAGTAAGCTTATATATATTATATTCGCTTTCGGGTGGCTGTAAATTTTCATAGATGATTAGCCAATCTTTTATGTATTCATCTGCTACAAACCTTGGTGATAGGCTAGGCCGCTGACTACTTGCAACAATATCTTTAGCGCCTTCTACCTTAAGTTTTATATATTCAATTTTTTGATTAACTAACTCAGTAACATCTTCGGTAATGGACAAGCGATCAACATCTAGATCTTTCTTTCTAATATATGTAGGATCAACATAACGAACTTTTGCATGAGCAATTTTTATACCACTTTTTTCAAGTACTATTTTTTGAAAACCAAGATCTAAAATATGTTCGTCTTTAACTTTTGTAGATGATTTTATCTCGGTTAAAGCATAATTGTTACCTGATATATGTTCAAGCACATCAAAAATGCAAGTTAAACCATCGGCCTCAGCTCGACCTTGAAGAACAGTGCGCGCGCCCGCATTTATGGCGCGCGCAGTTCTTTCTGGCATACTTTTATATGACAAACCATTTCTTGAGAAGCCGATTTTTACTGAATTCGGGTAAGTATTTTCAACATAAGATTCAAACAGAGTACCATTATCAAAAATTGCTTGCAGACTTTGATCAACACCAGGAAGCATTTCAGGCTGATATTTTTTTAGCCATAACCAAGCTGGATGCTTCATGTAGAGCAAGAAGTCAGATTTGGATAAGGTAATATTTTTTTTAAAGCTCATTTTAGTAGCCCATACTATTTAATAACTCTTGCGATAGATTATACGATTCCTTACTCATTTCAACAACGCTATCCCACATAATTAGATCATCGTTTGATGGCGCTTTTCCATCAGCAAGTTTATTTACAAGATGATTACAAAAATCTATCTGCCTGTTAAAAAGATCAATTAATCTATCATATTTACTCCTATCAACTCCAGAAACAGGCTCCCATGACCTTCTGACATCGTAAAGTTCACTAAGATATCTTTTTATAGAACTAACATCCAGATAGTACGGTTCACTGCTTTCATAATCGTCCTTGATAAATGATTTTGAACTCATTGGAGCCTTTTTTCCAAGGCCACCCTTTTGATATAAATCCTCAATTATAGGTTGCAAAAACTTTGATGACAGAGCAAAACCATTACCCTCAGCCGGCAGTTCAACATCGACCCAGTAATTTTTAGAGGTTACAAGTCCAGTTACTCCGCACTCATTTACTAATGGTCCGCCGGAGTTGCCAGCGTTTAATGATGCATCTGTCTGTATATAATTAGCGTCATTCTCATCAACAATAGTTCTAGAATAGATACCTTTTGTGACCGTAGAGTCTCCAAGTGGCTGAATCGGCCATCCAAATGCATATAAATCTTCTGCAATATTTAATTTATCAGAATCAAACCAGTTGCAGGTGTATGTTGATAAATCATCTGGCAATTTTAAAATTGCGACGTCGTAATCATTGGAATAATTCCAGATTGATAGTTCATACTCCCTGTCGTCGTAATAAGTTATAAGCGATTTTGAGTCCTCGATAACATGTCGATTTGTCACAATAAAGCCATCCCTAAAGGAAAAACCAGTTCCGTGACTACCCGAATCAGTAATAACAATAGCGGTGCAAAGCTTAGCCTTATCGAGCGTTGCATTTTTGTCACAACTTAATCTTGAATCAATAAAATTTGCATCCTCAACATTTGAAACAGGAGTGCTTTCAACATCGCTTTTTAGAAATGGAAAAAATATTGAAAATATAATAAAGAGTAAAAAAAATATGTATTTAGAAATTTTAAACTTTACAAATTTATCAACGACTAAAATAAAAGCACTACTTGATGCCGCAATAAAAATGTAGTAATCCCGTAAATTTGTTTCCTGGGATTCGAGAGATAGCCCAGTATCTAAAGAACTATTTGGCAATATATATAAATACGATATTGAAATTATAATAAGAAAAGAGAGCAAGGAAAAAAAAGAGTTAATCAATAAGTTGCCTATAAAAGAAGTGGCAAACATATAGTTTAGTTTATGATTGCTAATTTCGTTTTTTATATTTTTGAAAATATGTAAGAAAAATAAACCAAAAAAACCATACAATAAATAGGTCGTTATTGTCTTGACGTAACTAAATTCTTGAGAAATAAAACCGGCTAAAAATAAAGTGTTGATAGAAAATAGCATCAGTGTTACAGAAATTACAAAAGGAGTTTTAAAGTTAAAAATGGAGTAACGCTTGACTTGATTCTTAGATACTTTCAAACTTTTTTTCTTTAACAATAACCTTGTCATTATATCAATATACATAATTTATCGTAAGTTTCAAACGGTATAGTATTATTCGATACTAATAGCAAGGTCGTGCGCAAATCCTTACGGGTAAAAATATTCCTTAAATACTTGTAGATTTTTATATAAATTTCTTACTTCGAGTTTGTATATCAAAGACATGACTATAAATATTCTAAAAATATTCATCAAATCTACCAATATGATCTTTTAAACTAATCGTCAGATCATAGCATTGCTTTATAGATTCTCTTTAGGTAAAACAAAAAAAATGTCATTATTTTTTTAAAGATTATTATATAATTTTGTTATGAAAAAAATATTTGCACCAAGAAACATTATTAAAGCTATAATGCTTGTTGGAGTTGTCTTAATCATCTTGACAAGCTTTCTGCCTTTTTTCATGATGTAAGGTGGATTTATTTTTTTCAAAACTAAGCTCTAAAAAATGGATTTTTCTACCCTAGTAAAGAACCTGCCCAAAACAAGCCCGCGAACTATTTCGCGCTTGGAATCAATAGGAATTAAGACTTACTTCAATTTATTAAACTATTATCCTTTTAGGTACGAAGATTATTCTAAAAAAAGATCAATCGGAGAATTAATTTTTAATGAAGTATGCTCCATCAAGGGCAGAGTTACGTCAATTAAAACAGGCTACACCAAAAAAGGAATGCAGACACAGACGCTTAAAGTAGCCGATAAGACTGGCACTATAGATATTCTGTTTTTTAATCAAAAATTTCTTAGTTCTATAATTTCTGTTGACGCTACAGTTGCTATATCAGGCAGCTTAGCAAGGTTTGGAAGAACATTAACCTTTATACCTTTAGATTATGAAGTAATGTCGTCTGTGGATTCAAAAACAGTGCATACTGGCGGAATAATTCCAGTTTATTCACAAATTTACGGACTTTCAGCAAAAACTATACGAGAAAAAATGAGCTACCTATTGAGCCTATTCTCAAACATAAAGCCGATAGATGTAGAAATATTACCTGATAATTTTTTATCACAGTTTAAACTTTTAGGAAAAAAGGCGGCAATTGAAAAAATTCATTATCCGGACTCAATTTTAGAAGCTGATAAAGCAAAAGAACGATTAGCTTTTGATGAGCTTTTTCTAAGAATTCTTTCTTCATACATAGTAAAAAAAAACTGGCAAAATGAAATAACTACAAAACCACTGGCGCTAAACCATGAATC
>JBEIIR010000021.1:0-12224 GCA_040380695.1 Gammaproteobacteria bacterium | reverse complement strand
TGCATTTCATGATAGTCGGACACGTTCTTTGGAATGTATAAATCAAGGAGTAAAACTCGTAGGAACTGGTATATTATATGTCTTTGCAAATCTTTACCTTGAGAATAAGTTTCTGTATTATGTGGACAATTAGAGTTAGACAGCCAAGAATAAATCCTCATATCTCCAAAGAAGAGCTTATTTAAATCATTTGAATTGTTACTGTAATGTATTGCATCAGCAAGCCGACGGGCTGAAGCTGATAAATAGGCTGCAAGTTGACTAAAGTTATGGAAAATATTAGCTCTAGGAATATATGGCAGGGAGTCAATATAAGAGGAAACGGGCAAAACTAAATCCGTGCATAACTCATCAGGTAGGTAAAAATTGCTTTGATTTCTACGCTATCCCTCACTTAATTTACTAGTAAATAAACTATTTATGCCACAAATAAAGAGTCATTTTCCATAAATTAATTAAAATTCAATATAAGTGTTATCTCACCTTTATATTCTTTCTGTATCAAATCAGAAACCTTACCTTGCAAAATTTCTTCGTATTTTTTTGTCAGCTCTCGAGCAATAACAACATTAACTTCTGGAATGTGTTTATTAATCATTTCAAGCGTTTTATTGATCCTACTTGGAGATTCAAAAAAAATAAAAGATGTGTTTTTCAGCAAATTATGAACTTCTTTGATTTTTTTTAAAACCCTTACTATATCCGCTTCTTTCTTTGGCAAGAAACCTAAAAACATAAAATTATCGGTTCTGTACCCGGAGTGAAGGAGCGCAGTCGTAACAGCAGAGGGTCCGGGGATAACAGTATACGCAATATTCCTTTGAATTACTGACTTTAACAAAAGATAACCGGGATCAGAAATTAGCGGCATACCCGCTTCAGAAATGAGAGAAATTGTTTTACCCTCCTCAAGCATTTTTATAATTTCAGGTAACTTCTCCATTTCTCTCTCTTTATAGTAGGATATTACTTTGGGTATTTTTTTAAACTCTATCTTAAGAGCGTCGATACGTTTAATATTATGAAGCAACGTCATGGCAGATCGTGTATCTTCGGCAAGAATAACATCTGAATTTAAAATAGTTTCAATCTGTCTAATTGAGATATCAAGCAAATTACCAATAGGCGTTGCAACTATGTATAACATGTTATTTTATCCAGTATCCAAAAATTCCAGTTGATAACAGCCTTCTGGAATACGATTCTTGAACTGTTAACTCACCATACTCAATTTTTCCATTTAAACCTTTTGTAATATCATCCAATAAATGAGATAACATTATTGACGATGATGAGATAGCATAAGCATTAAAGATTATAAATATAGGTTTTGGTGAAAGTAATTTTTTACAGTTTAAAAGTAGCTGATTTATGTTTTTATAAAAATCCCAAGGCTCGCCTTGCGGTCCATGCCCGTATACAGGAGGATCTAAAATTATGCCATCGTATAAATTTCCTCGCTTTATTTCTCTTGTAGTAAATTTTATGGCATCATCAATAATCCATCTAATCGAATTTTCAGCTAATCCAGATAGAAGCATATTTTCTTTGGCATAGGATATTGAAGGCTTTGATGCGTCAACATGTGTTACGAAAGCACCAGCTTTAGCACATGATATGGAGGCAGCTCCCGTATAACCAAATAGATTAAGGACTTTTAGTTTCTGCATACCAGAATTTTTTATAATATCAGCAGTCATTTTCCAAAAAACAGCTTGTTCTGGAAAAATTCCTACATGTTTAAACGGGGTTAACTTGGCAAGTAGTTTAGTGTTTTCAAATTCTACAATCCAGGGATTTGGAATCTTCTTGCTTACCTCCCACTTTCCATTTCTAAATATGGCAAAGACTTTATTCCACACATCAACTGGTGCTTTTCTCTCCCAAATGGCTTGTGGATCGGGTTTGGAAATAATTGTTTTTCCAAACCTCTCAAGCCTCATACCACCTCCTGAATCAATAAGTTCGTAATCAGGAAAATCTTTAAGAGTCAATAATTGCATAAAGGAATTATAATATATACATGAATTTTTCACTCAAATCATCGTATAAGCCAACGGGCGATCAGCCTTTTGCCATTGAAAAACTGGAGAATGGCATAAGAGCCGGCCTCAAAAATCAGGTTCTTTTAGGTGTCACTGGATCGGGCAAAACTTTTACAATGGCAAACATTATAAAAGATTTAAATATGCCGGCTCTTGTTATCTCGCACAACAAAACACTTGCAGGACAACTATATCAAGAGTTTAGGGATTTTTTTCCAGATAATGCGGTTTCTTATTTTGTTTCATATTATGATTACTATCAGCCCGAAGCATATATACCTTCAACAGATACATATATTGAAAAAGAGGCGGATATAAACGAAAAGATAGATAAGTTAAGACTACAATCATCAACAAATATTCTGACAAGAAAAGATGTAATAGTGGTCGCCTCTGTTTCATGTATATATAATATTGGCTCTCCCTCAGAGTATGGAAAAAATATTTACACCTTAAAAATCGGAGACTTTGTTGATTGGAAAAAATTATCTGTCATTTTAACTGGTCTTTTATATGAAAGATCTGAGTTTGAGTTTTCCAGAGGAACATTTAGAGTCCGTGGCAATCACATGGATATACATTTACCATATCAGGACTTTGCAATAAGAGTAATTGAAGAATACGGACGAATAACTGAGATTCAACACATTGATCCATTAACAGGTCAGAAACTCAAAGACGAAAAAAATGAATTTTTGATATATCCCGCTAAACTATATGTTGCAGATTCAGAATCATTTAAGGCGTCTGAAGCTCAGATTAGATCAGATCTTGATAAAGAACATAAAGCCCTTAAACAACAAGGTAAACTTTTGGAAGCTGAGAGGTTGCTAAAAAAAGTAAATTATGATCTGGAGATGATAAAAGAAGTTGGTTATGTTAATGGAATTGAGAACTATTCCAGATATTTTGATGGCAGAAAACCTGGAGATCCACCCTATAGCTTGCTTGACTACTTTACACATGCATACGGAGACGACTTTTTGGTAATAATAGACGAATCACATATGACAGTTCCTCAGATAAGAGGTATGTTTAACGGTGATAAAGCCCGAAAAAAAACCCTCATTGAGTTTGGTTTTAGACTAAATGCCTCATATGATAATAGACCTTTGAGGTTTGATGAATTTTATACAAAACCACCTCATTTTATTTTTGTATCAGCAACACCCGATGAATGGGAGATTGAACAGTCCAAAAAAGAAGTTGAAATTAAAAAACTTGTGGTTGGGCATGAAGGAGTTGTGGAACAACTAATTAGACCGACCGGAATAGTTGATCCAGAGATTGAAATGCATCCAGCAAAAGACGAGATACCTCATTTAATTTCTGAAATTGAGAAAAGAGTAAAAATTGGAGAGAAAGTTTTAGTAACAACTCTTACTAAAAAACAGGCAGAAGATCTTAGCGAATTTCTCAAAGAAAAGGAAATTCGCGCATCTTATTTACACTCAGACATTCACACACTTGAAAGATCAGATGTTTTAGATAATCTTCGTAAAAATCAGTTTGATGTTTTGATTGGTGTAAATTTACTAAGAGAGGGATTGGATTTGCCAGAGGTTACCCTTGTTGCCATATTAGATGCCGATAAGGAGGGCTTTTTAAGATCAAGAACATCGCTTATTCAGACTATGGGAAGAGCAGCAAGAAATATCAAAGGGAAAGTAATCTTATATGCCGACAGAATAACTAACTCCATCGAAAAATCTACTTCTGAGATAAAAAGAAGAAGAGAGCAACAGCTATCTTATAATGAAAAATATGGGATAATCCCTCAAACGATTTACAAACCGGTCCGCGAAAAGATTATTGAAGATACAGAAACTGAACTGATGATGTTTGATAAAGTTCAAAAAGACTTTAGTATTAAAGAGTTGGAAAAAATTAATACAGATTCAATGACGCCAATGGATAAAAAGAAATTAATTAAAAAAATGGAGCGTGAAATGAAGCAGTATGCAGAAGATATGAATTTTGAGATAGCAATTATGCTAAGAGATAAGATAAGAGTTTTAAAAGAGGAGGATGTTTAAACAGGGATACTCCTTTTTTAGGGATACTCCCTAAAAAAGGAGTATCCCTGTTTCGGAGTGTAGTTCAGATGGTAGAACACACGGTTCGGGACCGTGAGGTCGCTCGGTTCAAGTCCGGCCACTCCGACTTAACTTTATATTGGCATCGCTCTCTATGGACTATTTATATGATTTATATTTAAGAAGCTTAACTAAATAGATTAATTATGTTATAATGACCATCAATCGGGACGTAGTTCAGATGGCTAGAACGGTCCGATGGACATCGGACAGGTCGCTCAGTTCAAGTCTCGACACTATTTAAAGTTTGTACTTACGAAATTTTACCTATTAAGATTAATAGATCATTTGATTATGATATAATAAATTTTCAATTCGGGACGTAGTTCAGATGGCTAGAACGTACGCTTTGGGAGCGTAAGGTCGCGAGTTCAAGTCTCGCCGTCCCGACAAAGCTTCATAAAGGGTCGGACCCTGTTTTAGTATTTTTCCAACTTATCCACATATTTTTTCGTTTATTTTTTAGTTTTGTTGTTGTAATAAGCTAAAACAGGGTCCGACCCTTGTCAAACAACCCCCTCCCCTTGAACATACCTTTAAAACAATGTAAAATGTACGGTTTCGATATGATAAATAATATTAAAGTCACTGGCGCGAGAGTTCACAATCTAAAAAACGTCTCAGTTACTATTCCTAAAAATAAATTTGTGGTTTTTACCGGAGTCTCAGGTTCTGGAAAATCGTCATTGGCTTTTGACACTATTTATGCCGAAGGTCAGCGAAGATATGTGGAGTCACTCTCAGCTTATGCGAGGCAATTTTTGGGCATAATGGATAAGCCTGACGTTGATATGATAGAGGGATTATCCCCATCAATCTCCATCGATCAGAAGACAGCGTCTCATAATCCCAGATCTACCGTTGGCACAATAACCGAAATATATGATTATTTAAGAGTCTTATTTGCCCGAATCGGCCACCCCCACTGCCCAGAGTGCGGACGTGAAATTCAGAAGCTGACAGTTGATGAGATTGTAAAAAAAATAATAGAAAATTTAAAAGTATTTCTTCAGAAAGACAAAATTAAACCTCATCTAATAGATATTTTATCACCCGTTGTAAGAGGGAGAAAAGGCGAATTTCATGATTTATTTGAAAATCTACAAAGTAAGGGATTTAGAAAGGTCAGAATAGATGGCAAAGATTTCTCACTAGAAGACTATATTGATTTAATAAAAACAAATAAACACACTATTGAAGCTTATATAGATACTTTATCTATAAGCTACAAAGATATAAATGATGTAGTTTTTATGGGAAATCTATCTTCTCGATTAACAACTGCAGTTGAGCAAAGCACCAACCTTTCAGATGGATTAATAGTGTTAAAAACAGACACAGATGAACATCTTTTTTCTGAAAAATTTTCGTGCCCAGTTTGCAACACCTCTTTATCAGAAATTGAACCGCGTATGTTTTCTTTTAATTCACCGTTAGGGGCCTGTGAAGACTGTAAAGGCATTGGAACTGTTTACCGGGTTGACCCGGATTTGCTTTTGAACCCAAACATAAGTATAAATGAAGGTGGTATCCAACCTTATCCTAAATTTTTTTATCAAGGCACCTGGTATCTAAGACTGATAAAAGCGGTTTGTATAAAAGAGAATATCGATCTATCAATTCCCATAAAAAACCTCTCAGAGAAAGCACAAAATATACTTTTGCATGGGACTGGCAGAGATTATCTAGTTGATGGCGAAAATAGATTTGGTCGCCCAACTACAATTCAGGAAACTTGGAACGGCCTTGTCAAAGACATGGAAAAAAGATATTTTGATCCAGAGACCTCAAGTTCAGATGTTGAAAAATATATGAGGGAAGACATTTGCCCAGCCTGCAAAGGGGCTAGACTTAAAAAAGAGGTATTATCAATAACAATTGACGGCAACCCTATCTCAAAAGTCACTGATTGGCCAATAACCAAACTTCGTGAATTTGTAAGTAAAAGAGTTCCAGAGATAACAAATGAGTACGAAGTTCATATCGCAAACCCTGTTATAAAAGAAATCGGCACAAGACTTACTTTTCTTGATAATGTTGGCCTTTCTTATCTGACAGTTTCAAGATCTGCTAAAACATTGTCAGGAGGTGAACTTCAAAGAATAAGACTGGCATCACAGATTGGTACTGGTTTAACTGGAGTTTTGTATGTTCTTGATGAGCCATCAATTGGACTTCACCCCAAAGATGTGTCAGCACTCATAAGCACTCTTCACAACTTAAAAGATCTCGGCAATACATTGATCGTTGTAGAACATGATCAGGAAACAATTGAGTCTGCTGATTATTTGGTTGAGCTCGGTCCAAAGGCTGGAAAAGATGGCGGTAAAATAACATTTACAGGTACGGTCGATGAGATAAAAAAAGATAATAAATCCATAACAGGGCCATATCTTTCAGGTAAAAAAACAATTGCTGTAAATGAAAAAGATGTTCTCTTGAATAGAGGTAAAATAATATTACACAAAGCAACTCAGTTTTCATTAAAGGGAGTTACAGCAACCTTTCCATTGAGAAATCTAATTGCTGTAACCGGAGTTTCCGGCTCAGGTAAGTCAACACTTATCACAGAAACCCTGTATCCAGCATTAAAACTTCAAATCCAAAACCAATGGAACGAATCTATAGGGGATTATGAAAGAATAGAAGGATTTCAAGATGTAAATAGGGTTTACTTGGTTGATCAATCACCAATAGGCCGAACACCAAGATCAAATCCTGCAACTTACGTTGGAATATTTGATGAAATAAGAGATATCTTTACAACAACAGTCGAAGCAAGAGCCAGGGGATATAAAAAGGGTCGATTTTCATTCAATATAAAAGGCGGTAGGTGCGAAAAATGTGAAGGTGCGGGAGTCATAAAAATAGAGATGCAATTCTTGTCAGATGTTTTTGTAAAATGCGATGTCTGTGAGGGTATGAGATATAACAAAGAAACACTTGAAGTTAAATACAAAGATAAGACAATTTTTGAAGTTCTAAATATGACGGTAGATGATGCTTCTGATTTTTTCAAAAATCACTCAAAAATCTATCAAAAGCTAAGTTTTTTGCAAAAAGTGGGTTTAGGATATGTGTCGCTTGGTCAGCCAGCACCCACTTTTTCAGGAGGTGAGGCACAGCGGATAAAATTGGCCGATGAACTTTCAAGATCAGGCAGAGGGCACACTCTTTATATATTAGATGAACCAACAACGGGTTTGCATTTTGCCGATGTTCAAAAATTGTTATCGGCAATGCAAACCCTGGTGGAACAGGGCAATACAGTAATTGTAATTGAGCACAATCTGGACATTATAAAAAATGCTCAATGGATAATTGACATGGGTCCAGATGGAGGTGATAAAGGCGGAAAAATTGTTTACGAAGGCGAAACAAGGAAAATTTTAAGTGTCAAATCTTCACATACTGGACGATACTTAAAAAAATATTTAGAATAGATTTATGCTCGAAACAAAAGATCTTCCTTCCACAAACGGCGTATACATTTTTTACTCAGAAGGGATTCCTGTATATATCGGAAAATCAGTTAATATTAAGGCAAGGATAAAATCTCACATTGAAAATGCAAAAAAAGACAAAAAAGAAAGAGCAATCATAGAGACTTCTGATGAAATAAAGTATCACATCACAGACTCTGAGTTTTCAGCTTTATTACTTGAATCGCAAATGATTCAAAAATATAAGCCAAAATACAATGTCAGATGGCGTGATGATAAAAGCTATCTATATATAAAAATTACAATTAACGACACATACCCAAAAATTTGCATCACTAGACGAGAAAACGACAAAAAATCCATTTATTTTGGACCATTTTCAGGAATGTATATTGTTGAAGATATTGTTAAAGAGATAAGAAAAATATTTCCCTTCTGTACGCAAAAAAAGATAACTAAACAAGCTTGCTTTTACGCAAAAATCAAACAGTGCGACCCCTGTCCTAACCAAATTGAAAAAATTGAAGACGAAACCACTAAACATTTATTGATCAAAGAGTACCAAAAAAATATTAAACAAGTAAGGGGAGTATTAGAAGGTAAGGTTAACACAGTTATAAATGAGCTTCATAAAAAAATAAAAAAACTTACCGAGGAAAAAAATTATGAAAAAGCAATTATCTATAGAAATAAACTTTTCAGGCTTGAAGGTGTGCTTATGCGAAAACATTTTGACGCCAACTCACCCGATTTATATAATACATCAGAGAAGCGCTTAAACGAGTTAAAAAACTTATTGGCTAAGTATATTAAGATTGACAACCTTCAGAGAATAGAGTGCTTTGATATGAGCACACTGGCCTTTGAGAACAGCACCGCTTCAATGGTTGTTTTTACAGATGGGCTTTCAAATAAAAAGGAGTATAAAAGATTTAAGATTAAAAACCAGGACGCCAACTCCGATTTCCAGATGTTTAAAGAAGTTATAAATCGTCGCTTCAAACAGAGATGGAAGCATCCTCATCTACTAGTAGTTGACGGTGGCAAGCCACAAGTAAAAGTTGTAAAAAAAATTCTTGAGGAGTTAAGTCTTCAAATTCCTTTAATTGGCATCGCTAAAAAACCTGACAGACTTATAATCAGTAATGATTTGCTTACCGTCAAACCACCCCGAAATAACTTAGGCTTTCAACTTATAGCCTCAATGCGAGATGAAGCTCATCGATTTGCAAAAAAATATCACATACATCTTAGAAAAGAAAAAATGTTATAATAAATAAAATATGAAAGATGCTCTATTAATCTTAAACATAATAATTTCAATAGTCATAGTAATACTTGTTTTACTACAAGGAAAAGGCGCGGGACTTGGAAGTGCCTGGGGAGGGGGTGGAGAGATGTATCAATCCAGAAGAGGGGTTGAGAAGTTTACTATGAATCTAACTTATATAGCAATTTTTATATTTTTCTTACTATCTATAGGTAATTTTTTCATCCAGTAAACAAGCATGAACTTGGATTCAAAACATCTTCGATACTACTATTGGATTTCAATTGCTTTTTTTAAAAAAAACTTCATCGCAATCCTGCTTAGCTCCCTTGCCACACTTGTTGGAGTAATTATACTTGTAACCTTTTCACCTTACATTCTCAAAATCGCAACCACAAAGACTCAGACTATCGGATTATACGGAGAATACTCTGCAAATAATTTACCCGATGAGATTCTTGAAAAAATTTCAAATGGTTTACTTCATATCGATGACAAAGGTGAAATATTGACTGTCCTGGCTCAGTCTTATGAAATATCCAACAATGGTCAAGAGTTTCGATTTAAACTAAAAAAAGACTTAACGTGGAGTAGTGGAAAGCCATTTACATCAAGGGATATAAATTATATTTTTAAGGATGTAAAAATAGAAACTCCAGATAATGAATCAATAGTTTTTAGCCTGAAAAGACCGCTCTCTATTTTTCCTCATTTTCTTACACGTCCGATAGTCAATAAAGGGCTTGAAGGAGTCGCCGGCATGTATACGATAGATAGAACTAAATATTCTCAAGGAAAACTAACATCTTTGATACTCTCCCCAAACAGGTCAGGTTTCCCGATTTTAATATATAAGTTCTACGACACAGAATCAAAATTAGTTGAGGCTTACAAATTAGCTGAAATTGATGAGTTTGTAACTTCAAATCAAGCCATTGCAGATGAATTTGTTAAGTGGAAAAACTCAATAGTTGAAAAAAGTGTCGACTACGAAAGAATAATGGCTTTGTTTTACAACTTTAATTTCCAGCTGTTAAGAGAGGAGAAAGACTTGAGACACGCAATTGCTGAGTCGGTTGACAAATCAGCATTTGATAAACTTGGCGAAATAGCGCTTGGACCTATTCCACCCATTAACTGGGCATACGATTCCACAGTCATGAAAGCGTATCCTTTTAATCCAAATGTTTCAAGCAAGATCATTAGCAAATATCAAGAGGAAGCATCTATCTCCGCGCAGATAAAGCTATCTACTTTTTATGAGAACTTAGAAGTTGCCGAAAGTATTAAAAAATCATTAGCTTCAGCGGGACTACCCATAAATATTGAGGTTGTATCGGGAGATGTTAAAAAAGATTTCCAACTCTTTCTTGCTCCGATGAACATAGGTAGAGATCCGGATCAGTATTTTTTTTGGCACTCAACCCAGATAAACAGTAACCTTACTGCTTATAAAAATTTTAGAATAGATAAATTATTAGAGGATGGCAGAACTACGTTTGGCATATCAAAAAGGACCGCTATCTATTCAGATTTTCAAAGAATACTTGTCGAAGATATGCCTGCACATTTTCTTTACTATCCATACTTGTACACTGTAAAAAGGAGATAAACGATACTTAGATGCTTTTGGTATAATTACTTCTGAGCCCGGGTGGTGAAATGGTATACACGTACGCTTGAGGTGCGTATGCCGCAAGGTGTGGAGGTTCAAGTCCTCTCCCGGGCACCCAGACAACTACTATAAAAGGCTTCTAATATTTTTAAGCTTAGGATTTGGTTACTTGCGTGTAAAGTTGCGTGTTGCGAATATTGCTGTGTCCCAGCAACTCCTGCACATAGCGAACATCAGTGCCATTTTCAAGTAAATGCGTGGCAAAAGAATGTCAAAAGTGGCGTCTTTTTTTGCGCCCTAATCCTGAAGCGAATTTCGTTAGTAAAGTTTTATAGCGTTCAAAAACAGAGATCTGCTATGAGATGAAATGTGCATTTTTTCACATTGGAGCAAAAAATTACGAATATATTCCTGATCAAGCCTTGCAAAATCGCTACTCTTAAATGAAAAGTATTCTCACAAACCATAAAAGATATTTTTTAATGATTATTTTAGCTGTAATTTTAGATTTATAGCATTTTCTCAGCTTTAAAAAGGTCTATTTTTTTAATTTCTTAAAAATGATATAATTAATTTAGCCATTAGACAATTAAAGTATGTCAATGTTTCGTATAATATACAATTTATACAGTAGTCAGTTATATGAAATACAAAAAATATTTTTCTAACAGAGAAAAAAGAATGATAGGCTTTCAGAAGGGAATAAATTTGATTTTTACTTTTATATAGGGGAATATACGGTGTTTCCTCCGCTACGCTACGGAAACGATTTTAAATTTAGGGGAAAACGAATACAATAATACTGTTTAACTAGAATATAATTATGGCACTAAAAAAATCACAACTATACAGCTCTATCTGGCAAGCCTGCGACTCATTGCGCGGTGGAATGGACGCGTCACAATACAAGGATTATGTTCTTGTGCTTTTATTTGTGCGCTATGTATCGGATAAATACGCTGGAAAATCTGATGCTCTCGTTGATGTCCCAGTAGGTGGTAGTTTTTCTGATCTTGTGGCTCTCAAAGGGCAAACAAATATCGGCGAAGGAATCAACAAAGTTTTAAGTAAACTTGCTGAAGCTAATGGATTAAAAGGTGTGATTGATATCGTTGACTTCAACGACGAGGACAAGCTCGGCAGAGGCAAAGAAATGCAAGATCGTCTTTCCGACTTGATAGCCATATTTGAAAATCCGGATTTAAATTTTAGTAAAAACAAAGCCGAAGGCGATGATTTGCTTGGTGATGCCTACGAATATTTAATGAAACATTTCGCGGTTGAATCAGGAAAAAGCAAAGGACAATTTTATACACCGGCAGAAGTTGCTCGCATTATTGCCAAAGTGATCGGCGCGGAAAATGCCAAAGACAGCACGCAAACTGTTTATGATCCTACTTGTGGAAGCGGTTCGCTTCTTCTCAAAGTCGCATCCGAAGCTAAGCCGGTTAATATTTCTATTTACGGACAAGAAAAAGACAACCCAACTGCGGGATTAGCAATTCTTAATATGTGGCTTCATAGTGAGCCAACCGCGGTTATCAAAAAAGGACAAAGCACACTTTCCAATCCTTTATTTACCGACAACGGTGCAATCAAAACTTTTGATTATGTAGTCGCCAATCCACCATTTGCTGATAAAAAATGGCGCTTTGGTTTTGAACCGGAAAATGATCTTTATGGTCGCTTTGATGGTTTTGGTATTCCGCCAACCAAAACCGGTGATTATGCATTTCTTTTACATATAGTTAAATC
>JBEIIR010000020.1:0-13336 GCA_040380695.1 Gammaproteobacteria bacterium | reverse complement strand
TAAGTGTGATGATGAGCGGTGCGACCCTGACACAATCAGCCCTTTTTTTAAGAGTCAAATATTGTGGCAGCCCGGGAGATCATTGAGCAGTATAATTACAATAAAAAATACATCTGAAAATAATAGATACATTGGGCACAAAGGTAATAGAACAATAGGTCTAACCGGTAACGAGTTAGATATTGCAACTGTTTTGGAATTAAAAGTAACAAGAATGAGCGTTGGTAAAGTTGTGTATCAAGACTCTTTAAGTAACTTTCTTAAGCTTAACGGTCAATCTTTGGCACTGCTTGGGGAGGGTAAAACCGACTCTTTTGAATATAAGGTGACAATGCTTGATGCAAATAATCAGTATCAGGGCAAGAAAACACAGTTTGATCTAGTGTTTGGATTTTTTTTTCCAACTCCAACGCCAACTTTTACTCTTACGCCTATTCCAACAGTCAAAATCACTCAAATTTCGCCGACTATTGTGACTTTGTCTCCCACATTGATACCAGTTAATCCTCAATCAGGCATAAACTCTGAAGCGCTTCTTGTTTACAATATATCACCAACTCTCAAGCCAGCACAGATGATTGAAAATCTTTTCTCCATGTCTTCGGATTTTAGTACTAATCCTGAAGGGAGTGGGGAAGGATTAAATGACAACGGTGGTCAAGTAGCCGGACTAGGGGGTTACTTTATGGTTCCCCAGAGAGATCCTCACGAAAATTTTGATAATTCAGATGCTGTTACTGGCAAAAATATCGACGAAGACATAAGTACTTTTGAAAATCAATCTTTTATTACGATTATAAAAAAAATAGTTGTCGATTTTGTTGAAGAAATTTTCTTATTTATTGCTTCAATGTTAAAATAGGATATGCTTTTCTTTAAAAGATACTATGTTACAGTTCTGGCAATTTTAGGTTTTGTTGATGCTTCGTATTTGACGTATAAACATTTTTTTGACCGTAATATTATCTGCTATACGGGGCCTTTTTCAGATTGTGGGGCAGTATTAAACAGTTCTTATTCACAGTTTCTAGGTATTCCTGTAGCTCTTTTTGGTGTGTTGCACTATCTTGCTGTTATCTATTTTTACATAAACGCTAATAGCTTTAACACAGTAATTTATAAGAGATTTCTATTTATTCAAACATTTGCAGGATTGATACTCTCTGTGTTTTTTACTTACCTTCAATTTTTCGTTATTAAAGCGATCTGTCCATACTGTTTGCTGTCTGCTGTAATCAGTTTCATATTGTACTTTGCGGTAAGAGCAGTCTTTAAAGAAGATTACAAAAGGTTTATTCGGGATAAGATTGGGGTGCTTTATGCATTATTTTTGAAACCTTTACTATTTCTTATGCCTGCTGATTTTGTGCACTCGCAAGCTATGTTATGGGGAGAGTTTTTAGGAAAAAGTAAATTTATTCAAGGCTTTTTTAGGTCACTACTATTTTTTGAGGAAAGATCTCTAGAAGTAGAGGTAGCAGGTATTAAATTTGCCAATCCTATCGGACTTGCAGCAGGATATGATTACCAAGCTAGCTTTACTCAGATTCTACCTTCATTTGGTTTCGGTTTTGAGACTATCGGCACAATTACTGCACAGCCCTGTATTGGCAATACTAAACCTAGATTAGGTAGGTTGCCCAAGTCTAGATCACTTCTTGTTAATAAGGGGTTTAGAAACCATGGAGTTGAACAAACTATCAAAAAATTAAAAAATTTAAGATTTAAATTCCCCCTGGGAGTTAGCGTTGGTCAAACAAATAACGACAAAACTAAAGACGTTGAAGAAGCTATAAAGGATATTTTTTTAACTTTTTCAATATTGGAAAAATCTATGACTGAACATAGTTTTTATGAATTAAATATCAGTTGTCCTAATCTAAAAAAAAGTATTGATTTTTATAACCCAAAAAATTTGGAAGCACTTTTAATTGCTTTAAATAAAATTAGAATTAAGAAACCGTTGTTTGTTAAAATGCCAATTGATTTATCAAATAGTGAAATATCAGCAATTTTAGCCGTATTGTCTAGACATAGATTTTTAAGTGGAGTAATTTTTGGCAATTTAAAGAAGGATAGATCAGACACCTCTTTTGATAAAGATGAGATTTTAAAAGCCGGAAAAGGAAATTTTAGTGGATATCCAACATACAGAAGGTCTAACGAGCTAATAAAAATGACCTATCAAAATTATAATAAACGCTTTATTATAATAGGGTGCGGTGGAGTGTTTACAGCGACTGATGCTTATGAAAAAATCAAAAATGGAGCATCTCTTGTTCAGATGATTACGGGAATGATCTTTGAGGGACCGCAAGTTGTATCTACCATAAACGAAGATCTTTGCATGTTATTGAGAAAAGATGGGTTTACAAGTATCAAAGAAGCAGTTGGAGCCAATGTTGAAGGTTTTAAAAAGTAATACTATGCAATATATAATTAAAAAGTTTATAACGCTAATACTACTAGCAATTATTTTTTTTACACCTCATGCTCTTCATGCCAAAGATGGGACTGATAATAAATATAAAGCAACAGTTTCTTTTGCTACAAAAGATCAGATAAAAGTAACAATAGATAACAAAGAACTAGGAGGAAAAGAGTATGTGGTCAAAGAGTATGGCGGTTTTCAAAATCCCACCCTCGATCTTAGGGTTGGTCAAAAAGTGTATGTTATGATAAACAGCGATGGCAGGTCGGTTTTGATAATAGACCAATACAGAGTTATGCCACTTATCATTTTAGCCATGGTTTTTGTATTAACTGTTTTTTTAATTGGTAGAAAAAAAGGCATTCTGTCTATAATAGCGATGGTCGTATCTTTTTTTGTTATCATCAATGCAGTTGTTCCTCAGATACTTCTTGGCAATAATCCTGTGCTTATTTCTTTATTGGCAAGTCTGATTATTATTCCGTTTAATTTTTACTTATCTCACGGAGTGAATAAAAAGACCACCATAGCTGTTGTAAGCACTTTTATGACTCTTATTCTTGCTGGTGTCTTATCAATGATATTTGTTTATTGGGCTAAGCTTACAGGTTATGCTTCGGAAGAGGCGACTTTTCTAACATTTCAAACTGGACAGACGGTAAATATCAAAGCTCTTCTACTTTCAGGAATAATAATTGGTGCCATGGGGGTACTTGACGATATTACAATCTCTCAAGCATCTATTGTTGCAAAACTGAAAAAAGCTAATCCTAAGTTCGATAAATGGGAGCTATTTAAAGAATCTATGGACATTGGAAGAGATCATATTGCATCATTGGTAAATACCTTAATATTAGTTTATGCTGGAGCTTCATTACCTTTATTTATACTGTTCTCCGGATTTGAATTTGGAAACTTTGAACAGATAGTTAATATGGAAATCGTAGCTACAGAGATTGTTAGAACGCTGGTTTCAAGTATCGCAATAATCTGCGCTGTCCCAATAACTACTTACCTTGCCGTGATAAAAAGTTAAAAAATATCAATTAAATCTTGCAGTTTCCCCATAAGCCCACTTTATCATCTTGAGCTTGTCTTTGAAGTTTTAAAAATCTATCTTTGTATTTTACATCGGGTGGATAAGTGACGACTTGAGCGTATCCCGCTTCTATTAAGAGCTCGTTAACCATAATAACTTCATTATTATTTTTTTCATTTGGTAAATAGACATACCTTAAAAGTCGATTGTATTTATCGGTATTGGAGATATCTTTTTCTAGATACACGGTTTTTCCTTCAACAAGCGATTTATTTTTTTGAGAAGCTTCACGACCATAACACTGAACCTTTTTTTTGGGGTGGACAGTTTCCGGAGTATCCACACCTAAGTACCTGACTCGCTTGCCATTACCTATTTCTATGGTGTCGCCATCAATGACAGATACAACTGTTACTTCTTCAAATTTTGATAAATTTAGCTCATAAACCGCGGTAGTATCTTGCGCCTTTTCCTCAAATGATTTTTGAGATTCGATAGAAAAGTTATAGTATTCAAAAAAAAGCAGAAAACCAATAATTGCAAAGGGGATTAAAAGAAGAGGGATTTTTTTAATTTTTTTTGGTTTTAGATTAAAGATCTTTTTTAGATACTTGCTAAATAATTTATAGGTTGTATAATTACTCATATGAAAAATAATGGTAAAAGCAATAATACAATTTTAACTCAAAAATTTATTAATGAAGGTGATAAAACCCTGTCAAAGATCGAACTTGCAAAAATACTTTTTCATAACAAAAAAAGTTCAATAACAATTAATAAAGATGAGGTAATCATCAATGAAACTTCATTAAAACAATTATTAGAGCTTACCGTCACAGAGGTTTTATCAAAGACTACTTTTACTAAAAAGGAAGCCCTCATCTTCTCTTCTGCTGTAGCGTTAACAAAGCGGCTGTTGCCCGACAAAGAGGGGCAACAGCCGCAGATTAAGACGCCTTATGACGCTTTAAACTATTTGTGGGATATAAGATGTAAAAAGAAGGAGCACTTTGTTGGCTTGTATCTTAATGCTAGAAATCATATTATAGCCAAAGAGCTGATAAGCGTTGGCACTTTAAATGCCAGTATTGTGCACCCTAGAGAAGTTTTTGAGCCTGCGATAAGACTAAATGCAGCATCTATTATTGTTGCTCATAATCATCCTTCCGGAGATACGACACCATCAGAGGCAGATATCTCAAGCACAAAACAACTTATTAAGGCAGGGGAGATATTAGGTATCGATCTGATTGATCACTTAATTGTTTCTAAAAATTCTTTCTCAAGTTTAAAATCAACAGGTAGTTTTTAAAAAAAATACTATACTTAATTTTTAGCAAAGATGAATAATGTAAACATATCAAATATATTAATGGTGGTGATGGCGGTGATTATAGTTGGTTTATTGCTGTTTTTTTTAAAAGGCTTTAATGATAAAAAAGTTGCCGATTCAATGTTGGGGCGTAAAAAAATTGAATATGAGTTAAATGGAAAAAAGTTAAATTTAGTAGTTGCGGAAAATGCTCAGGAATGGCACGACGGGTTAATGTTTGTTCGTAAACCTGTTGAATTTGACGGTATGATCTTTCGATCTCAGATACCATCTGTCCAGGTATTTTGGAATAAAAATACATATGTTGACCTTGATATTTATTGGTTAAGAAAGGATAAAGTTATTGGAGAGAGTTTTTTGCCATCCATTGAAAGTGGTAAGCTAATAACCGTTACCTCACCGGGGGTAGTTGATACAATTATTGAGGTTATTCGTTAACAATTATCATTTAAAAAATGACATACAGTTTGCTTATGGAACATGTTAAACCTCCAGATTTCAAGCTTTACGATAGCATGGGGGCACTACATCAGCTTTCTCAATACCAAGGTCGATGGATTTTTTTATTTTTCTATCCTAAAGATGAAACTCCAGGCTGTATAAAAGAAGTGTGTGGGATAAGGGATGTATACCATAATTTTCTTAAAGAGGGCATTATGGTTATCGGAGTGTCGGCAGATGATGCTCAGTCACACACAAATTTTATAAATAAATATGGCTTAAGTTTCTTGTTGCTCTGTGACCCTGAAGGAATCGTTTCAAAAGAATACGGCGCTTGGGGAGAGCATAAATTTGATGGCAAAACAATATACGGAGTCCAACGTGAATCCTTTTTAATAAATAATGAAGGAGTTGTTGTAAAACACTACAAAAAAGTAAATCCAGATAATCATGCCAATGATGTTTTTGAAGACTATTTAAGAATTAAAAAAATTTAAAAACACTTACTCTTTTTTTAGATGATGGTGAGTCTCTAGAAATCTAACCGTTTTTGATTGGCTACGCATTATTATAGAGTGAGTTTTTATTGAATTGCTGCCCCAAACCACTCCTTTTAAGATTGGGCCATCGATGACGCCCGTTGCGGTGAAGGTTATGTTGTCGCCTTTTGCCAAATCTTCTAGAGTGTATATTTTGTTTTTATCAAGTCCCATCTTCTTGATTTCATGTTCATCTTCTTTGTTTCTTGGTAAAAACCTTGCTTGCATCTCGCCACCTAATGTTTTTAAAGCGCAAGCTGCAAGCACCGCTTCTGCACTACCGCCTGAGCCAAGCAACATATCTATCGGATTATCTTCTAGACAAGTTGCAATTGCGATGCCTAAGTCTCCGTCGGAAACCAGCCTAACTCTGGCGCCTATTTTTCTTATTTGATTGATAATATTCTGATTTCGTTCTCTATCAAGTAGTGATACTGTGACATCAGATACATTTTTATTTAAACTTTTTGCCACAATCTCTATATTTTCGGCCACAGTAAAATCAAGACTAACTTTCCCCTTTGCTTGAGGAGGGACAGCAATTTTTTCCATATATGTGTCTGGCGCGCTCATAAGCGATCCCTTAGGACCTGTGGCTATAACGGTAAGTGCATTATATCTGCCATAAGCGACACTGTCAGTACATTCCAATGGATCTACTGCTATATCAAGTTCTATGCCTTTTCCGGTGCCTAGTTTTTCCCCAACGTAAAGCTCGGGAGACTCATCTTTTTTGCCCTCACCAATCACAATCACACCAGAAAATTCGATGTTCTTAAATCTTTGTCTCATAGCTTCTACAGCCAGAAGATCTGCTTTTTTACCATCACCACATCCTATCATTTTGGATGCTTCAATAGCCGCTGCTTCAGTTACTCTTACAAAATCTAATGCTAGGTTTTTTTCCATAAAATATGATTTATATTATCACAACATTTTGCATATTCCTTAACTTTATCTTTTTAAGGCTTCTATTCCGGGCAAAGTCCCTTTCTCAATAAATTCAAGCATAGCGCCACCGCCTGTTGAGATATGAGTGATATTGTTTTGCTTCAATCCTGATATTGCGTTTATAGTATCACCGCCACCTATAACAGAAATTTTATCTCTTGAATTAGCAATTGATTCAAAGACTGAAATTGTTCCATTTCTGAAAAGCTGATTTTCAAAAAAACCCAGGGGACCATTCCAAATAATAGTTTTTGATTTTTCAATTAGATCATTTAGCATAAGAATAGTTTTAGGACCGATATCAAATATTGCTTTATCTTTTGGCAAACTCTCCAAATCAGACACTGTACTAGTGTTAATTTTATTTTTATCTTCATAAACGCAATCAACCGGCAATAATATTTTTTTACCCAACTTCTCAGATTTTTCTAAGAGAAATTTAGCCATATCAATACAGTTTTGTTCGTAAAGACTGTTTTTAATGTCAACCCCTTTGGCATGAAGCAATGTATTTCCGAGCGCTCCACCCACAAAAAGGTTGTCTGCAAGGTCTATCAATCTCTCAAGTACCTTAATTTTAGTGTCTATTTTTGATCCACCTACAATAGCTAACACGGGCTTTTTGGGGCTTTGCAATATTTTTTTTAAAGCTGTCACCTCTTTTTTTAGTAGTAAGCCTCCATAGGAAGTAAGTAGTTTTGGAAGTCCAGTAACCGATGCATCTTCTCTATGACAAACGCTAAATGCATCGTTTATATAAACGTCACCAAGCTCAGCAAGTTTTTTTGCAAACTGTTTATCATTTGCTTTTTCTTCTTTATAGAATCTGATATTCTCCAGTACTATAATCTCGTCATTTTGTTGATGCTTAAAAGTATTGCTTTCTTCAGTAAGAAAATCTCTTACAAGTGTAAATTTTAAAATTGGGAAAATTTCTTGTAGTTTTTCGATAACTATTTCAAGCGAATATTTTTTCTCAAACTGTCCCTTAGGTCTGCCAAGATGTGATATTAAGATAATTTTATTTTTATTTTGCAGAAGTAATTTTATAGTAGGGATCGCTTGCATTATTCTTTGCTCATCAGAAATAGTATGCTTATACTGATCTATCCCAACATTAAAATCAACTCGCAGAAGGATGGTTTTGTTTACTATTTCTACATCATCTAGGTAAGTTATCTGCCGCATATTGTTATGCAAAATCACTCAATTTCGTGGCCAGATCTACAACACGGCTGGAATAACCCCATTCATTATCGTACCAGCCATATACTTTAACCATGCGGTTTCCGATGACCTTTGTATAGTTTGGATCAAAGATAACAGATGAAGCGGAACCGATAATATCTGAAGAGACCAGAATATCGTCTGCGTATTCAACTATGCCCTGATATTCATTTAATGCTGCATTCTTAAACACAGAGTTTACTTCTTCTTTGGTGACATCTTTCTCTACAACACAAGTTATGTCTGTAAATGATCCAGTTGCCACAGGTACTCTGAGCGCCATGCCATCTATTTTGCCTTGTAGATTTGGAATTACATATGTAACAGCTTTTGCAGCTCCTGTCGTTGAGGGTATGATGTTTAAAGGTGCCGACCTCGACCTTTCGATATTTTTTCCTGGATCATCAAGCAAAGATTGTGTTTGCGTGTAAGCGTGTGCTGTAGTTAGACTACCTGATACGATTTTAAAATGATCATCCAAAATCTTAAACATCGGCGCTGCGCAGTTGGTGGTGCAGGATGCGTTTGATACAATATTTTTGTTTGTAGGGATCTCGTTTACACCTAAAACTACGTGCGGAATTTCTTCATCTTTGGCTGGCGCGGTGAGTATGACGCGCTTAACAGAGTCTTTGAGATGAGCACTTAACTTTTCAGTTGTTAAAAAAGCCCCAGTGGCATCAATAACAATCTGAACTTCGCGCGATCCCCAGGGGATCAACGAAGGATCTTCCTGTTGTGATGTTGTTATCAGATGATTGTCAACGACGATACCATCTGCATTAAAAGTTATATTTTTTACAAATTTACGATACACCGAATCATATTTTAAAAGATAAGCAAGCATCTGATTATCTGTTTTGCGCGTATTAATGTGTACTATCTCTATGTTTTGATTAAGTGTGGCAATTCTGGTAATGGCCCTACCTATTCTTCCGAAACCATTTAAACCAATTTTTATTTTCTTCATATTTTTTATATGACACTAACTATTAAAAATTTTTATTGCCTCATCAACACTTTTATCTTCAACTGTTATGGCAAAGATTGCATTGGCAAATTTTACAGCGTCATTTAAAGATTTTTGATGAATGTTTCTACCTGTGGCATTGCCAGACGTACCGCCGATATGAATCTGATCATATAGCTCTTGCAAAAAAGCCGGAACTTCCTTGGAAGAGCCACCAGCACAAACAACCTTTGTTCTACCTGCTGAAACAGTGGCTTCTTTGAGCAGTAAAGGGTTTGTTTTTCCATCTTTTTTAGGCGGATTTATCTTGACAAAATCTGCCCCAAGTGATGCCATAGCGCCTGCAGCGCCGGCAATAAGATGTTTGTCACCTTCATCTGGTACTGCTTTACCTCTTGGGTAACACCAGATTACAGTTAGTAAGCCGTGCTGGTGGGCTTCATATATAACCTGAGCACACTCAGCAAGCATCTGAGCTTCATACTCAGAACCAAGATAAACAGTGTATCCAACCGCTGTAACGTTTAGTCCGCTATTTTTTTTAAATTCTATAACCTGATCTATATCATGCAAAAGTGAGCTAAAGGGATCTGATTGAGCTGTTTTAACAAGGTGAGTTTTAGAGTTTAGTTTTATTAGGTAGGGTAGCGAAGGGTAATCTAGGCCGTATTGAGCAATTAATCCCAGTTGAGCTGCAAAAACACCAATCTTAGCTTTGGAAGCAATCTTGAAAAGATGTTCCGGATCATTATCTTCTGTTGAAACATTTTCTCCAAAAAAATCATCATTCAAATGCTCGATTTTTTGATCGCCGGCAAAAAGCATCAGTCTTCCAGTATTGTGAGTTATTAAATTATAGTTTTTAACGTATTCATTTTTGCTTATCTCGGGAACATCAGCAGGGATTCTGATACTCATAAATTGGAAGGAAATTTTTAACTCACTCTCACATATTATCATACAGATTTAAGTAATAAAGTCAATACGCGCACGGGACTAGGGGACTAGGGGACTAGGGTCCGACCCTTCTAACAAGGGTCGGACCCTTCTATGCTACAATTACAACATGCAAAACTGTATTTTTTGTTCTATTGTAGACGACAAGCTACCAGCCTATAAAATTCACGAAAATGAAAAATTTATCGCTTTTTTAGATATTTTTCCAAGAGTGGAAGGACATGCCTTAGTTATTCCAAAAAAACATTACAGATATGTCTATGATGTACCGGAATTTGGAGAATATTTTGAATTTGCCAAAGTAGTTTCTTTAAAAATTCAAAGAGCGCTTGATTCAAAATATGTTTCGTTTGTAACCGTTGGCGAAGAGGTTCATCATGCACATATTCATATTTTGCCACAGACACAAAATAATACAGTTTCAGGTATTACCTTTCAAAAAGTCATAGAAACTTCAAACACTGATTTTGAAAAATTAAGTCAGAAAATTAGACAAGAGTCATTTTAATTTGGTTTCTCAACTGAAATTTCTACTTTGGAACCTTTTAAGTCACACGATATGGTATCGCCTTGTTTAATTTTCCCCTCAATGATTTGAAGTGAGATTTCATCTAAAATAAGCTCATTAATGCTCCTTTTTAAGGGCCTGGCACCATAAACTGAATCAAAGCCAACAGATGTTAAATATTTTAATAATTTTTCTGTTGCCTTTAATATGTAGCCTTGTTTTTTGAGTTTTTCTGAAAGTGTTTCCAGCTGGATTGAAACTATTTTTTTGGTCATTTTCTCATCAAGCGGATTAAACATGACTATAGAATCAAGTCTATTGATAAATTCAGGTTTGAAATGTTGTTTTAATCGTTCAAGAACGGCTTCTTGACGTTTTTTTTCATCAGATTCTTGAGCGTAAATATCAGATCCGATATTTGAAGTCAAAATTATTATTGTATTTTTAAAATCAACGATTCGACCCTTGCCATCAGTTAATCGACCATCATCAAGAATCTGTAAAAATGCGTTAAAAATTTGAGTATTTGCTTTTTCAATCTCGTCAAATAGCAAAACTGAGTAAGGTTTTCTTCTGACTGCTTCAGTTAGTTGACCCCCTTCTTCGTATCCAATATATCCGGGAGGAGAGCCTATGAGTCTAGCAATGCTGTGTGGTTCTTGGTATTCACTCATATCAACTCTAATCATCGCATTATGATCATTAAAAAGAATTTCAGCTAAAGCTCTTGCAGTTTCAGTTTTCCCAACACCTGTTGGGCCAAGGAATAGAAACGAGCCAATGGGTTTCTGTTCTTCTTTTAATCCGGCTCGCGATCTTCTTATTGCTGATGCGGTTTTTTTCAGAGCCTCTTCCTGGCCGACAACTTTTTTTTGAAGCTCTGATTCAAGATGGATTAATTTTTCTGATTCTGAAGACAAAAGTCTGGTCACTGGAATATGTGTCCATCTAGCAACAATCTCTGCAATATCTTCTTCGGTCACTGATTCTCTAAGTAATTTTTCTTCAACTGGGATCTTTGCCCATAACTGCTCCAGTTCTTTTATTGATTTCTCAATTTCAGGTATTTTACCGTACTGTAGCTCTGCAGCTTTATTTAAATCAATATCGCGCTGAGCTTGTTCTAAGTCGGCTCTTGCCGAGTCCAAGCTAACACGACTTTTTTGAAGTTTTTGAATAAGTTCTTTTTGCGATTGCCAGTGTTTTTGCAGTTTTTCTAATTCTTCATTCAGTTTCTTTCTCTCATCCTCTAATAGTCTTTTTCTCTCTTCAACTCCTTGTTCTTTTTTTAATGCTGCAAGCTCAATATCAAGCTGCATTATCCTTCGTCTTTTCTGATCAAGTTCTGTTGGCATGGATTCAACCTCAATTTTTGCTGAAGCTGAAGCTTCATCTACCAAATCTATTGCCTTATCCGGTAAAAATCTATCTGCAATATATCGTGTTGATAGCTCGACTGCTGAAATAAGAGCATCATCACTTATCTTTATTCCATGATGAACCTCGTATTTTTCTTTTATACCTCTTAAGATTGCAAGAGTATCTTCTTTTGTTGGCTCTTCAACATAAACAGGTTGAAATCTGCGCTCTAAGGCCTGATCTTTTTCTATGTATTGTCGATATTCTTTTATGGTTGTTGCACCAATTGATCGTAGTTCGCCTCTTGCTAATGCAGGTTTTAGCATATTTGAAGCATCAACGGCTCCTTGGGCTCCACCTGCGCCGACAAGCGTATGGAGTTCGTCAATAAAAAGAATATATTTTCCACCAGAATCAACTATAGTTTTAATTAAATTTTTTAATCTTTGCTCGAATTCACCCCTATAGGCAGCTCCAGCTAGAAGGCCAGCCAAGTCAAGAGAGACTACCTCTTTATTTTTTAGAGTATCAGGGACATCTCCATCAATTATTCTTTGAGCTAAACCTTCTATGATTGCTGTTTTACCAACACCCGGATCGCCCAATAAAACAGGGTTGTTTTTACTTCTTCTTGAAAGAATCTGAATTACTCTTCTAATCTCAGAATCACGGCCAATAACTGGATCTATTTTACCTTCTTTTGCTTTTTTTGAGAAATTAATCGTATATGCTTCAAGCGGATTCTTATCATCTTGAGGTGGTTGATAGTTCATTTGCATAGAAATATTTAGCAATTAACTAATAACTCTGCTAATTATAGATAATGAAGAAAAAAAATGCAAGAGGAATATTTGTTGCTTATGGAGTCAGAAAGTTTTTCTTAAGTTTCTCAATTTTTGGATCGATTATAAAAGTACAGTAAGGCGCTTGTTGATTTAGATTATAATAATTTTGATGGTAATCTTCTGCGGGATAAAAATTTAGAAGGGGAGAGATCTCAGTAATAATTTGATTTTCATAAAGTTTTGCCGATTCAGTTAATGCTTTTTCTGCCGAACTTTTTTGATTTTCATCAGTGTAAAAAATAACGGACCTGTATTGAGTTCCAACATCTGCACCTTGCATATTTAAGGTTGTTGGGTCATGCATTTTGAAAAAAATATTGAAAATTTTTGCAAGTGAAATTTTTTCAGGATCAAACTCAATCTGTGAAACTTCGGCATGACCAGTTGTACCGGTGCAGACTTCTTCATAAGTTGGATTTTTTAAAATTCCTCCAGAATAACCCGAGGTTACTTTTAAAACACCTTTTATTCTTTGAAAAATTGCTTCTGTGCACCAGAAACAACCCATGCCGAGGGTGATTGATTGGGTGTTCATAATATTTAATATATTATAAAATTTATATAAAGGTGTGCAAAAGCAATGGCATATGTTTAGGTATTTGATATTTTAAAATTTAGTATGTTTATAAAAATTCAAATTTATTCATGACCATTTGATACTTTTTATATAAATAAGTATGAAAATTCAATATAAACAAAAAATAAATTTTTTTACAAAAAACAAAAACCTGTTTAG
>JBEIIR010000019.1:0-13708 GCA_040380695.1 Gammaproteobacteria bacterium | reverse complement strand
CCTGTGTCATATTATTTTGTGTCATATGGTTTTGATCAAAATGCTGAAGGGTTTGGGGGAGAGTTTTCTCAAGGAGATTCAAGTGGTGCTGTAAAATTTGATCTTAAAAGCTTAGCAAAAGGTACAGCTTATTATGTCAAGGCAAGAGGTGGCAAGGCCTGCAAAACAGGGGAGTGGAGTAGCGTTAAAAAATTCACTACAGAGAGCGGTGACGTTGCTGGAGTTGTAACCTCTGCTAAAAAAACATTTACAGCTCAAGAGATAGCAGTCAATCTAGATAGCACCAATAATCAAGCCCCTATTGTAAATAGGTCGGACGGCAGTATTGCTGTTCAAGGTCAAGATGGGGGAGGTTCGCAAATCTCAAATCCCGCTAAAAATCCCGCCGAGTTGCCAAAAGCCGGCACAAGTATTTTTCAGATGGGGATATTTGCTATTGGAGTGATAATTATGGGGGTGTTGTTGTGAAAAAATTGTCAGGATTTTGATGCAGAGCTCATCATTAGAAGTAGTATTATAAATATGCTAACACCAGCAATACCGGCCCCTTTAAGGGTGTCTGCGCCAAGTTTTTGCCAAATTTGATCTCTCATTTCTTTTGAAAGATTATTAAACTTTGCCATTACCATTGCCTCCATGCCTTCGGAGAACTTTCCTTCTTTCATAAAATTATTTATTTGTGTTACAACATTTTTATCTATCTTGCAAGCTTGAATATCTGAATGAACAACTCTCATAAACTCAGTCAGTTTCTTATCATCTTTAAATAACTCTAATGCTTTCTTTCTTCTTTCTTGCTGAATTTTTAAATCTTGAATCTTTTTTTCTTGATCTTTTATAATTGCAGAATCATAACCATTACTTTTTAAGTTTTTTAATGTTGCTTCTGCTGTGGAAATATCCATATCTCCTTGAGTCATGGCTGTTTCAATCTCTGTTGGTCCAAGTGCCATCATTACAGCAGCATATCCTTCTGGGGTGGCAATCAACTGACCTTCAATTTTTTTAAGGGCTTCCTCAATTCTTTGCATTGCATCAGAATCGCTTTCATTCAGATTAGATTTTTTTTTATTAAGCAAGTCTATTAAAGGTTGATTTAAAAACTGTCCTTGTTCTTTAGCCACGTTTTCAATTGTTTGTTTCAAATTTATTGTTGTTGGAACTTCAATTGTACCGCGGGTTAATCTATCATATTGTGCCTTTAAAATTGCTGTACTGTCATCTGTAAATAAGTGACTACTTTGAATTTTGCTATATTCTGCCACAAACTGGGCATCTTGTACTCTTGACAATGGCACTATAATGGGCGCATTAGTATGCTTAGCTTCCCCTGAAACCCCTTGAGGTAGGATTTCATCTAAAATTATGCTTGCCATTTTTTCTCCCTTCTGCATAAATACGGCACTCATTTGTTTTATTTGAAATTTAAGTAAGCCTTCATTATTTTGAGTCACATAATCTTGTATTTCGGTCTGATTGGTCTGATTGGGCCCATAAAGTATTAATGGTTCACCCTCTGTTAGATCTATAGGCTCTTTAAAAACCCCAGATCCAGCTTCAATTTCTCCAATCTTGTGATAAGTTGCAAGTGCCATCTCAATAGAGTTCTTGGTTGGCATATTGCCATCAGGCTTTGTTGCTGTGTCATATATCTGTCGAGCTTGTGAGCCAATAATATTTCTTGCAAGAATATCTGTTTCTCTGTAAAGAATCTCATTATTTGGAGGAATTTTTGTTTCATTTATCGATGAACTTTCGCTAGTTTCAGACATATTAGAAATATACTTGATTATTTACAATAATTCAAATAGTATTATTAACATGGCAGAGATACCTCTTAACACACAAGTGGATTATGTAAAAAACTCTACACCTTTACCTGCTTCAGAAGGATTAACTTTTCAACGCAGAGATTTTTTACAAATAGGCGGCACAAACCGTGAAATAGATGCAAAAGGTAGAGAAACCGGAGCCACAACCAGTGAAAGTATTTTAATAACAGCAAAAACCACAGCTTTATATACAAACTTTATGACCAATCATTTTGAGCAGTTACTGGCTCAAAAAGATCTTGACACAATGATAGATAACGATACATTTATGAACTTTCTTGAACAAAAACATCCTCATGAGGCAAAAGTTCTATCTCTTATCACTACCGAAGACGGTACAAAAGTAGACCCGCAAAAACTTAAAACCCTTCTAAAAACTTCAAAAGGAATGATGATTGCAACTCAACTTTTGGAAGATGTTACTGCACAAAAACTATTTATGTTGGGATTGTCCGCTATTCAAAATCATGAAAGAAAAATGGATGTAGCAGATGAGCAGAAAATAAAACTTGGTATAGGCCAAGGAGAGGTAAATAAACTTTTGGAAAAGTTAGGACTTCCAAGCAGAGGCGCACTAATCAATACAGGAATGGTGGGTGCACTTGCTGGAGCAGGTGCTTTATTAGCAAATAAGCATTGGAGCGGTGAACCAATTTATGGTATTAATGCTGGAATAGTTGGGGCAGCTGCTGGTGGGACTGCAGGGATATTAATCGGACTTTTGGGAAAGGGTGTTAGGTCTGGGCTTAACGAAGGAGTGGTAATCGATTTAAAAAGAAATCCTGATGGGTTAAAAATGTTAAAAAACAACCCAGAAGAATCTGCTTATTTAAGAGCAATGACCGGAGTTGATCTTGGTGATTTTGAAATAATCGGGGAAGAAATTAAAGTAATTGACAAATCTAAACGAGTTGCAGAGTCAACAAGAAATCCAGACGATCTAAGAGTTGAAATTTTACAAGGATTATATGCAAGAAGTAGCTTTTTAAAAGACTTGGGTATTGATCCAACAAAAGTAGGTGTAACCGCAGAACAAAGATTTGTGCAAGGACGATTTAAAGATGGATCTGTAAGCCTTGAAAACGATAAAATGGGAACAAATTGGGAGCGTATGATTGAAAAAGAGTTTAAACCGAATCAAGGTGGTATTCTTGATGTAAACGGAAGAAAGCCAGGCGAACTTGATTTTAACATAGACGAATTAGACACAGAAGGAAACTTAAGCAGATTTTTCAATGCAAGACGCTTTGTTATTGAAAAAATGACAAATAGTTTTATTACTGAGCAGCTAGAACGCGAGGCAAAAAAAAGGGAAGATGCTCAGGAAAAAAAATTTAGCAGAGAATTGGTAGAAGCTTCACAAAAAATTGATAGTCGCATAACAACCTTAAGAGACCCCAAAACTATAAAAGTAAGAAGTGCGAGTTTAGACGCTGAATCAACTCAATTAACAGCTCGTTCTGCAGAAATTGAAGCACAGCTTCAGTCTTTCGAGGGGAGTAATGAAGGTAGAAGAAAACAGGAGGATATTGCTACAGAGATACAAAATAGATTCAGCGAAACTATTACATCTATTGATAACATTGATAGTCTCATAGCAGATGTTAACAATCAATTGAATGAAGGTAACACATCCTTAAATTTTCAATTAAAAAAAGTTGAGGATTTAATTAGTGAAAAATACCTTGAGTTACTGGAGCGTTATTCTACGAAATTACCATCTTCCGGTTTGAAAACACAGCCCTCAGCTGACTATACAAAATTTAGAGAATTGGCTGAACATACTTTTAAACAACTTAAGGACCCTATTTTACAAAAAATTAATGCTGCTGAAAGTAGGCGTGCAGAATTGCTAACTTTAAGAAAGCAGTATGAAGACGCTAACGTTTTAATTGCAAAAGCGAATCAGGAACAGTCCCGTAAAGCACAAGTTGATTTACAATTACTATCATATAGATTACTCTACGCAACAGAAGCTAGATTATATCCTCTGAATACAGATGAAATAAAATCGCTTCCTTTTGAAGAACTAGTCACGAAGGCAATGAAAGTGGAAGAACCTCTAGGCAGTAAATTGTATAAATCAAGAGAAGAAGCTGCCCGAGCAATGATAGAGGCGCGATCAGAGCTTATTGCTGAAGTCGAGGAGGAAAAGGGGCAATTTGATGATGCTCAAAAAAGAGTCCGCAGGTTTAGAATTTTGCTACAATCAGAAACGCAATATATTAGAGAAAAGCAGGCATCCATTCAAAAGCAAAAAGAATCAATAGCTCCAACCATTCAACAAGAAATTGCTCGTCTTGAAGCATATAAAGCAGCCCTTCCAAATATTCAGGATATTTCTAATAGACAAGGAGAAATTTTTTCTGAGGCTCGTGAAGAGTTAATGGAAAATTTAGGTCAATATATAAACAAAACTAAAGTAGATTCAGGTAATGGTAAGTTTACCACTGCGGAACAAAATGCAAATCAGCCTGAGGGTTATTACCACATGCTTAACTTGATTTTTAAATATCAGGAAGCACCCAATAGAGAAGAGCTTTTCCAGTGTTTGGTAAAAATTTTACCCGCTGATAATCTCAAAGATATGCTAGCCAAATATCTATTAACAACTCCAGTACCCTCCACCTTATCAGATGTATTTACTGATTTAGAGAATAATAAAACCAGTTATGCCAAAGCCCATTATCGACAAGTTATAAAAGGTATTATAAACGAATTACGCCAACAAGCATTAGCGCTTGCATCAAGCAAATGAAAATAACAACAAAAGACATAATCACTGTTTTACCAATTAGTGACACAATTAAAAGATCTCTGCTTGATCAGTGGGAAAGCATGGATCAAGATGCTAAATTTGACATTGAGCAAATTTTATGGGATGCTTATGATGCAATTTACGATATTACGCTCGAGGAAAATATTAATCTTGAGCTAATTAAGGCTAGTCAGGAAGAAGTAAAGCTTGATAATGAATTTTATAAAAGAATGAGAGAAAAAACAGATAAACAAATGCAAGAAAGTAATGTATTAAAAAAAGACACCTCAGAGCTTCAATTAGTTAGAGAAAAATTAGAAAAATTTATAAATTTAAACAACAATAACGTAAATGGCTGAATTTACTGCAGCTCCTGGAAGATTAGAAAATCTTGAAAATATACAACCTGATTTAACAACTAATAATAACCTTTCTCAAGAAGCATTAAATAATGAATTGCCGAGTGCTCCACAAGAGATAATTCATTCACCACCAAATTCTGAGAATGTAAAACATCTACCTGTTGACTTACCAACTCAAACCTTTGATTTATCAAAGATGGCAGAAGTCTTAGGGGCAATTAGTGAGCAAAAAATTGATGAAAATATAGGAGGTAATAAGTCTGAAGAGAGCCTCGAGAATACAGGAAAAACAGGAATAGCGAATTTTTTTGAAAAACTAAAAAATTTTTTTAAGAATTTTTTCAAGAAACCCCTCATCCCTCAATCTGTTCCCCCAGAAGTCTCAAAATAACCTCTTTTTTATATCGTCTGTCGCCTCTGGTGTTTATTCTTATTGCAGGAAGCTTGCCACTTTTACCCCAACGCTTTATTGTTAGTTGAGAAACTCTTAGAAGCTCACTGACCTCTCGGATAGTCATAAGATCTGGTAAGTTGTCTATTGTTATAGAGGGTTTGCTTTTGTTTTTGTCTGATTGCATAATGATTGGATTATACGAACAGAAAGATTGATTGTCAAACAGAAAATTAAAAAAAATGATAGTATAAAAAGATATGGAGAAAGGTTCATTTAATTCTAAAAAAAAGCATAAAAGATTTACCTTGTTTTTTTTTATTCTAACTATTTTTATAAGCCTTCCAATTTTTATACTTTTTTACTTAGGTTTTCAGGGTTTTACCGGTCAGTCAGGTGATCAGACGCCAGTCGATGTTTCCGCTCATAAAATTACAAGATCTACTGCAGAAATTATCTGGTATACAGAAAGAAAAACAAGAGGAATTGTGGAGTATGGCGTTTCACCCGATACCTTAAATTCGCTTGCTGAAGAAGCTGAAGCGGGCCGAGATCATAATGTAGAGTTGACTTTGTTAACTTCAGCTACAACATATTATTATCAACTTAGAATAAACGGCAAAGTTTATGATAATGAAGGATCGCCATGGGTTTTTACAACTAAGACAAAAGATGGTAAAGATGTTATCGAGGAGGTAAAAGGCATCACTACTCAACTAAAAAGAGAGCCAACTCAAACTGCGACAGAAGCAAGTATCATCGATAACTCGTGTATTGCCCGAACTTGTGATGAGGTAAGGCTAAAGATAGGTAAAGGGTGCGGTAGCACAGATTATGTGCGATGTATCAAATCAAATGGGGTTTCACTATCATCAAGCTCAGCAAGTTTAAGTCGGTCAATTTTGTCATCTGAAATTATAATTCCACCTACTTTTACACCGACCCCTACCTCCATCCTGATAGTTTCAAATTCTTGTGCCTTATCCTATGTTCAGTCAGGTAAAGATTGCACTGAATGGACCTGGGATGGCATTGATACAAAGCCTCAAATATGTAGAGATGCTTTTGACAGATATGTATTACAATGTCGCAATGCGAGTTTTACTCAATCAACTGATTTACCTATCATTTGGTATCATAATAGCGCGATAACAAACTATGCTACAACTTCGGCAAAGCTTAAACTAACTCCAATTAATGGAGAAACTGTATATTGTCAAGTAAGGGCTGAAGATGAAATGGGTGGTAATAAACATGCAACCAATTGGGTAAGAGCAGAAAGAAAATGTTCCGGAATCTGATCACTGGTTAAGCATTTAGCGTAGTAGCTGAATGACTTGTCTCAATAACAGGAGGATTTTTAAGTTTCAAGAAAGGTCTTGCACCATCTCTCATATCTTTTTTGATCCTTTTGATGCATTTTGTGCACAATTTTACTCTTATATCTTTACCTGAGTCAACTATCATAACTGGTTGCAAGTTAGGGCGAAACAGTTTTGGGGTCTTTTGAGCTCTTTTTTTCCATCTTCCTCCGGCAACACCTCTGTGATGCGTGTGAGATCGACCATACATTTTGCCTTTATGACAGTGATAACATTCCATATTTTTACTTTGTTAAATTAAAAGTTTATGATATCATAATAAATATTAGATTGCAACAACTATGATACTTCAACTTTTTGAAAATCCTTTGGCGTTTGTTTTTGTAGCATTGTCAATGGTTGTTGCTATTACTATTCACGAAGCAGCACATGCAAAGATGGCAGATTATTTAGGTGATCCCACACCAAGAATGCAAGGTAGGGTCACCCTTAACCCTTTATCACATCTTGATTTGTATGGCACCATTTTTATACTACTCATTGGTTTTGGTTGGGGAAAGCCGGTTCAATTTGATCCATTTAATTTACGAAATCGCAGACGGGATTCAGCTCTTATCTCAATTGTAGGTCCGCTTTCTAATTTTGCCATCGCTTTGGCGGCATCCTTAATTTTGAATCTACTTCAATTAAATAGCTCTTTTTCGTCGTTGCTATTTGTTGGTTTTTTGTCAGTTTTAATTCAGTTGAATATCATGCTTGGTATTTTTAATCTAATACCAATTCATCCTTTAGATGGATTTAAAATAGTTGAAGGCATTTTATCAAGTGAACAGGCGTACGAATGGCGCAAATTAGAGAGATTTGGCTTTATCTTCTTATTGCTTCTTATCATACCCATCGGGGAGAAGTCGGTTCTTCAAACGGTATTTACACCTATAATATCTTTTGTGGTTTCGTTGCTTGTGCCATAGTATAATACCGCTATGATTTTACCTATAGTAAAAGCGCCAAATAAGGTGCTAATGACCAAAACTAGAAATGTAACAAAATTTGATGCAAAACTTGATAAATTGCTCAAAGACATGCGTGATACGTTGCTGGCAACCAAAGATCCTGAAGGTGTCGGACTTGCTGCTAATCAAGTTGGCATCTCCTTAAGTGTTTTTATCATAAGACCGGATAAAAAATCAGATATTGCAGAGTTTATAAATCCTGCAATTAAAGAGCGGGGCAAAGTTAAGATTCCTTCTAAGAAAGAACTTAAAAAAAGCACTACGCTTGAAGGTTGCTTATCTCTTGAAAAAATATGGTCACCTATTTATAGACCGCAATCAATTTTGGTCGAGTATCAAGATCGGATGGGTCAGAAACATGAAGTCTGGTTTAGTGATTTCGAAGCCATAATTATTCAACATGAGTTAGATCATCTTGATGGTATACTTTTTACAACCCGAGCACTCGAACAAGGAGCTAAAGTTTATGAAGAGGTAGGGGAGGAGTTTAACGAAATAGCGTTGTCATAATTTTTGACATATTTAGAAGGTAGGAAATTAGTTATGTTTTTTATCAAGATATTTCTTATATGATAAGACTTTCGCTGGTCATTCCGACCTTTAATGAGGAGGAGAATATAAAAATTCCTCTTGATTCAGCTTACGATCTGGTAGATGAAATCGTGATTGTTGATGGTGGATCTGTAGACAAAACAGTTGAGATTGCCAAATCCTATGGCGATAAAATATCGGTGCATGTGGTTGATAACCCACTTAATTTTTTAATCAATAAGGAGAGGGGTATCAAGTTGGCTAAAGGGGAATGGATACTCCAACTTGACGCTGATGAACGCCTAAGTCCTGAGCTTAAAGATGAGATTAAAAAAAATATTAAAGAAAAAAAAGATCTCAGTAAATCAGTTGTGTCAGGTTATTTTATACCTAGAAAAAATTGGTTTCTAGATAGGTTTTTGATGAAAGGTGGCGTGTATCCGGACGCCGTGCTACGTCTTTATAAACGTGATAGTGCACATTTTAAGCTCAAAGATGTTCATGAAAATGTAGTTGTGGACGGTGAGACCGCATGGACAGAAAATGCGATTGAACATTACGCTGACCCCACTTTCGAGAGATATCTTTTCCGATTTAATAGATATACCACTTTTGATAGTGAAAAACTAATTGCAGAAAATATCAAGCCTTGTTTTCCTTGTTATTTCGTAGTGAAGCCACTGACGACGTTTATAAGCATATATCTACGACACAAAGGGTTCATGGATGGTTTTGCAGGGTTTGTGTGGGCGCTATTTTCATCAATAAGGTTCTGGGTGATTTATATTAAGGCTAGAAAAGGGATACTCCCTCCAGAGGGAGTATCCCTAAAAAAGGAGTATCCCTAGTTCGTACTGTCGCTAAGCTCCGATTTTAAAATCTACGACGTCTCCGTCCTGCATCTCATAATCTCGACCTACAATCTGAACTTTGCCAAGTTCTCTAGCTTTTGACCAGCCTCCCACTTCTACAAAAGTATTAAAGTGAACTATCTCTGCTTTGATAAACTTTTTCTCAAAATCAGTGTGTATTGTTCCGGCAGCTACTGGCGCGGGCGTGCCTTTCTTAATTGTCCACGCCCGCGCCTCAATCTGACCTCCGGTCAGAAATGAGATCAAGCCGAGCGTTTCATAAGCTTTTTTTATCAGACGATTTAAGCCAGTCTCCTTAAGCCCATACTGACTTAAATATTCTTCCTGATCATTTATACTTAGCGCGAGAACATCGTTTTCTAGTTTTGCATTTAGATAAATTGTGTTTGGTGTAGCGGCTGTAGAACCTACGGAGTTTAAAATTTCTAAGATTTTTAACTCGGTATTATTCTGCTCAGTTAACTGTTCTTCTGACACGTTAAAAACATAAATAACAGGTTTCATTGTGAGCAGTTGCAAGCTATGAGCTGATTGAAGCTCTTCTGGCGTTAGTGGGCAAGTCCTAGCAGGTTTACCCTCATTTAGATGTTTTTTTAATTTTATAACTGCATCGGCCCTCAAAATCTCTTCTTTTGTGGCTTTAGAACGAGCAGCTACAGATAAATCTTTTTGCTTTTCTAAAGTTGATAAATCAGCTAGGGCTAATTCAGTATCTATAATTTTGATATCCCTTAACGGATCAACTGAGTTAGCAACATGCAAGACATTTTCATCCTCAAAAAGACGAACAACATGAGCAATCACTGCTACTTCTCTGATATGTGATAGAAACTTATTACCTAAACCTTCGCCCTCTGAAGCTCCAGCCACTAAACCAGCAATATCATAAAACTCAATTACTGCTGGAACTATTTTTTTAGTGTCGACCAATTCAGCAATTTTTTGCAGTCTGGGATCGGGCACCTCAACGACACCAACATTAGGTTCAATAGTGCAGAAGGGATAGTTAGCAGCATCAGCTACCGTCTTTTTAAGAAGAGCATTAAATAAAGTTGATTTTCCAATATTTGGCAGTCCAACAATCCCAATAGAAATATTCATAGCATTTGTAGTATACCAAATCTTTTTATAGCAGAATAATAGCTCCTAATCCTAAAAACACAAAGAAGCCCACTATATCTGTTGCGGTAGTTACAAATACTGAGCTTGATACTGCAGGATCAATACGAAGATATTTCAGTACAAAAGGAGTTATAGCGCCAAACAAGCCAGCTACAAATAAATTGACTATCAATGAGATGGCCAAAATAAAACCTAACTCAACAGGTGCGTTAAGTAAATAAGCAATTATCATAGCAAAAACGCCGGTTATAACCCCATTTAAAACTCCCGCCATTGATTCTTTAATAATTATACTTTTTGCGCTTGTAAAAGATATTTCTCCTGTAGATATTCCTCTTATGGCAACAGCTAAAGACTGTGTGGCTGCGTTACCACCCTCGCTGGCCACGATGGGCATGAATACTGCCAGAATGGCCAACTTTGAGATTGTGTCTTCAAATAAAGAAACGACAAATGCGGCTAAAAATGCTGTACAAAGGTTTAATAGTAGCCAGCGATACCTCATCGTTACTTTTCGGGAGATAGAATCATTGATATCTTCTTCTTGGTTTACTCCGGCAAATGAGAAGATGTTTTTGGTTGTTTCGGATTCTATCAAAGAAAGCAGATCTCTTATATGGATTATGCCGAGAATAACACCATCTTTGTCTGTTACTCCCAAGATATCCTGCGAACTTTTTCGTATTGTTTTTATAAGATTATTACTGTTTGCTGAGTATTTAATAATAGGTAGCGGTCTTGTCAAGATTTTTAAAGGTGTTTGAGGCCCTGCAAAAAGAAGATTTTTGTGAGGGATGTGTCCTTTTGCTTTGCCCAGCTGATCAGTTATAATGACAATCGGTACAGTTTTTTCTTTTTCTATATGATTTTGCACCTTCTCGGCAATATCATTGAAGGTAAATGTATCTTTTACAATTACAAAATTCAGATCCATTAAGCCTCCAGCCGTATCTTTTGGAAATTGCAATAGCTTCTCAATTTTTAAGCGCTTACTTTCTGCAATCTTTGATAAAATTTTTTCCTGTTTTGATTCATTTAAATATTGCAATATATCGGTCGCATCGTCTTCGTCGTTAAAATGTAAGAAGCTGGCAACTTGTATCACAGACAACTCAGGCATTATAGTACGTTTAGTGAACTCCTTTAATTTAAGAATTACCTGTGATTGGATCTCTGGAGACAGTAGTAAAAACGCTGTAACTTTTTCGGACTTTTTCTTTCTGTTGTTTATAAAATCAGCAATTTCATGAAAATCTAGATGCAAAAATTCTTGCTTTACTATGTCAAGCTGTCCATCCCTTAGAAGGTTCTCTAATTTTTTTTGAAATGTTTTTGTCATTAGTTAATTGACTACAACATTCTTTAAAGCATTTTTGCTAAAAATAATGTGTAAGCCTAATTTAACTATATATTAAGATTGCCATTTTCTGCAACAAAAAATCATCGAGGTTGACAAAAGTAGAATGTAAAGTTTATCATGTAATATAATATGTTTAAAAATTGTTTGAAAGTCTTAATTTTATCTACCTGTATATTTTTCTTAAATTCATTACCAGCTTATTCTCAAGAATCAGAATCTTCAGTCAGTCAGCCAAGTACTTATATTTCACCTGATGAATCTGTAAGTCAAGCTGTAAAAAGAGGCGACAGAGAACGACTTATTCAAAATGACAGGATGAAAGAAAAGAAAACTCAACAGAAAGAAGACTTCAAAGAAAAAGTTCAGAATATTAAAGATGAGAAAAAGCAAGCTGTTGTTGCTAAGATTGATGAAAAACTATCTGATAGGCAAACGCGACTTGTGAGCGTGCTGACAAAACATCTTGAGAGACTAGATGCAGCAATTATGACAATTGAAGATAAGGCCGAACTTTTAACAGATGATGCCAACAAATCCAAGCTAACACAGCAGATTTCAGAAGCCCGTCAATCAATTATCGTTGCAAAGCAAGCTGTTGAAACTCAGTCCCAAAAAGTATACGCGCCTGATGTATCTTCGGAGTCCAGATTAAAAGCCGTTGTTTCGCAGACAGTTGCCAATTTTCGCAAAGATTGGTCAAGTGTAAAAGCTAAAGTCGTGCTGGCACAAACAAACACTGTTGAGGTTATCAAAATGTATAGAGGCTCTAAAGTAACAGTATCTGAAGTTTCAGAGAGCTCAGTTAATTAATTTGTAAAATTGAAAATGGAAGGCAACGAAAACCTAAACTCCGGGAGTATCCCTCCGCAGAATCAACATAATATAGACCCAGTAGGTCTCAAAACAGAGACACAATACACAAAGATTTTTATATTAGTTATGGGTGGTTTAATTGTAATCCTTATCTTGCTTGCAGGGTTATTTTTTTATAATCAGACTCAAACCACAACTCCTGCGACAAACTCCATCTCACCGACGCCGGTACAGGAATTAATCGTGACGACAACTGTAGAAAATAGTAAACAGAATGAGGATTTAGAGCTTGATGAAATAGAGAATTTTACACTTCCCGATTTAGACACAGAGATGCAAGATCTCGAAGCTGAGCTACAAAATTTATAGCTCTCTCAAAAGGATTCAAAACCCCGACTTGATTTTCAGATGTTAGAATAGGTTATATTAATGAAAAAAGCAATTTTCTCTCTATACATACTGTCTTTCGTCAACACACTCAATTTCACTATCGTAATTCCGATTTTGCCATACATTTTAAAAGAATATGGGGGAACATGGTATTTATATGGTTTACTGATTGCGATTTATCCACTTTTCCAATTTTATGCAGCTCCTATTCTTGGTAGCTTAAGCGATTACTACGGCAGAAGACCTATTTTACTGTTAAGTCAAGCAGGAACGTTATTAAGTTGGTTAATTTTTTTTATAGTTTTTTTTGTTTCGAATGTAAGTTTGGGATTTATCTCCTTACCACTTTTGATACTGCTTTTATCCAGAGCGGCTGACGGTGCAACAGGAGGAAATAATGCTGTTGCAAATGCTTATGCTTCCGATTTTATACCTCAAAATGAAAGGACAAATGTATATGGTATTCTTGGAGGTATTTCAGGAATTGCCATAATCATTGGGCCGATACTTGGAGGATTGGCCATGACAGATTTATTGGGCTACCTTGGACCTGTTTTGCTTGCTATGTCAGTATCTCTTTTTGCTCTAATCTATATGTATTTATTTATGCCTGAATCGCTTGAAAAAGATAAACGAGTTAAGAAGCTAGATTTAAACATTTTAAAAGAGATGCAATTTATACCAAAGTTAAAAACTTATACAGAAAACAGAGTCATGAAATATATTTTAATTGAAAGAGTCTCTTTTCTATTGGTTTTTTCATCGTTTAGCTCAATTTTTATTCTTTATTTGGTTGATGTTTTAAAATTGACGTCACAAGAGATAGGTTATTTTTTTGTAATTATAGGATTGATGATAGTTTTTAACCAGATTTTTATTGTCGGATCTTTGTCAAAAAAATTAGGCAACTATAAATCTTTAATGATTGGTTTAATTATGGTG
>JBEIIR010000018.1:0-17159 GCA_040380695.1 Gammaproteobacteria bacterium | reverse complement strand
ATCTATATCTGAAAAGTCTTGCAGCTTTGCTTTTGTTAATGCTTTTTTTACTACCCACTCAATTCTTTCTTCATGAGCACGACGGGCGACAGAAGGGTAGATCCCTCCCCATTGTTCATGTAGAGATATCTGAGAATATTCAACATGTGATATCACACGCCTTCCCTCAACGACTGCAGAGCAAGTATCGTCAGCTGATGTGTCTATTGCCAGTAATCTCATATTCAAAAAAATTACTTTGTTTCAGCAAAAGTTATTTTACGAGTTTTTTCACCCACGTGATCAATCTCTAATACATATACCACAGCTTTTTCCTTGAAGATTTTATAAAATTCACCTAATCTTTCTCCCCACTCACAGATCATAAAATTATTTAGTTGAAGATATCTCTCCATTTTTAAGTTGTCAAACTCTTCTGTGTCCTGAATATTGTAAAAATCAGCATGAATAAACTTTCTTTTATCTGCCTCTCCTGGGCTTGACGATTTTACATCGTACTCATAATAAATAACAAATGTCGGAGAAACAATTTTTTCAATTCCAAACTCCTTCGCAACACCTCTAGTAAACTCCGTTTTTCCAGCACCAAGATCGCCTTTAATCAAAAAAACAACTGGCTTATCGGCTGCAAGTTGCTGACTCTTTCTGTATAAAAAGGAAGCAATTGCCCGTGTTTCCTTGGGCGAATTTGAGATAAACTCATCCTTTTTTCCTAAAATAACATCACCATGACGCAGAATTTTTATATTTTCAGTTGTAAAATCCAGTATCGTCGAAGGTTTATTTCTTGGAAGTGAAGAAGCATCTACGATTAGATCTAACATATTCTTTTTAAATTTAGGCAGTTGGTTTAAGAGTGACTTAATCGAGTAATGAGGGCTTTTACCACCAAGATTTGCTGAAGTTGCGGTAAGCGGTGAGCCGTATCTATTCACCAAGTCCTGCACAGGCTGAAATTGTGTTAACCTGATACCTAAAGTACCTTTCTCTGATTGCAATCTTTTATCAACTCTATTTTTACTCTGAAGTATAACTGTAAATGGCCCTGGCAGAACTGACAATAATAGATCTTTTTTATCATCTGCAACCACACCGAATTCTCTTAACATCTTAAAATCAGACACAAATACTGATATTGCTTTGCCTGGAGCCCTATTTTTAAACTCTATAAGCTTTGACACCGCCTGTTCATTTCTGGCATCAACCAACAATCCATATACCGTATCCGAAGGAAAAACCACTAATGCACCTGCTTTTAAACTTTTTACAACCTCATCTATAGTTTTATCAATACCTATGGTGTTTAACGAAATTATTTTTGTCATATGTACATATTTTAGCAAAAATCTGATAAAATTACTAATATGGTCAAAATAAACAACGAAAAAAACTTAAAGAAAAACCAAAAAAAGACTAAAGACCCTAATCCACTTGTCAAAATAGATGCCCGTACAATTTTCTTAATAATTTTCGGCTTTCTTTTCTTGACCACGTTACTCTCTCCTGTTTTTAACGTGAATTCTGATGCTAAATCAGAATCTCTTAGTAAGACACTGGCTAACATTAAAGAGAATAAAGTCAAAGAATTAAGTATCGAAAATTCAAAAGTGTTTGCAACGTTAAATGATGGCTCAAAAACAGTTACTATAATTGAACAGGGGGATAATTTTAGAAAAATTTTAACTGATGCTGGTATTCAAATTGAGAAAGTCCCGTTGGTGGTAAAAGATACCCAAACCGGAACTGAAATTATAAGATTATTAGCAAATATTTTGCCGGTAATACTGCTAGTAGCCTTCTTTTGGTACATGTTTAAACAAGCTAGAGGATCCCAGGACTCTGTATTTTCATTTGGCAAGTCAAAAGCAAAGCGTTTTCTCAAGGAAACTTCTAAGATAACTTTCAAAGATGTCGCCGGCGTTGAAGAGGCTAAAAAAGAACTTGAGGAGGTCGTTGATTTCTTAAAGAAGCCTGAGAAATACAGCAAACTCGGAGCAAGACCACCTAAGGGAGTCATGCTTGTTGGCCCTGCTGGAACTGGTAAAACATTGCTCGCAAAGGCAGTGGCCGGTGAAGCAGATGTGCCGTTTTTCTCAATTGCAGGCTCTGAGTTTATGGAGATGTTAGTTGGCATTGGTGCCGCCAGGGCCAGGGACTTATTTGCTCAAGCAAAAGCCAAAGCTCCTGCCATCATTTTTATTGATGAAATTGATGCAATCGGCAGAACCAGATCAACAGGGGTCATGTCATCTCACGATGAAAGAGAACAAACATTAAATCAGATTCTGGTAGAGATGGATGGATTTACGCCAAACGAACAAGTCATTGTAATTGCAGCTACTAATAGAGGCGATTTGTTGGATGCAGCCCTACTGCGACCAGGTAGATTTGACAGAAGAATATTGGTTGATTATCCTGATGTAGAAGGGAGAGAAGCCATCATAGCTATTCATGCTAAAAATAAACCAGCTGAAAAAGATGTAAACTGGAAAAAAATTGCTAAAAGAACTGTTGGCTTTTCAGGCGCAGATATTGAAAATATGCTCAATGAAGCAGCGATAACAGCAGCCCGAGAAGAACGACAAGCCATGTCCATGAACGATATAGAAGATGCAGCGACTAAAGTTAAACTTGGTCCTGAGAAGAAAAGATTACAAACCGAGTACGATCGAAAAATAACAGCTTATCACGAAGCTGGGCATGCTATAACTTCTCATTTTCAAGAGCATACTGATCCAGTACACAGAATATCGATTATCTCAAGAGGAATGGCTCTAGGTTATACTTTAATACCGCCAGAGAAAGATAAGCTTCACACTACAAAAACAGCATTGATTGAGAGGTTGACCGTTATGATGGGAGGAAGAGCTGCTGAAGAGATAGTCTTTAATGAAGTCACCACTGGAGCATCAAATGATTTCGATCAGGCAACATCAATTGCCAGAAGAATGGTGATGGACTTCGGTATGAGTCCCCTGGGACCAATAAATTTTGGCACAGCCTACGATGTAACAGATTATAGATTTGGTTATGAAAACCAATCAGTTTCTCAAGAAACGTTATCGAAAATTGATGTTGAAGTCAGCAATATTCTCAATACAGCTTACAAAAATGCAGTTATCCTAATTAAGAAATATCGAACTCAGTTAGACGCAGTTTCTCTCGAGTTAGTAAAATCTGAAAGCATGGACCAAGACCAGTTTGAAAAAATTGTAGGTAAAAAAATCTCTTCCGAAGAAGAAACAATATCAATAATTGATTAAGAATCCATTACACTAGTCAAAAATGATGAGAAATACATTATTGCTTATTGATGCTCACGCTATAATTCATCGTGCATTTCATGCATTACCTGATACGTTAAAAGCCAAAGATGGCACTTCAACAAATGCGATTTACGGGTTTTTTCTAATGATTCTCAAAGTAATAAATGACTTTAATCCAAATCATATAGCAGTTTGCTTTGATACTCCAAAGCCAACTTTTAGAAAAAAACTATATACCCAATATCAGGCAAAAAGACCACCCATGGATAATTTATTAAAGGCACAGATACCGATAATCAAAGATTTACTTGATAAAGGGGGTATAACCAGAGTTGAGAGGGAAGGTTTTGAAGCCGATGATGTCATCGGTTCAATTGCTAAAAATCTTCACAATAATTTTGACCAGATTTACATTTTAACTGGTGATCGTGATTTACTTCAACTTACTGATACAAAGACCTCACTTATTGCACCCAAAAAAGGAGTGTCTGATTTTTACTTTTTTACACCTGAGTCAGTTAGGGAAAAATTTGGAATACAGCCATCACAGATCCCGGATTACAAGTCGCTAGCCGGAGATTCTTCAGACAACTACAACACAGCAAAAGGCATTGGTCCAAAAACAGCGCAAAAATTATTACAAACTTATAAGACTGTGGAGAATTTACTTGAAAAAGTCGACACCGTCGAAAATCCTAAATGGAAGGAAATATTGATAACTCACAAGGATAATGTTCTACTATTTAAAAAAATTGCAACGATCGTTTGTGACTTGGATGTGAGTCCTCCAATCTCTAGTTTGGCATATGCTAAATTCAGGGATGATATCAAGCCTGATCTAATGCGCTTGGAATTAAATAGTCTTGTCCAGAAAATTTTCACTTCGCGAGGAAATACCAACAAAGTTATTCAGCAAAAAACAGCTAATGATAATGATCAGATAAGTTTATTTTAACCACCTCTTCATCATCTCAATCTCTGATTGTTGAGATTTTATAATATCCTCAGATAAACTCTTGATCTCTTTACTATCGGCTAATCTTAAAGCCATTTGAGACATCTCTACAGCCCCTTGATGATGTTCAATCATTAACTGCAAAAATGCGCGATCAAATTCTTTACCAGATAGGCCGGTTAATGCATCACTCATATCCCCCATACTCTTCTCATTGTGCATTTTATGATTATTATTCAATTCAGATTCTCTCGTTTTTTTGTTGGTACAGTTTGACTTAGTATACATCTTGCTATCGCATCCCTTTTTGCCTTCATAACAACAACTGAATTTTTTATCATTTGTAAAAGGAAGTACAATCGTCATTGTTAGAAAAATTCCACTCAATAGACCGGCGACGCCCCACAAAATTTTATCATAACTCTGCTTTATACCTGATATAAAAGATGGTTTAGTTTTAATACGTTTTTTAATCATATTTTCAGTATACAATATTTTAAAAATATATTAAAAGGTTTAAAATTACCAAAAGCACCTATTGTATAATCTACTATGGCTCCTGACACAAAGCAAAATCTCTTCTACACAATCTACTTTTTGTTATTACACAATGCCGAGGCAATCTTTTACTTATCGGCGGTTATACTTTTTACTCTTTTGGCTCTATACAAACCTACTCGGGGTAAAGTTATAACCATGTGGGGCTTTTTAATTCTTCTTTTTGCTTTTGAATACAATAAACATATTTTAGAACCTTTGACACTACAATTTATGAACTCATTGATTACAGAGCGACCTAGTTTTAGAATAGAATATACGATCAATCTCATCTTGGTAAAGTTAGTGCCAACCGGGTTGCCAATTATAGGTTGGTGTCTTGTGGTTTTAGGATTTTTTTTTGATAAAATACTAAAGTACATAAAAATTAGGTTTCTAGACAGAAAAACATTAAATTAAGAATATGTGTGGAATTTTTGGCTATATAGGTCACAAAAATACAAAAGATATCATACTTGAGGGGTTGAAATCTTTAGAATATAGAGGTTACGATTCTTGGGGCGTAGCACTAAAAAAACTTGACGGCAGTATTGATTTGGTAAAACAAATTGGAAAAATCGGCAACTCTACAATTAAGGATACAAATAGCAATATCGGTATTGGCCATACACGATGGGCAACCCACGGAGGAGTCACTATAGAGAATGCTCATCCTCATTTAAGCTGTAATAAAGAAATAGTTATCGTTCATAACGGAATAGTGGAAAATTACTTAGAATTAAAAACTCAACTTGAAGAGAAGGGTCACAAGTTTGTATCAGACACAGATTCTGAAGTTCTCGCCCACTATCTGGAAGAAAGCTATAAAAAAGAGGTGGACCCGGTATTGTGTATGCAGAATTTATGTAGTGTAATTAAAGGCTTAAATGCGGTGATTGCCTTATTTGTTAAAGAAGAAACTTTTGTAGCTTACAAAAATGGCTCCCCTGTAATTATTGGCAAAAATAATGATGAATTTTTTGTTTCATCAGATCCAGTTGGTATCGCCAGTTACACAGATAAACTCTATTTTTTAGAGGATGGGGAGATTATAAAGGCGAGCAAGAATTCCATAGAGCTTTTAAACCAAGACAAAAAGGTGAAACCTGTCTCCTTTCAAACTATCAATTTCCCAAAAAACATGAGTGACATAGGCAACTATCCTCACTTTATGTTAAAAGAGATAAATGATCAAGTTGATGTCATCACTAATATTTTGAAAACACAAAGAAAAGATGTTGAAGAGGTGGCAAGCAAAATAAAAAATGCTTTCGGTTGTTTTTTAGTTGGATGCGGAACTGCGTCATATGCCGGACTGGCAGGAGTTTATTTTTTCTCAAAAATTGCCCGACGGCATCTGAATACTTCATTTGGGTCAGAGTTTTCATACTTGATAAATTTTATACGCAGACAGTCCCTTGTAATAGCCCTTTCACAATCTGGCGAAACTATCGACACAATCTCAAGTGTGAAGAAAGCTAAAGAAAAAGGAGCGACGCTTGTTTCGATCATTAACAGCCCCCACTCTACACTTGACAGATTGTCTGACAAATCCCTATATCTTCATGCTGGTCCAGAGAAAGCTGTTGCCTCTACAAAAGCATATACATCAAAATTGGCCTATCTCTTTCTAATGGCTCATGCCGTAGCTGGTAGTTTAAAAACTGGTCAATCATTGCTTAGAAAATCAGTGATTGAGGTAAAAAAAGTTTTAGATTATAGTTCAAAAATAAAACTTTTAGCAAAAAAAATTGCTAAACATGACCATATTTTTATCCTTGGCAGAGGCCTTTCATATGCCTTGGCGTTAGAATCAGCCCTAAAAATAAAAGAGGTTTCATACATACATGCCGAAGGATTTCCCGCTGGCGAACTAAAGCATGGAGTCATTGCTTTAATTGAGAAGGGTACTCCGGTTATAGTTTACAATCCCAAGGACGAAACTTACGAGGATACTTTGTCAGCGGCATATGAAGTAAAAGCTAGAGGAGCATTTGTGATAGGAGTTTCTGAAAAAAAAGCGCCTGTTTATGATGTGCACATACCAGTCAAGTTTTGTAGTGATGCAACAATCATCCCTCAAGTGGTGATTGCTCAATTGCTCGGATATTACCTCGCACTTGAAAAAGGACTTGATCCTGATAAACCAAGAAATTTAGCAAAAAGTGTTACTGTAAAGTAAAGATTATAACTTTTCTATTAGTTTTATAAATTTCTCATACAAAACTTTGTAATCGTTTATCTTTTTATTATTCATCTCCGATGCTATATATCTAGCTCCACCCATTTCATAATTATAAATTTTCTTATACACCCCTCCTTTTATCAATCTGTAAATACTAGAGAGAGCGTATTTTTTTGCCAGATCAATAAAACCATCCTTATTTAATCTACGAAGGGAAAATTCACACAATAGATTTTTGCAATAAATTGCCGTAACACCGATTTTTTTAGCTCTTGTGACTATATCGTGATCTTCTGAGATATAAAGTTTTTCATTAAATCCTGAAATATGATTAAAAAAGTCTTTGTAAATAATAAAATTTCCCCCACTGGCAAATGGCTTAGAAGTTATTTGCGAGATCTCGATTGCATAATTAGACAACATTATAAATAAATTTGCTAAAGGGTCTTTTTTGGTAAGGGCAAATTTTGGCAATAATATTAAATATTTTTTTGATTGAATGATTTTATTGGCTTTTAACAAGAAGTCGCTTTTTATTCTAGTATCTGCATCTATAAACAAAATGTACTTACCTATTGACTTTTCAGCACCAAAATTTCTCTGAAATGATACATTTCTTTTTTTTACAACAAAAGTCTTTAAATTTAGATTTTTATCAAAATATTTTGCAACTTTTATTGTTTCGTCTGTTGATGACCCATCAACTATAACAACTTCGAAATTTTTAAATTTTTGTTTTTTTAAATCTTCAAGAAGGAGCGGAAGAAAATTTTCCTCATTCAGTGCTGGGATTACTACCGAGAAAAAAGGCTTATAAATGTTCATTTGTATGTATAAAATTGTTTCGCCCGTTATGCGCTTTAGTTAGATTCTGGATAGTGACACTTCTTAAATTTTTTTCCACTACCACACCAACAAGGATCGTTCCTGCCAAGAGATGTTTTTTTAGGTAAAGTTGAGTTGACTTTTGACCCACTTTTAGAAGGTGAATTATTTTTTTTGGAAAAAGCATCTATGGAGGAGGCCTTCTCAAAAACTGCCGACTCTAAAAGTTTATTTTCAGAGCTTGCTATACTGTCTTTTTTATTTTCATATTGAGAAACCTCCACTTTCATGACTCTCCTTACCGATTCAAATTTTATATCTGACAAGAGTTTTTCAAACATCTTAAAAGCCTCGTTTTTATACTCAGTTAGCGGATCCAGTTGTGCAAATCCTCTTAAGTTGATCCCTTGTCGCAAATCGTCTATGGCAGTTAAGTGAATTGTCCAAAATTGATCAATTGTTGAAGTAATCAATGTTCTAACTACTTCATTCCAAGAGTCTTCTCCAAGTTGTTTTGACTGTTGGTCGTACTTGGTCTTTGCCTGTTTAAACAAATACTGCTCAAGAGCAAGTTGATTATTTTCTTGCAAGACACTGTCAAGATTTTTGATCTTAATGTTTATCATAGCTTCAATATCTGCCTCAAACTGCTTTTTAAAGTTTTCGTCAACGTCAGGTATTGCAAAAAAATCAGTAGACAATCCGACTAATTGCTCATGTATCATGTTTAAAACGGTGCTTTTAAACTCTTTCCTGTCAGTCTCTGGATACATCAAAATTTTCTTGCGCAATGAGTAAACAATGTCACGCTGTCTATTCAGAACGTCATCATATTCTACTAAGTGTTTTCTAATGTCAAAATTAAATCCTTCTACCTTTGATTGAGCACTTTCTATGGCTCGAGAAACCATTCCGTGAGAAAGTGGCTGATCTTCAGGAAACTTCAACATACTCATCAGATTAGAGATCTGCTCACCTCCAAAAATACGCATTACATCATCGTCTAAAGACACAAAAAACATTGTTTCACCTGGATCTCCCTGTCGACCAGACCTACCTCTTAATTGATTATCTATTCTCCTAGATTCGTGTCTTTCCGTTCCTATTACATAAAGACCTCCTAAAGTTACAACTTCATCGTGAGCTACTTGCCATGCCTTAAGAGCTTTGTCATGCTCAGCTTTTGATTTAAATGTTGACTGTTCTATCTCTCCACCCAAAACTATATCCACTCCTCTACCTGCCATATTCGTAGCTACCGTTATTGCGTGTTTTTTACCTGCTTGGGCAATAATACGCGCTTCATGTTCGTGATTTTTTGCGTTAAGTAGTTCATGGGGAATACCCCTTTCTTTTAGTAGCTTGGAAACTAGCTCATTTTTATCTATCGAAGTAGTGCCGACTAAGACTGGCCGACCTTTTTTATAAGCAGCAGCTATATCCTCAACAACTGCGGCAAATTTACCTTTTGCATTCTTATAAATTAGATCTGGTTTGTCAACACGGGCCGAAGAACGATGGGTTGGTATTGACAAAACATCCGTTTTGTAGATTTTACTAAACTCCTCTGCTTCAGTTAACGCCGTTCCAGTCATACCTGCTAATTTTGAATACATTCTAAAGTAATTTTGTAAAGAAACTGTGGCAAGTGTCTTAGATTCTTGCTTTATAGCAACGCCCTCTTTTGCTTCTATTGCCTGATGTAAACCCTCTGAGAATCTCCTACCTTCAAGTAATCGCCCAGTAAATTCATCAACTATAATCACTTCTCCGTTTGAAACTATATATTCCTTATCTACGTGGAATAAAGTTTCAGCTTTTAAAGCTGCTTCTATGTGAAACAACGTGTCAAAATCCTTTTCATATATATTTTTTACCCCTAAAATGGCTTCTACTTTCTCGATACCTTTCTCAGACAGATGGGCAGTTTTAAGTTTCTCATCAATTACATAATCCTCGATGGGGTTTAACTTCTTAACAATTCTGGAATAATCATAGTAACGGGAGATGTCCTGCTCATATGGAGCAGAAATTATGTGAGGAGTTCTTGCTTCGTCAATAAGCACCGAATCTGCTTCATCTACAATAGCAAAATGAAATCCCCTCTGTACAAGTGCATGCGGCGCATGTGCCATATTATCGCGAAGATAGTCAAATCCAAATTCGGAATTGATACCGTATAAAATGTCTGTCGCATAAGCTTCTTTTCTTGTGATAGGCCTCAGGTGTACTAATCGCTCATCCCCCTTAATACCTGATTCATAATCAGCATCATAAATAAATGATTCTCCCGAAATAATGGCGCCAGTTGAGAGTCCCAGAAATGAAAAAATTTTACCCATCCATCCCGCATCTCTTCTTGCTAAGTAATCGTTAACAGTCACAAGATGAACACCTTCATCTGTTAATGCATTTAAATAAAGAGCTGTGGTCGCGGTAAGTGTTTTACCCTCTCCAGTTTTTTGTTCAATTATTTTACCCTCGTGAAGTGCTATTCCGGCCAAAATCTGCACATCGTGATGCCTGAGGCCAATAGTTCTTCTTGATGCTTCACGAACTAGAGCATAAGTCTCAATCACAATTTCCTGTAGCGTCGTTTTTTTATGTTTGAGCAGATTTTTTAGTTCAAGTGTCCGATTTTTAAAATAATCGTCATTTTTTTCCAATAGCTGGGATTCCCATTCATTTATTGCTGAGACAAATTTATATAATCTGTCAACCTCTTTTTTATTGAAATCAAAGTATTTTTTTATGAAAGATAACATATATTTACCCAGGAAAGTAATTTATTGTAAAAAAAACTCGTTAGGCACAACATATAACCTGCTGGCAGTATATCTATCTTCATCTATTAAATCACTAATACCCTTGACAACAACGTGTACCGAATCTCCCTCTTTAAGCTTAGAAAAGCCCGTCTTATCTGACTTTTTAGACTTAATATTGAACATATTTTGTTTTGTCGAAGTTTCTATATCTATAGCCACTTGTCTTTTGTCAAAAGTGACTAAATCTATAGAAAAATTAGCCTTGTCTATGGTAGCAATCTTGCCAGCTATGAAAAAGTAAGCAGTGTCTTTATAGACTGCATTTGCAGTGATGGTATCACCAAGTTGTGGCCCTCTCACAAAAATGTAATCGTTTTTTTTAATATTTTCTTTCTTAATTTCTGTCATTTTTGTAGCCCCAATCTGATAAAAGTCAGTTATAAACAATGAAACTGTAATCTTTTCACCACTCTCTCCAACTAAAACTAATTCATCGTCCTTTATATCAAATACATACCCAACATAAACTTTATTTCTGGATTCGTCATCAACAGCGTTTTCGGCAATTTTCTTTATTTTTTCAACAGCATCATCCTTCGTAACTGCGGAGTCCGATGCGTTATCCTGTGCACTCACTGGAAAAAATAAATTTAAAAATAAAAATATTAAAAAAAATATTGTTTTCATAGTTTTTTATTCTGGAATATAGAAAATTTTAATCGATTTTTGTTGAGGGATAGAGTTCCCCGAATAAGCACTAATTTCTATACTATTCTCTCCAATCACCAAAGGAAAATCCAATGAGAAATCTCCATTTTCAAAGTTGCCCGTAACTTCTCTATTTGGCGACTGGGCAATTATAAAGCTATTTTTGGGTGCAACCCCTTCGATTTTTACGCTATTTTTGTTAGAAATTGTGTCGGTTTGAGGAGACTTTATATCAAGCTGTTTCTGAGCAGCAACTATTCGTGCTGATTGTGTAGACACATTGGGCTTTTCATCAACTTGGGTAACAGTCATTTTTTCTGTTTTTTGAGAAGTAGAAAATAGTACAAATCCCCCCACAATTGCACCAGCTAATATTCCGAATACAGTTGCAAAGATAGTTTCTTTTTTCATAGATATTATTCCTTATTATATACTAACTCCGTCATGACGTTAGGAATTTTTTCAAGTACCTGATCTGTGTCATACCAAATTCCGCAATCATTAAATAGTTCATCGGCAGCCGTTTTAATTAGATATGAGCCTACTGCGCACGATGCTAAGGTTGGGCTTTTTGCAGCAAGCGCAGTGACCAGACCAGACAAAATATCCCCCGTACCTCCCTTAGTAAGACCTTGATTACCGCCTGAGACAACTACTGTTTCTTCACCGTCACTAATGATGTCAATTGTAGACTTAAACAATATAACACATTCGTGCTCTCTTGCCTTATTTGCGATTATAGCTATACGATCATCTATTTTTGGTGGCAATACCAAATGGAATAATCGTTCAAATTCAACTATGTGAGGTGTTATGACAGGTTTATGAAGTCGCGGACCCTTAAACCATTCTGGATCAGCCATCTGTAGAGCACCGGCGTCAAGAACTATTTTTTTATCTTTAAAATTTTTTAAAATAAAATGTGTAATCTCCCTACTTACGACCGCCTCATTTTTATTTTTTAGCAAATCTATTAGGCTGGTATCTTTTAATTCTATTTTATACTCTTTATCGTCTCTTAACATTCCCGGCCCAATTAGGACAATGTCGTCCTCTTTTAGATAAGATGATATATCCGACCTGTCAATGACGATACCCTGCGTAAAATTTACTTTCAAGTTTTTAAAAATATCTTTGTTTTCGTCAACCGATGCTAAATGAACAATGTCGTTAAATTTCACGGCAATCTTTGCAGACCAAAGCGGAGCGCTGTGAAACAGTTTTGAGCCACCTATTATAAGTGCCCTGCCATTGTCGCCCTTGCGAGTGTTCGGTTTTGGAATATTTAACTTCTTCAGAAATTTTATTATTGTGTCTTTATCTGAAGACTTTACAAAATTTATATTTACCATTTAAAAAAATAGGTGTTTTTAATTTAAATTCTTACTTTCGCATGCTACAATTATAGCTTATGAAATTGTCGCATCGCAACCTTCGCAAGCAGTTTGTAAATTTTTTTAATACATTAGATCATTCTTTGGTTCCTCCTATCTCTCTGGTCCCTCAAAACGATCCCACTACATTATTTACAGGATCTGGCATGCAACAGTTTGTGCCTTATTTGCTTGGGGAAGAACACCCACAGGGTTCGAAACTTTACAATATTCAACCATGTGTCAGGGTTCAAGATATAGAAGAAGTTGGCGACAACAGACACGACACATTTTTTGAGATGATGGGTAATTGGTCACTTGGAGATTATTTTAAAGAAGAACAATTAAACAATCTCTTTATTTTTCTAACTCATAAAGAGTTAGGATTAGGCATAGACCCCACAAGATTGTATGTAACAGCTTTTAGGGGTGATATTTTTGCGCCACAAGACAAAGAAAGCATAGACATATGGCAGAGGATTTTTAAAAAAGTGGGGGTCGATGCTTTGATTGGTGAGAGGATATTTTTATATGATGCGGATAAAAACTGGTGGTCTCGTTCGGGTATACCTGAAAATATGCCGATTGGAGAACCTGGTGGTCCAGACAGTGAAGTATTTTATAATTTTGGCACACCGCATGATGAAAGATTTGGAAAAAAATGTCACCCAAACTGTGACTGTGGTCGATTTTTAGAGATTGGTAACTCGGTTTTTATGCAATACAAAAAGATTTCAAGTACCCAGTTCGACAACCTACCAAAACAAAATGTAGATTTTGGAGGTGGCTTAGAAAGATTACTTGCTGCTGCCAACAACGAACCCGACATCTTCAACACCGACATTTTCTCAGGTATTATAAAAAGTGTAGAGCTTGCTACCGGGAAATCTTATAGTGAAAATAAGAATAAGCCCGCAATCAGAATAGTTGCCGATCACTTAAAGACTGCGACACATATAATAAAAGATGGAACGACGCCCTCAAATAAGGAGCAAGGATATGTTTTACGAAGATTACTCCGCCGTGCACTTGTGAAAGTAAGAGGTCTGAATAGCAATTTCTCGATAAAATCTATTGCGCCAATTATTTTTTCTGTTATTGACACTTACGAAGGAATTTACTTTCAAAAAGATAAAGACTGCGAACTCGTAATCCCCATTATTACAGAAGAAATAGCAAAATTCGAAAAAACTCTAGATAGAGGATTGCGAGAGATAGAGAAACTGAAGCAGGTTTCAGCCATTCAAGCTTTTAACCTTTATCAATCTTTTGGATTTCCACTTGAAATTACTCAAGAAATCTTGGAGGAAAGGGGAGAAAAGATTGATCGCTCTACCTGGAAACAAGAAGTGGAGAAGCATAAAATCAGATCACAAAGTTCTGCAAAAGAACGCTTCAAAGGCGGCTTAGCCGACAGTTCTCAGCAAACAATCAAATATCACACAGCCACTCATCTTATTCATCAGGCATTGACTGATGTTTTAGGTAAGTCTGTGAGACAGGAAGGCTCAAATATTACGGCAGAGCGGTTGCGGTTTGATTTTTACAGTACCACTAAGCCAGATGAAGAAACTCTAAGTCGGGTTGAATCAATCGTGAACTCAAAAATTAATGCTTCACTTCCTGTTGAAAAAACAGTAATGCCTAAATCTGAAGCGGAAAAATTAGGCGCAAAGTCTTTCTTTAAAGATAAATATCCCGATCAAGTAAGCGTATACTATATATTGGAAGATGATAAAAACATAAATAATGCATATTCTCTGGAATTCTGTGGTGGCCCACATGTCAAAAATACTCAGGATATTGGTAAAATTACACTTGAAAAAATAATGAAGATTGGAAGTAACATATATCGTATTTATGGTAATTAACTTTTTATAAACATTTATATGAAAAAACCTCAAATAAACTTTAACGATTTAATGAAAATAGATATAAGAATTGGTGAGATTATCTCTGCTAAAAATGCTGAAGGTTCGAATAAATTAATTGAGCTCACAGTCAATCTCGGTGAAGAATATGGAGTAGTCACAATCTTTACCGGAATGCAAAAATTTTATCAACCAGACGATTTTTTAGGTAAAAAAATGCTTTTTATTGCAAATCTCGAACCTAAAAAGATGATGAATAAGGAATCCACAGGAATGATTCTTGCGATTGACAATCCGGAGAAACCAATCTTAGTTACCATAAACGATGGTGTTGTTCCCGGTTCAGTCGTAATTTAAACTTTTAAATATTCACTTTCTTTTTGTAAAAATGTACAGTATTATGATAAAGTAAAAATTATTATTTATATAAAAAATATGGCAGTTAAAAAATCTCTAAAAAGCTTGGCAAAGACAAAAGAGACCTCAAAAAATTATGAAAATAGTGCAATGATGTCGGACACAGTTACCCAAAAAAATAACCCCATCGAAAAATTAAGCAAGATGGTTAGCTTGATGGCAGTATTAATGTTAGCGATGTTTGTTTTTCAAGGATACTTATTTTATCAATTAACCAATTTGAATGTTAAAGGTGTCTCAGCTGAAACAGAATCTCCAATTAGTGAAGAGAATCTTAAAAAAATGGCTAAAGATTTAAAACTCAATATGAAGGAGTTTGAAAAATGCTACAGTTCTGAAGAAGCTAAAAATAAAGTATTAGCTGATAAGGCCGAAGCAGCTTCGCTAAACATAAACGGCACACCAGGTTTTCTGATAAATGGCAGATTTCTCGGAGGAGCTTTTCCACTAAGCGCTTTTCAGGAGATTATTGATAAAGAATTAAATAAGACTGCGACATCCAACTGTGCTGATTACTCAACAGAGCTACAACAACAATGCGCCGATCCGCAATCAGCTAATTTTAGGCCAGCACCAGTCAGTGTGAAAGTTGGAGATTCTCCTATTCTTGGCAATCGCAATGCGCCAGTTGTAATCATAGAGTATTCCGACTTTGAGTGCCCATTCTGTGCGAGGGCTTACACCACCATGAAAGAGGTTATGAAAATTTACAAAGACAAGGTTGCTTTTTCATATAAACACCTCCCTCTGGACTTTCATAAAAATGCGCAAACCTCAGCAATCGCCTCAGTTTGCGCCCAACAACAGGGAAAGTTCTGGGATTACCATGACAAAATATTTGAAACACTAAATGTCAATTAATCACCTGACGGAGATTTATGCATATAGAACAATCTCTTGCTGATGGTATTAAAGAATTAGAGACTTTGCTTTTAGAAAAAAAAATAGTTAGAAGTCCATTATATGACGAATTAGTTCAACATTTTTTAGAAGCCAAAATCCCTCCTGAATTCCTCATAGAGGAATTTACAACTCCACAAGGTACAAGGTCAGACGGCACATTCGAATTTCCGATCTTACGGGTTGATGCGAAATTTTTTTTGATTAATTTGGCACTTTATAGAATGAACCTAAAAATTGAAAGAGAAAGAGAAGAAGAATTAGTAAAGATTATAAGGTATTTTTTAGCCTTGATTGTATATGTGGAGATAGGCTTTACCAGTTATGGTATGTATGCGCAAAATACTTATGCCACCAGTTTTGAAACTCACAAAACCCGCAACAAGGATGACGTACAGAAAGAAGGTTGGCTGAGATATAAAGAAATACAGAGTATGGTAAAAGAACTATTTGGTGAAAGTGTAGACATCATTGAAAACATTCTGCCAGAATGGGCAAAAAATTTAGATTTCTTTAAAGAGTTTATGACACCTACAAATAAGTAAAATGCAAATCAAAATTGTGAACATTATTTTAACAAAAAATGTAAGTTATAAGAGATTTGTTATCTAAATTCAGCATACATAAATTGTAAAAGTCTGTCACAACCTCTACGACAATCTCCAATTGATTATTTTCAGGAGTAGAGTTTTCTGAGCTACCTGCATTATCTGTTTTTTAATACTGTCCTCATATAACTTTGGGCGAAGTGAGTAAATAATTTTCTTTGCTGGAATATTGTTATAATTTATCATTAAAATAAGCTGAACACAAAACAAATCGAACTACAATTAAAAAACTACGATCTTGGAAAAAATGATCTCTATATTATTTTCACTTTTATTCCCACTATTCATAGTAAAAAAACAATACAAACAGATGTGTAATAAAATATAGCGCAGTGTCGGCTTTGAGAGAAATTGCTACTTTTCTTTGAACAACTTCTCCTTTGTCGGTTATATTGAAAACTTCAGTATGCAAATTTCTCTTTAAAACTATATCCAAATTACCGCTATTTGTCCTCCCTACATAAGAAAGCCTAATTTCAGGTAAAACTGGCTTTCCTATATTAAATACTCTTATGCCCTTTGGTTGTTTATCGTGACAATCGTATTGCTTAGAAACAATATCTTTATCTGAAGTGCCTGATAAAAATAGACACCCATTCCATGTAATACGGTCCTCAATGCCATCCCCATTAATGTCGACATCGACGTTACTAGGGATATTCCAAGTTTCAAGTCTGTATACATTTTTGTATTTGTAAAATAGATTAAATTGGTCGGCATCTATCGTAAAAAATGAAACGATATTT
>JBEIIR010000017.1:0-17234 GCA_040380695.1 Gammaproteobacteria bacterium | reverse complement strand
TGTTTACTGTTTACTGTTTAACGTTTACTGTTTACTGTTTACTGTTTACTGTTTACTGTTTACTGTTTACTGTTTACTGTTTAACGTTTACTGTTTAATGTTTAACGTTTACTGTTTATAATTTTATTATGATTTTTAGATTAGATAGATTTTTCTTTGATGAGAAGGATGTAGCTGTTTTTTTACTGGGCGTATTTCTTGTAGTATCTTATTTTTTTCAGATTCCTGTTCTGCCTTTTAAATTTGAAAATCTAGTTTTGCTTTTTATTTTTCTTATTTTTACTAGATCTATGAGAAGTCAGGTGATGTTTGAAGCTTATGTGATAATTGCCCTACTTGGTTTATTCTTCTCACTTTTTCTTTCGCCTTATAGTTTGGCAATTTATTTATTAGTAGCTAGTTTAATCTACATCCGTTCGAAAAGAGTTTGAGCTTATAAATTTTTACTATCCAAAACAATAGTTACTGGACCGTCGTTTACAATCTCTACATTCATGTAGGTACCGAATTGCCCGGTTTTGACCGAAAATCCTTTAATTACAAGCAAATCCTTCAGATTTTTAAAAAATTCCAGGGCTTTATCTCCTTTCATAGCCTCGATAAAAGATGGTCTTCTGCCGTAATTTAAATTTGCACAAAGTGTAAATTGGGAGACGAGTAATATCTCTCCTTGATAATCTTTGATCGATTTATTCAATTTCAAAGATTCATCAGGACAGATGCGAATTGTTTCAATCTTTTGAGCAATTTTTAGAATGTCATCTTCTGTGTCGTTTTCAAATATCCCAACCAGAATGCAGTATCCTTTTTTAATCTCAGAGATAATTTCGCTGTCAACCGATACTGATGCTCTTTTTACCAATTGAATGACTGCTTTCATATTCAGGGATTAAATTAATCTGTCGGCGGCTTTATATTGTTATTGCAGTCTACACAGTAATTACTAAAAATATCTTTAATTACCGTCTTTTCCTGCATCTCAACAACCGGATTGTTGGGGTCATTCAGGTATTCTCCTGTCTCTCGATTTACAGGTACCTGTTGTCTTGAAACGTTTACTTTAGCGTTAGTGCCTTTTATCAAATACTCAAATCTCGTTGGGCAATTTTTGTCCTTACCGGCTATAACTCCGGTATCAGAACAAACATTTAATCCGACCACACTATCGGGTTTTATTGGTGGCAGGTCAGGTTGATTTTCCAAAAGATATTTCATGACACCGTTCCAGATTGGAGATGCTCCAGTTAAGCCCGATGCTATGCCTTGTGCCATGGGCGTAAAATCATTATTGCCTACCCAGACAGCAACAAGAAAATTAGGAGTATATCCGATTGTCCAGTTATCTCGTATATCATTAGTTGTACCAGTTTTAACAGAAACAGTTTTTTCTGGTAAGTATAAGTCAGATCTTGCTCCAAATGATGGTGTTCTTGCGTTGTTGTCCTGTAGTATGTGTGAGATGATAAAAGCAGCGCCATCAGAAATTGCTCTTTTACCTTTTATCACTAATGTGTTTGGTCTATCTATAGATTCCTTTACATTCTGCACGAAATTTGGATCCTTAAATTCGTATAAAACATTACCTGCTTTATCCTCGACTTTGAGAACATAGTTTAACTTTCTGGCAATACCTCTATTGGCTAAGGCCGAATAAGCCTGAGCCATCTCGGTCATGGGTACCTCGCCACCTCCAAGTGTTAGAGCGAGGCCATAATTGTCCGGATTAGTGAAAGTCGTTATAAGAAATGAAGAGGATGAGGCTATAAAATTGTTTAAGCCATTAAATGCCAACATCTTTACCGCTGGAATATTGTACGAATTAGCTAAAGCATAACGTAACTGAACCATGCCGTGAAAAGTATTGTCATAATTTTTAGGACAGTACGGTTTTTGACCTGGATTAGGAAAGCATGTGGCAACATCTAAAAACATCGTTGAAGCAGTCACAATTCCTCTATCAATGCCGATTGCATAATTTATAGGTTTTATAGATGATCCGGGTTGACGTGTATTTGCAGTAGTTACGTTGAAGGCACCTGATGTGCCGTCGAAGTAATTTTGAGAACCAACCATTGCCAGTATCTCACCGGTTGGTGGACGGGTAACAAGCACAGCACCGTTTGAAACTTTAAATCTTTTTAGTGTGTTAAGTTCTTCAACCACCTGTTCCTCAGCGTATCTTTGAATCTCAAAATCCAGCGTCGTCGTTACTTTTAAACCGCCTTCTTCCAATTGTCTTAATCCATATTCCTGTTCAAGTAAATTTTTTACTTCAAAAACAAAGTGTGGTGCTTTTATATTGGTAATGGGTGGAAGAACAATCACCGGAGAATTAACTGCCGTTTTGTAAGTATTTTCTTCAATATATCCTAACTCTAACATATTCCTTAAAACTGCATTCCGTCTATTTTTAGCTCGTTCGGGATTTAGATACGGAGAGTAGAGGGATGGCGCCTGAGGTAACCCGGCAAGAAGAGCTGATTCTGCGAGAGTCAGCTCGCCTGGATTCTTGCCATAATAGGCTTTTGCTGCCTGAACAATGCCGTACGATGAACCGCCATATGGTACTTGACTTAAATACATTTCAAGTATCTGGTCCTTAGTAAATATTTGTTCAACCCAGATAGCAAGAAAGATCTCTTTTACTTTTCGCTGAATAGTTCTTTCAGGAGATAAAAGAGCGCTTTTTACCAATTGTTGCGTTATCGTTGAGCCGCCTTGCAATTTATTTGACTGAAAAGAATCTCTAACAGCTCGCAGTATCCCAGATACTATCGATATTCCTCCATGTTGATAAAAATCCTTATCTTCTATGGAGATAGTAGCCTCTTTTAAGTCCTTAGGCAGTTTATCAAGCTTTATAGGAGTTCTATTTTCATCTTTAAATACCTCATATAAAAGTTCGCCGTTTCTGTCATAAATTTGACTGGAGATTGGAATCGCTTTATAGTCCTTAAGGCTGTATGGAGAGGGTAAATCTTTAAAAATATAAAAATATAAAAAAATTACAACTCCAGTTATCGCTACGATTAAAATAAAGCTAAATATGGAGATCGCTAAAAAACGCTTCTGTAGTTTTTTGAAGTTTGCCATGTTATTAATATTTTTATTCATAAACTAAGAATTTATCTTCTAACTCATGTTAACTCTTGGAAAAAGAGACGCACTCTTTTTAATTTTATTTTCGGTAGCGTTCTGGATTTTTAAAGAGCTTTCGGGTAGATAAGGTTTAAGAGCTCTGCCTATGGTGTTGAGCTGTTTTAAAGACTTTGTTAAAAAATCAGCTCTATCAATTTTCGACTTACTCCAAGGCTCAAAATCATTTATATTCCTGTTTAGTTCTTTGACTTTTACAAAAATTTCTTCAAGCCCTAGATTAAATTCAAATTTTGCAGCTCTGTCAAGCGCTAAATCAATTATTTCGTTTTCAATGTCAGTTTCAATGAAGATGCTGTCTTTTTCTCCAAGGTTTGTAAGCCTGGAAAGAAGGTTTCCAAGTTCATTTGCCAAGTCTGATGAATATAGTTGATGCATTCTTTCATAAGAAAAATCTCCATCGACATAAGGGGAGATCTCTCGCAGTAGGTAATATCTTAAGGCATCGGTACCGTAAATCGCTACGAGACTAGCAGGATCAATTACATTGCCTATGGTTTTACTTATTTTAGAGCCATCAACAGAGATAAAACCATGTACATATAGGGATGTTGGAATAAACTGTTTAGCAGAAAGCAACATAGCTATCCAGTAGATTGCGTGAAATTTTACAATGTCTTTGCCGATTACATGCACTTTTAATGGATTATTTATCCAAAATTTCTCAAATAACTCCCCCTCTGTGCCAAAATCCAGCGCTGATATATAGTTTGTGAGCGCGTCAAACCATACATACATTCTCTGAGAATTATCTTCAGGCACAGGGATACCCCAGCCTTTCATACGTGTGTCTGGTCTAGAAATTGAGATATCATCTAAACCCTTATTTATAAAATTAAGTATCTCTTGTTTTCTAAAAAATGGTTGGATCTTTAAATTGTCAGATTGGATCAAAGATGCGATTTTGTGTTGATATTTTGACAAGGCAAAAAAATAATTTTCTTCTGAGATGGTTTCAAGTTGTCTGTTATGATTTGTACAGAAATTATTTGGCAGATCACCTTCTTTATAGAAAGTTTCACAACCAACACAATATAATCCTGAATATGTTTTCTTGTATATATCCTGATCACAAAGTCGCCAGAGTTTCTGAGCTCCCATGAGATGTTTTTTATCTGTTGTGCGAATAAATTGATCAAAGCTTAAATTTAAAGGAGCTTGCAGATTTTTAAACTTCAAAGAATATTTGTCAACAAGCTCTTGCACAGAGATTCCCATCTTTTCCGCTGATTCTACATTTTTTTGAGCATTCTCATCAGTACCTGTGAGACAATATATCTCATAGCCCAATTGGCGATAAGCCCGAGCCATTACATCCACCTGAACCAGTTCAAGAGCGTGTCCTATGTGAGGCTCTCCGTTTACGTAGGGAATTGATGTTGTGAGGTAAATTCTTTTCATGTCTTAAGTTTATAAATGATTATTATAATTGATGATAGAAGTATAGTATTTATTATTTCTAAACCTACGACGTAGTTCATAATCAATTGAATTCCAATGAATAATGTTAAAAAATAAAGTTTTTTTCCGGAAACAAAGTAGGAAAAAATAAATGAAATAACTGTTGTTAATAGAAATATAAAAAAAATATCGGTTGGCATAAAATCTGGCTGCACATAAAATAACATATATATAAGTGCGCCTAAACTTAAGATAAAAACAATCTCTCTAGGCTTGATGCTGATATTCCATACATTTCTTTTTCTCATAATCATTTTTTTATCATTTACATCTTGAATCTTTGATATTGATGTATTATAATGTTTTTTTATGTCAACAATACAACTGCCGGATAGCAAACAAGAAATAATAAATTTGTACGCTCAAAAAGAAGGAGATACAGGTTCGCCGGAGGTACAAGTTGCTCTTTTAACGCACAAAATACAGCGTCTAACAGGTCACTTGACTGATAACAAAAACGATAATCACTCAAGAAGAGGTTTGCTAAAAATTATCGCAAAACGAAGAAGAATTTTGAATTATCTGCTGAAGCTAGACGCAGCACGTTACAAAGACTTGATCTCAAGAATTGGTCTTAAAAAATAATTATTAATTCCTGAGAAGGACTTAATATAATAGTTAAATGTAAGATTCTCAGACAGGTTTATTTAAGGATACGATCTACGCTTTCTTAAACAAGCTTGAACTGGGAATAGCTAATATTTTACTTCTTTATATTGCATCTTTCTCACCTATAAAATATGAAACATCATATAGAAACCATCGATATAGATGGTCAAACGCTCACATTAGAATTTGGTAGATTGGCACTTAATGCCACAGCTTCTGTCTTTGCAAAGTATAACGACACAAGCCTCTTAGTAACAGTAACTCTTGGAAAGGAAAACAGAGATATTGATTATTTCCCGCTTTCTGTCGAGTATGTTGAAAAACTTTATGCCGGTGGAATGATAAAAGGATCAAGGTGGGTTAAGCGTGAAGGTAAACCAACTGATGAAGCCATCCTTAAAGGAAGAATTATTGATAGGTCAATAAGACCTTTTTTTCCAAAAACATATAGACGAGAAGTGCAAGTTGTAGCAACATTATTGTCCATCGACAATACTATTTCTCCAGATGTTTTAGCGACTATCGCCGCTGTTGCTGGGATACATGTGTCTCCTGCGCCTTGGAACGGTCCAGTTTCTGCAACAAACATTGGAAGGATTCCAAACGGTGAAGGAGTATTTGATTTTATAATAAATCCAACTCAGGAAGAAAAGCTACATTCGGACCTAGACTTATTTGTCACCTCTAACAAAGAAAAAGTTGTAATGCTTGAAACTGCAGCAAAAGAACTTTCAAACGATGTTGTAAAAGCGGGAATTAGACTTGCCAAAGAACAGAATGAGAAAATCATTGAGGCTTTGGATGCGCTTCGAGAGAAGATTGGACTTGAAAAAGAAGAGGTTCCACAAGATATTGTGAATAAGGAGCTTAAAGAAACCTTGCTAAATGATTTTGAAGTTGAGATTGAGAAGCTGGTTGCCTACAAGGCGGAGCGAGAGTTTGATGACGGGTCTATGATGGGGGAACTTATTGCCAAAGTAAAAGAGCAAACCGCAGATAAGTTTACAGACAAAGAAATAGCCGAAGCTTTTGACTATCTTGCAAAACAAAAAATTAGAGCAAAAACTATCAACAAGCACGAAAGGATAGATGGACGAGGGCTTGATGATATTCGGGATTTATCAGCAGAGGTAGGATTACTGCCAAGAACCCATGGAACTGGTCTTTTCAAAAGAGGTGACACTCAAGTTCTGTCGGTGCTGACTCTAGGCGCTCCCGGAATGGAACAGCTGATCGATGGTCCTGAAGGTCAAGCAGAAAAAAGATACATGCATCATTATAACTTCCCTCCATACTCAGTCGGTGAAACTGGGAAAATTGGTTTTACAAATAGAAGAGAGATTGGTCATGGAGCGCTTGCCGAAAAAGCATTGTTACCTGTGCTTCCTACCGAAGAAGAGTTTCCATACGTTATAAGAGTTGTGTCTGAAGTCTTGACGTCTAACGGATCAACCTCGATGGCTTCAACATGCGGTTCTTCGATGGCACTTATGGATGCCGGTGTTCCGATAAAAAGGCCAGTGGCCGGTATTGCCATGGGCTTAATGTCAGAATCTGATGATAAGTATGTTATTCTGACCGATATTATGGGGATTGAGGATTTTTCAGGTGAAATGGACTTTAAAGTTACAGGTACTACAGAAGGGATTACTGCTATTCAACTTGATATAAAAAATAACGGTCTTACAGACATTATGATAGATGAGATACTTGAAAGAGCAATGAAAGCTCGTCTTAGAGTGCTTGAAGTTATGAACGGTGCTATTAGTCAACCACGCGAAGACATCTCTCCGCATGCTCCAAAGATAGAGACTTTCATGGTTCCTCACGAGCTCATTGGTTCGGTGATTGGACCCGGTGGTAAAACAATTAAAAGCATTATTGCTCTTACAGACTGTGAAATAAACATTGACGATGACGGTCAGGTGACCGTTGCTGGAGTTGATAGACAGAAAGTTGATCGGGCTATTGCGATGGTATCAAATCTTGTTAAACAGGTTGAGGTGGGCGAGGAGTTTGAGGGCGAAGTAAAGCGCTTAATGGCATTTGGAGCATTTGTGGAAGTTTTGCCTGGAAAAGAAGGATTGGTGCATGTGTCGAAAATGGGGTCGGGTTTTGTCAAAGATCCTGCTGATGTAGTTTCGGTTGGAGACAAGGTGGGAGTAAGAGTCCATGAGATCGATGATCAGGGCAGAATAAATTTAACAATGACTCGTTTACCCGATGGAACCACTGTAACTGTAAAAGAAGATTCTAATTACAGACGTGATGATAATGCTCGATCTGATAGAGGTTTTGATAGAGGATCGAAAAGATTTGATGACCGTCGCTCGGGTAGGTTTGGTGATCGCCGATCTGGCCGCAGAGATGAGAGAAGAAGGTATTAAAATTAAGATATAGGAAAAAAATTATTTTCTTGTATACTTATTCATTATGGGTCGTCGTAAAAAATCTCGATTTCCGCGATTTATTTTAAGTGGAAAAGCAATAGCAAACATTGTAGGTTTTATATTGGTTCTCATATCTCTTATAATGTTTGGATCTTTCTCGCAGTTGTTTTCGCCAAGTGTAGAGGGTCAGGTGTTGAAAGATATCAATGTTGAGCTTCTTAGACTTTTTGGTGGCCTGTCTTTTTTTGCCCCGTTTATCACTTTGCTTTTTGCCGGACATCTCTTTAGCTCTAAAAAATTTCAATTTGTTAGATTAAATTTAACTGCCGGCTCTCTGTTGCTTTTTGTAACATTACTTGGGATTTTCAGAGCAGGCTCGTGGGGAAAGTCAATTTATGATAATTTATCAATAGATTTTACTCCTTTAGGTTCGATATCCATACTTGTAGTTTTTTTTGTAATCGGATTTATCTTATTTCTCGACACTTCTATGGATGTAATTGTAGTATCTTTTGTAAAATTTTTTAAAGCCTTTATGAAGCTATTTTCCAAGGTTTCTACAAAGCCTCTAAAAACATCTTCGGAATCTAAAATACCTAAAGAAAACAACATCGCAAAAGATAACTTTATCAGCGATCAGGTAATTCTCAATAAGCCGGCTCAGCCCATCTCCCCAACTTTCGTGAAAAATGAGGGTGCCAAAGAAACAGAAAAAGGCCCAAACAGCCACACAAATTTGTCAATTAGACCTGTTTCAAAAAGCGATTCATCTACATGGGTTTATCCGCCAATCACACTACTAAATGAGATTAAACAATCAGAAGCTGATAGAGGTGATGTCAACGGAAATGCTAAAAAGATAGAGTCCACTTTGGAGAGCTTTGGCATGAGAACAAGAGTCAAAGAGATTAATTTTGGACCTACTGTAACTCAATACGCCATAGAAATTACCATGGGTACGAAGCTATCTAAAATTACAGCTCTTGCAAACGACTTGGCGCTTGCGCTCGCTGCTCCAACAGGTCAAGTAAGAATAGAAGCTCCTATTCCTGGCAGATCTCTTGTAGGTATTGAGATACCAAATATTTCACCTCAAATTGTTTCATTAAGACAGCTTATGAAATCTGGTGATTTATCTAAAAAGGGTGGCGATCCGCTCTTGGTTCCATTGGGCTTTGATGTTGCTGGGGTACCGTTTGTTGCCAGTATTTCTAAGATGCCGCACGTTCTGGTTGCGGGTACGACAGGTTCGGGTAAATCTGTGATGTTGAACGCTTGGATAACCACACTTATGATGAGAACAAGACCTGATGAGCTAAGAATGATATTAGTAGACCCCAAACAGGTAGAGATGGTCCAGTATAATGGTTCGCCTCATTTGCTGACGGAGGTGATAAATGAACCTGCAAAAGTGGTATCTGCTCTTAGATGGTCTGTTGCTGAGATGGAGGCAAGGTATAAGGAGCTTGCTTCAGTCGGTGCAAGAAATTTAGAGGCATTTAATAAATTAGAAAATGTCACTCCAAAGCCATATATAGTTTTTGTCATAGATGAGTTGGCAGATTTGATGATGTATGCAGCAAATGATGTTGAGGACATGATTACAAGAATTGCTCAAAAAGCAAGAGCTGTCGGTATACATCTTGTTCTTGCAACTCAAAGACCCTCGGTTGATGTTATCACCGGCTTAATGAAAGCCAATATTCCAAGCAGAATAGCTTTTAACGTCTCATCGATGATAGATTCTAGAGTAATCATAGATACTCCAGGAGCAGAAAAATTACTTGGTAAAGGTGATATGTTCTACCTTCCGCCGGATCAAGCAAAGCCAAGACGTATACAAGGTCCTTATCTGACGGATCAAGAGGTTGGCGACGTGGTAAAGTTTCTCAAATCTCAAGTTCCTGAAGTTCACTATACTGAAGAGATTACCGATCAATCCCAATCATCTAAATTGTCAGTGGGAGCAATGCTACCGGGTGGTAGTGAACAGAAAGACGAGTTTTTTGACGCTGCGTTACAACTAATTTCCCAGACAGACAAGGCATCTGCATCTTTACTTCAGAGAAAGCTAAAGGTCGGATACGCGAGGGCAGCAAGAATTTTAGATGAGCTTCAGGAAGCTGGTTATGTCAGTTCTGCACAAGGCGCTAAGCCAAGGGATGTGATAAAAGATGCATTTAAACAAGAAGTTTAGTCGGAGACAGTGTAATTCTATAAAGAAAAAATAAACACTTCTAATCTTATAATCCTGATGCTAAATGCAATTTAAAATACCCTATCTTAGGTATTTTTCTATGTTTTCTAGGTGTTGGTCATAAGTCTCAGCGTAGTAAGTTTTCCCTTTTCTGTCATGGAGGTAAAACATATATGGGGTGTCCACTGAAGCATTAGCTGCTGCTTTAATTGATGCAAGACTAGGGCTGCAGATAGGGTTAGGAGGTAAGCCAACGTTTTTATAGGTATTGTATGGAGATTCTATCTTTAAGTCCTCAAAAGTTGTTTGTTTTTTCCACCATCGCTTCTCGTTAACTTGGTAACCTAGCGCATACTGTACTGTTGCATCAACCTGTAGAGGATAGTTGTCTCTGAGTCTTTTAAATAAAATATCTGCTACTTCCTGTTTATCGTTTGCCGTCGCCTCTTTCTCAATAATTGACGCAAAAGTTATTAGTTCTAGATCCGTAAAACCATTTTTTCTCGCTTTTTTTTGCAACTCTTCAGAATATCTTTTGTTAAACGTAGACTCCATTATGTTTACAATTTGCTCAACAGAGGGGTTTTTAGGAATTAAATACGTGTCCGGAAATAGATAACCCTCCCTGGAGAGATTGTTAAATTCGGTTTCTGAAATGTCAAACTCTTTTGACATTATCTCTGCAACCTCTTCTTTTCGCAAACCTTCTCTGACAGTTACCCAGATGTCAACAGCTCCATGAGTAAGTTCTGAAGCTATCTCTTCGGCAGACATTGATTGTGAAAGCCTAAAATCGCCAGCTTGAATTTTTCGCTCTATTCCGAGTTGTTTAACAACTAAATAAAAAACCACCCGATTTCTGATAAGTTTCTCGCTAGATAGTTTATTAATTATTGAATCTAAGTTTTCGCCTTTATTGACAACAAACATAACAGATTTTTCTGCATTTTTATTTACTGGCAGTTTTCCTTCAGTGTATAAAGTTAGCAATGCAATGGCGACCGAGACTATAATAGCTATAATGTAAATTACTTTTTTCATATTTATTCTATTTTGTATAGTTTTATTGCTTTTAAAGTTTCAATGGCTTCCTCAATATTCTTGTTTGAAGAGGAGTAAAGCGTCAATATGTCGTCTTTAGCATTAACTTTTTCAAGAGCCCTTTTATGTATTCTTATACCTGCTTTTTTGTCGTTTGGTGCTCCTAAAATTTTGGCAAGTGCATTTATATTTTTGTTATCGTAATGGCTAATTATACCAGATTTTGAGCTAGAAATATTTTTTTGAAAAGTTGCAAGTTTAAGGGTTTTGGATGACACATTAGGGTCGCCACCTTGAGCTTTGATAATGTCCTTCATTTTTTGCAGAGCAGATTTGTCTGCTAATTTCCCTCGTGCTTCAACTTCTCCATCGATCTTTACTCCTTGTGTGTGGTAACATAATTCAAGAAGTTTTCCGGCAAGTCTTATAGCTCTGTCTTCTAGTGCTATCGGTCTGTCAGGTGTTTGTTCTAATACTTTTAATACATCAATAGCTTCAAGAATTGGACCAATTCCACTCCCCTCAGGTTGACCAGTTTTATTGATATCCACGAGAATCTTTATGCCAAATCGTTTAGCTATACCTTCAAATTTTGACTTAAGTATGAGCGCATCCTTCTGATGTCTTACTTTCATAGTCTGACCTAATGGAATATCTATAACTAAATGATTAGACCCGGCCGCAACTTTTTTAGCCATTATTGAAACTATAATCTTATCAAACGATTCGAAAGAAAGTGGTTCTTCAACTCTTATGATGATGTCATCAGCAGGAGCAATGCCCAATTGACCTCCCCAGATGATGCAACCGCCCACTTTATTGACAATATTCTCAACTTGTTCGGGGGTAAAGTTGACGCTACTCAAAACCTCCATCACATCAGCAGTGCCAGCAGGAGAGGTGATAGCCCGCGATGAGGTTTTTGGCATTTTAAACCCACAAGCAGTAACAATAGGGACTACGATCATTGTAGTTCTTGTCCCTGCGATGCCTCCTATAGAATGTTTGTCAGCAACAATCCCTGGAAAAGAAAGTTTTGTACCAGTTTCTACCATAGCCTTAGTCATGTGATAGAGCTCATCTTCAGAGAAACCATCGTGGAAACCAGCAGCGGTAAAATATGTTGTGAGTATGTCGCCCAATCTTTCTTTAGCGATCTCATCCATAATCGCAAAAATTTCCTTGTAGCTAAGTTCTCGACCAGATAGTTTTTTTCTTATGGCTTCTTTTGCTAGTAACGATTGGGCTATATTGTTCATTTTTTTAATTAAAATTTACTCAACTGTTTCAACTCCTTTGTATAATTCTACAGCACGTTTTTTATAATTATTTACCCTTTTGACAAATATGTTTAAAAGCGAGATTTCCTTAACCCCAAAAATATAGCTAAAAAAGAGATACAGTAATAGATAGAAGATTGATCCGGTAAGAAGTAATAGAAAAATATTTAAGGTTCGGCTGGTATCAAAGATAAGACCATCTAACAATCTAATAAAAAAATATGTGAGCAAAGTGGCATTTACTGCGGAGAGCAGTATCTTTAGTGAATCAAAAAAAAGAGACAAGAAATCCTTAGAGTTTAATTTAGAAAGAAGGATGTGGCAAAGTAACAAACTTCTTATTGACATAGTAATCGAAAAAGATAATGCTAAACTCCATACGGGAAATTTTAAATATAGTGTAAAAAATGCTGACAGCGCTGCATTTAGCAATATTGTAACAGCGGTAACATAAAAAGGTGTTTTTGTGTCAAATGTTGCATAGAAACTGCGCGCCAGCAAATAATATGCGGCGTGAAGTGGTATTGATACGGCAAAGAAAGATAAGGTTAGAGCGGTCATATTTGTAGCTGCCCAATCAAATTTTTCTCCACCAAAAAATAGGCGGACAAGGGGAGTTCTCGTAATAATGATAAAGGTACCGATTGGAATTGTAAGGAAGAATATATTTAAAAGAGATTGTTTTACCATTAATAAAAATTCAGACTTTTTACCTTGTTGAAAAATCTCTGTCAGGTATGGCAGGGAAGCTTGACCAAACGCCATACCAATCATTGAAACAGGGAGAAGTTGTAGTCTTTGAGCAAGATAAAATATAGTGTAAGCGCCCCCACCCATCAGAGAAGCTAGAGCAAGATCAACTGTCGCATCAATCTGCGCAACTATAATGGTAAGTATTCTTGGAACTGCATTTTTAAAGAATTTTTTGACTTCGCTAAAATAGGAGATCACAAATTCGAATTTAAAATCTGCAAATGAAAGCACAGGAACCTGGATTATGAAAAAGATTATGGCGCCGAATATGACTCCAACTATCGGCGCCAAAAGCTGAAGTTTGTCTGTAAAGAAAAAAATAAAGATGATAATTGACAGGTTGTAAACAATAGGGGCAGTAGCCGGGATTATGAAAGATTTTTTTGCTTGACTGATACCTGATAGGAAGTTACCAAGAACTAAAAACGGTAGTTGGCCAATAAGTAATAATCTTGCATAAAGTACTAGTTGGGGTTGTGTTGCTTCAGGAAATCCAGGGGTGAGAAGCCTCATAATTGTTGGCATAAAGATTATCAGTAATAAGATTAGTAAAAAAAGACAGAGGATTGTGGCATTTATAACTGAGGAGATGATGGAATTTTGTTCCTTACCACGTCGTTGGTACTCTACAAAAAAAGGGATAAATGTAGTGCTAAGTGCCCCATTTATAAGAATTTCAAACACAAGATCAGGAATTCTAAAAGCTGCAAAGTATATATCTAGCTCTTCTTTGGTGAAAAAACCAGCAAGTATGCGATATCGGATAAATCCTGCAATTCTTGAAAGAAGAATCATTCCTGAAAGAATAAGTGTTGAAGTGATTATGTTTGATTGGAATGAGAAGATGGCTTTCGTAGTTTTGGAGATTAACTTATTCATAAAAGAAATTATACAGGGTCGGACCCTGTAAATTCTTCTTGACTTTTAACTAAAAAAGGTGAATAATGGTTTAATATGGTGTTTTTTGGTGAATATGAAGTATCAGTTACGTCAGGAAGCCGTATCGCACTTCCGAAAAAGATAAGAGAGATTTTGAACGAGAAACAGGTGATAATCACAAAAGGTTTTGGAAGTTGTTTATCAGGATATGATAGGCTAGATTGGGAGAAAAGAGCTAGAGAACTTTTGAATGTGTCTTTACTTGATAAAGAGCATATTGATAAAAGACGCAAACTGTTTTCGTCCGCTACCCAGCTCGAACTTGATGAACAAGGCAGAATACTTCTACCAAAAAATTTGCAAAGTTTTGCCGAGATTAAGAACAATGTGCTGATAGTTGGGGTTGGCGATCACTTCGAGATCTGGCAAAAAACCAAGTGGGAGAAATATATGGAGGAAATTAACGAATAATTATGCATAGATCAGTTTTTTTAGATGAAGCCGTAAGAGCTCTTAATATCATGCAAGGTAAAAAATATGTCGATGCAACATATGGGCAGGGAGGTCATTCAGGCTTAATAGCGTCTTTAGGAGGAGAGGTTATCGGCATAGATCAAGATTTAAATCAGGTAAATAAAGCAAAAGATTTTAAGGTGTATAACGGAAACTTCAGTCAAATTAAAGCAATTGTAAAAAAGCACGGCTGGGGCAAGATTGACGGTATAATCTTTGATCTGGGTTTATCAATGGATCAGATTAAATATGGCGGAATAGGTTTATCCTACAGAAATGATAACGAAATTTTGGATATGAGATTATCTCATGAAGGGTTGACAGCATCACAGATTTTAAATGAGCTACCCGAAGCAGATTTAATCAGTCAGCTTTCTAAGTATTCCGAAGATATATATTCTAAAAAAATTGCAGAGGAGATAGTTAGGAAGCGCCAAAAGAGGGATACTCCCTGGACAGTGGCTGATTTACAAGAGGTAGTAGACAAAGTAACCGGACTCGGTAAGGATAACTCTAAAAAGACTCTTGCAAGAATTTTTCAAGCTTTAAGAATGATTGTTAATAACGAAATATCTAATCTGAAGGTAGCATTAAACGATGCTTTCGAATTGCTAGAAAAAGATGGCGTTATGGTTGTTATAACATTCCATTCAGTGGAAGATAGAGTGGTAAAACAAATATTTAACAGCCTAAAGGATGTGTCAAAAAATGAACGAATAAATGTGGCTAAAAAGCGCAAATTGTTATCATTTGAGCGTTCTGCGACGCTTAGAGTACTTAAAAAAAATGTATAAATTTCTTAAAATTGCGTCTGCATTGATAATACTGATTCTTATTTCATCAAACATTTATTTATTCCTTAGAGGTGTGAATTTAAGTAACGAGATTCATACTTTTGAAAACAAGATCTCAAAACTGGAGAAGGAGAACGACAGGTTTGAATCCGAAATATATAAAATTCAATCCCATACTCAATCTGCGTCAATCGCTGCAGAGCTAAACTTTGGCAAATTTAACGCACCAATTTACGGCACTTCTAAGAAATATGCCTTAAAATAAGCTTTATGAATCGTCTCAAGCTTATTTTCTCTTTCTTTTTACTGATTCTATTTGTAATAATAATACGTTTATTCTATCTACAGATACTCTCTCCAGATTTTTACACAGCAGATTACACAAAAACTAAGAAAATTGAGCCAAAAAGAGGAAGAATTTTTGATAGAAATAATCTGCCACTTGCTGTTAATCAGACCAAGTATCTGTTATTTGCACAACCAAAAACAATCTCCAATAAAGAATACGTCGTAAATTCTATTGATGAGGTTTTAAAAATAGGAGAAGCTACAATTTCTTCTAGATTAAATATGGAGAAAGATTGGGTAGCAATTAAAAGTGGTATTTCAGAGGAGCTAAAAAGACAGATTGAAGCGCTGCAGATACCTTCTCTAGGTTTCGATGAAAAACAGTATCGATTTTATCCCGAAGCTTCCTTGGCAGCTCACTTAGTGGGCTTTTTAGGTAAAAATGACGTTGGCGACTCAATTGGATATTTTGGAATTGAAGGTTTTTATAATAAAGATCTTGCTGGTTTACCCGGAATTGTAAAATCAGAACGAGATCTCATGGGTAGGCCAATATTAGTAGGAACTCAGGAGCACCTTGGTGCTGAAGATGGTCGAGATTTTAAATTAACTATAGATAAGTCGATTCAGTTAATTGTAAAAGAGAAGCTAGTCGGTGCCGTTTCTAGATTAAAAGCTGAGGCAGGATGTGTAATTGCCGTTCAGCCAAACACAATGGCCATACTGGCTCTAAGCTGTGTTCCTGATTTTGATCCAGAAAGCTATTTTACATTTCCAACCGAATATTATAGTAACTGGCTGATATCAAGCTCGTATGAGCCGGGCTCGACTTTTAAACCATTAGTGCTTGCCGCAGCAATTGAGGACAAAGTAATAAAGGCCGATGATCCCTATAACGAAGCAGGACCGATAAAAATTGGAGATTATATTGTCTCTAACTGGAACGATAAATATGATGGCGAGATAACTTATGGGAGAGTTATTGAAAAGTCGTCTAATGTAGGTATGGTGGATATAGGTCAGAAACTTGGTAAAGAAAAGTTAAGTCAATACATCAATGACCGGTATCAATTTGGAAACTTAACTGGAGTGGATTTACAGGGTGAAGTAAGAGGTACCGTAAAGACACTTGATAAGTGGTATGCCATAGACGCTGCAACTGTCACATTTGGACAGGGTATATCTGTTACGGGCATGCAGTTAATATCTGCTTTCTCAAGCCTTATAAATGGCGGGTATCTCATGCAGCCCTATATTGTTGATGAGGTAATAGATTCGAAGGGGTCTAAAAAAAGAGAACCTCGGGTTTTAGGCAGGACAATTAGTAAAGAAACTTCTGAAATTATGAAAAAAGTATTGAAGTCTACCGTTGAAAATGCGGAAGCTAAATGGAAAATTCCAGAAGGGTTTAGCTTTGGCGGTAAAACAGGCACAGCGCAGATTGCAGTTTCGGGAAAATATGACGCTACAAAGACTATTGCATCTTTTATCGGGTTTGCTCCTGCTGATAATCCAGAGTTTTTGATGCTTGTGGTCATACGTCAACCTGAAGTGTCAAGCTGGGGGTCAGAAACGGCTGCCCCATTGTTTTTTGATATCTCCCGTGACATTCTTCTCTATCTAAACATTTCCCCAGAATAGCCAAATTCAGGTATAATTAAGAGCATATGTGGCAAAAATTCAAAAAAATTTATCATCTACTAACCGCCTGTCTTGCGGTTTTATACTACATATATCCTAGCTCAAAGATTAAGGTAATCGGCGTGACCGGAACAGATGGAAAAACTACAACATCCTCTCTAATTGCTCACATTTTAGCGGAAAATCATAGAAAAGTGTCTATCATAACCACAGTCGCTGCCAAGATAGGTTC
>JBEIIR010000016.1:0-19238 GCA_040380695.1 Gammaproteobacteria bacterium | reverse complement strand
AATATTAAAGCCACGATGGCGGTGTCTCTACTTTATTTTGGACCGCTTGGGTACGTATTATTTAAAAGAGGTATTAAGCATCTCATAGTATTCTGGATTATCTTTACAGCTTGGCTTCTTATAATGACGTTTATGACCATAATAATTTTTAGCTTAATTCCGCTTAACAAATATGGATATAAAATGGAGCCGATAATGCAGCCGAGCATACAGCCGATGTCTTACCCAATCTTTAAAGATGCTAGCAACGCAGATTTATCTGCAGAGATTTCTCCAGAGATGACCATTGAAGCAGTGGATTAACAATCTGAAAATATACGTTTTTTTGGGGTGACCGACGGGGATCGAACCCGCGACAACTAGCTCCACAGGCTAGCGCTCTACCAACTGAGCTACGGCCACCAATAATAGTTAATGGCTGCGGGATTTGGATTCGAACCAAAATAAATGGATCCAAAGTCCATTGTCCTGCCGTTAGACGATCCCGCAATACTTCAAGATGCCATGAATCTAAACTTGCATCTTTCGATTTAGAAAACTACTTTTTTAAAACACTTACTCTCAATAAGCTATTGATAACAAATTGATCATTATTTATAAAATACTATTTTCAAGACTTTTTGTAGTATATTTTAACAAATTTATCTCTATATGTACCTGCTATTTTAGATCGATTATATTTTACAACCTCAATATATACCACACGAAACATTACCCCTAACGCAGACATTTCATTGTTGCTTAAGCGTAAAATTTTGTTCTTTACTTTCTCAGTAAATTCTTTTTACAAGAATGGCTCCTAAAAGAATAACTAAGTCCTTCTTTTGCTTTATAACCCCTCTGCCGCAGACTCTCTGCTTACTTTTTTTTGTATACAAATAATTTCCTGACTAAAGATGCCGTATAGATTTTAAAGCTCTCATATTTTTCTTAACTGCGTTGTACGATAATATGACTTTTTTTTAAGATTTATAACTTCATTTTAAAATTGTTTTTTTAATCTCGAGCCAAAGCAATACTTTTTACAATACTCTAGGATATTTCTAAAATCCACCATGCTAATTATGATATAATAACAACTATGAAAGAAGGCGTAGTTTTATTATTGGGAAGACCAAATGTCGGCAAATCTACATTTGTAAACACCGTAGTAGGCCAAAAGGTAGCTATAACTTCTCCGAAACCACAAACTACAAGAATGCCTGTTCAAGGATTGTTTACAGATAATAGAGGTAACATAATTTTTACCGATACTCCAGGCATATTTGACAAAGCTAAAGATGAGATGTCAAAGCATGTTAACCGACAAACACTTCAATCGTTAAATAAAGAAGCTGATGTTGTTTTATATTTTGTTGACCCATCAAGAAGACGGGATTTTGAAGAAGCAAGAGTTTTGGGTTTAGCCAGAAAGATAAATGTTCCGGTTATTCTAGTTTTAAATAAAGCCGATCTTAATACAAAATACCTTCCTCAATACACATTTTTACTGGATGAATTCAAAGAAAATATTCAGATTTCAGCCTTAAAAGGTCATAATCTGAAGCCACTTTTAAACATGATATTTAACCATCTTAAAGAAAAAAGTGAAGAATCAACTATTCCAGAAAATAAAGTGTATCCGCTACTAAATATGGATAGCAAAACTTTTATTGCTGAACTCATAAGAGAGAAGGTCTTTCTTATGATGGGCGAGGAGATACCATACTCTACAACTGCACTTGTCGATAAAATTCAGGAGAAAAAAAATGAAATTTTATATATCAAAGCCAGAATTCTAACCACCAACGAAAGACACAAAAGAATGCTTATAGGTCAAAATGCTAGAAAAATTAAAGAAATAGGTAGCTATGCTAGAAAAGAGATTGCTCTATCAACCAATAAAAAAGTTTTTTTAGATTTAACAGTTGAAAGAGATCCTCATTGGCAAGAAGCTTATCTACAGTGAAACTGTATAAATTATTGAAAAACAGGAAAACTACCAAAAATATTTTGAAAAAAATTGGTTCTTTGAGCCAAAAAAGTGATAAGAGCTAATAAAATCGCCACTCCAATCAATATAAGAATTATTTTTTTCATTTAATTTAAGGGTTAACCGAGTTTAAAAAATTTCGGACATAAAATTTATTTTAAAAAAAGTTATTTTATAAATATCTTATCAATAAACAAAGGCTTGTCCTGCTCGTAATCCTTTCCAAGTTTTAATGCCAGCTCCGCTTTAGTAAGCTCTATTGTTAAATCAATAAAATGTTCGTTTCTTAAAAGTAGAGCTAAACGGGCAAACCGCAAACCAACCTCTCTTGCGGTTTGCCCTTGAGCTTCATAAAAAACAGTGCCGCCCGAATCTATGAGGGCGGCACTTATTTTTCTATCTACTATGCCGATTCGCACTGTTCCTCTTGGATCAATGTCTTCGTGCTCATCAAAATATAGCTTTATTCTCTCCCAATAAGCACAGGTTAAAAAATGGTTTGCATCCTCCCAATCGTCTTCATATATGTGAGCAGAGGTTGAGTGTATTGTCAGTGTTGCCGGTTTAAGACCTGTTCTGGATGATATGTATTTATGAACATTTACTAAACCGTAAGCATTAGGTAAAGCAGCTTTAAAAAGATCGTGGGACCTGAAGTAAGAAATCATATGTAATTTATCATCTCCACCTACTAATACTTGAATGCTGATTAAGCAAGGAGGTGAGCTATTATCTTTATCTTCAATTGGATCGAATGTCATTGCAAACGCACGCCTCGTAATTTTTTCAGCATTTATTTTATCTATAATATTGTCTATCTGGTCTATCTGACCTTTATAATCTCTTAATCTATTGCCGTATGTATACGAGACATCAGTTGACTTTTCTTTATCAAGAAATATACTGGAATACTGCTCTAGTACTTTTGTCTCGATACCAACCCTCTCTTTGAGTTTTACAGGCGCCTCAAATTTACTCAAAACCTCGGTGTCTGGAGTTTCTATTGTCCAAGAAACGGCTATTAGCTCTTTTTGCCTTATTCCTGCCTGAGTGTTTTTTTCATAACCATATCTGTATACTCTATCAAGAGCCTTTGTCCATGCTTCAAGGATATTTCTACCCCTAACTGAGAAGTTTGATAATTCTGAAGGCATAGGAGATCCTTCTTTTCTTACAGGTTCAGGAAACTCGACAGGCTCCATATATTCCGATATTTTTTCCTCATTTTTTTCTTTTGCAAAACCAACAGCAACATCTATATTTTGGTCTGACATATCAACTACGAAAATATTTCTCATTATCTTTGCCAAGGTTACCCCATCAATCTCTTTCTGCAGTTCGCCCATGAACTCAACATTAAATTCTTGGCCGTTGTTCCACAGGTTTCTAAGGATATTTCTGCCCCGACTACCGATAGCAGTCTGGGACAATTTCCCCGGACCCCAAACTACAACTGTTTTTATAAACGGATTTAGCGCCAAATTTCGTATAAGAACAGATACCCCTTCTCGACTGTACAGCGATCCAACTATCGCAAAATTTTTTATAATCTCGGGAAAATCCTGCGTCAACTTAAAAGGATCATTCCAGCAAGTACAAAGAGCGACTGATGAATTTTCTGAGCCGACAACCACCTTATATTTTTCTGGTTTATACAAGTTTATTTTCTGTAATGCCATTTATAATGAAATTATAACTTAAAAAAAAATTTCAATAATCTTACATGACAACGATAACCAACAGCCCATATATTGTCTATATTTTATTATGCAACGATATGTCTTTGTACACGGGTATAACTAATAACTTGGAAAGAAGATTCAAACAACATAATGGTCAGATAAAAGGTGGTGCAAAATATACTAGAAGTAAAAGACCTGTTAGTTTGCTTTATACTGAAAAATTTGAAACAAAAAGCGATGCAATGAAGAGAGAATATGAAATTAAAAAATTAAAAAAAGATAAAAAAATACTCATTTCTCTGCAAAAAACGGAGTTTTGATATGCTTCTGTTACATATTGAACAATGATTAATATCTGTGTATATTACCCACATATGAATTCACAAAATAAAAATCAAACTGATGATCTTTTCCAATATGAGGAAGATCTTATAAAAGAAAAACAAATAATAAAAGCCCAGATCGAGGAAGATTCCGGCTCAAAACAGAAACATCTTGAATCAGAGATAAAAAAGTTAAAGATTCAAATTCAAGAAGTAGAACAAAGTCTTGGAGAATCGCAGGATAGCGAAAAAACTGCAAAAATAGATTTAAAAAGTGTGAAGATTGAGATAGACCATAAAATTCAAAATAACATAGTTTTAAACACGGTTAATATTTTAGCAAAATCATTACAATGAGCGTAGTTTCATGCTTATATTACAACATCTCTTTCAAGAAAAAAGATACCGACAAAGTTCTTAGAGAGTTAGCGACTTGGGGCAAATTTGAACCTGTTGAGCCTACTCTACCAGTTTTCTCGACTAAAAATGATGTTAAAGAGAAGATAGTTAAGCTAAAAACTCAATATGAAGAAGTTTTGAATTATGTCAATAAAAAAACTGATTTTAAAAACAAAATTTCGGTTTCTACTGTAGAGAAAATTTTTAAAAATATTTTTGAAGATTATAAAACAAACATTTCAAAACTTGATGAGCTTAAAGAATTGATCTTAAAATCCAATAAGGCAACAGAACTGTCTCTTAGCTACCAAGAAAAAACTAAAGATATACTTATTCTGTTAGAAAAAATCAAAGAGATAAAACAAACTATTTTTTCAGATCTTACACTTCTTGATGTCAAGCTTGTCAGCATATCAAAAGCATCAATTTTGACTTTTGAAACAGCCGCTAATGAGGCGGATGGAATTTACTGGCAGAATGTTTGGAGTTCAAAGATAGAAAGCTTGTATTTATTGACCTCAATTAAAGATGAAACAACCATAGATAAAAAAATAAATCTATCTGATTTTAAAGCAAATGAAATAAAAATTGAGGATTCTTTAAAGGGATACTCCCCGTCCCAGCTATATTCAAAGATTACGTCCAGATTAGCAGATCTTAAATCAATTGAGGAACTCGCCAACCAAAAAGCTGATGCTTTCTTTACAAAAAATAAAGAGATAATTTTCTGTGTTATATCAATTATTGAGTTTGAACATCAATCTTCAGACCTCTATCAATATATATCGTATTACACAGGTAACCTTACTGTTGATGAAGCTCAAAAAATAGATCTTCTCAAAATAGATAGCAAACAAAATACATACGAAATCTATGGATTTATAGACCCGGAGTACAAACAAGAACTTAACAACCTTTTTAAGGATACAAGCGTAGAAGTTGATCTGCTAAAGGAAGTTAAATCCAGTAATCACAAAGTAAGAACCGTTATGAAAAATAACTACTTTATAAAACCATTTGAAATGATAACTAAACTCATGGGAGTCCCCTCACAAAATGAGATTGACCCAACACCATTTTTCTCACCGTTTTTTGTACTTTTTTTTGGTTTCGCATTAGGAGATGGTGGATATGGTTTTATTATGTTATTTATCGCACTGTGGGCTCTATACAAAATGAACTTAGATAAAAGCATGAGAGGTTTCATGGTTCTTCTTGCTATGCTAAGCGTTTCTACTATTTTCTTTGGTGCAATAACTGGTAGCTGGTTTGGAGTAAATTTAGATATCGTTCCAGGCACTTTTGGTGAAATATTAAGGTCATGGAAACTACTAGACCTTCAAAAATCTTTGATTATGGTGCTTATTGGTTCAATTATTGTGGGTTTTATTCATCAAATAATTGCAATTTTGCTTGAGATTGCCGTAAGCATAAAGAATAAAGATTATTTAAATGCCATGGCGAATCCCGGAACATGGTTGCTGCTCTTGGGCTCTGTTGCGCTAAGAATATATGTCCAGATAATAGGCCAATCTTTAGAGGTAATTAATCTTGCCCAATATTTTGTCTATTTTTCGTTGGTAGCGTTTTCAATTGGTCAAGGGATAAAGTCCAGGCCAATTTTTTTGATTCCTATAATGGGACTAGGTTCACTCTTTAACATCACCGGTATTTTATCTAACTCTCTATCATATGCTCGTCTCTTGGCAATGGGACTTGCTACCGGGGTTGTTGCTGGAGTTATAAATTTATTAGCTGATTTATTTGGAGGAACAGATTCGATTCTTGGGATAATTGTGATGGTTATAGTTTTAGTCTTAGGTCACACCGTAAACATTGCTCTAAATATCCTTGGATCATTTATAAACGTCTTAAGGTTGCAACTTGTAGAGTTCTTCCCTCGATTCTTTACAGGACAGGGCAAAGAACATGAACCTAAAAGCCTTAAGTCAAACTTTTTTGAGCTAAATGAAAAAATTTCAGCTCTTTACTTGCGTAATTTTCCGATTATTATTACAAATTTTAAAAAATAAATCTATGTTAGACGGAACATCATTGGCTTTAATAGGGGCTGGCATTAGCAGTCTCGCAGGTGTTGGATCACTTATAGGGACTTATTATATTGCAGGTGGCGGTGCCGGTTTGGTTTCAGAAAAACCTGAATCTTTCGGTTCAGTTTTACTTACCTCTGCCCTACCAAGTTCACAGGGCATTTATGGATTTCTTGCATCAATCTTAATCTTGCAACAAGCTGGAATTATCGGAGGCGCCGCTTCCGTAACAACTTCTGAAGGTATGATGCTGATGTTGTCAGGTATACCTGTTGGGTTATTAGGTTTATTTTCTGGTGCTTTTCAAGGAAAGGTTTTACAATCTGGTCTAAGAATTATTGCCGCAAATACTGGAGACGCTGGAAAGTCAGTTATTCTTGGAGTTTTGCTTGAAAGTATGGCTGTATTCGGACTACTTCTTTCAATAATAATCATTAGTAACGTTTAAGAAAAATCATGAAAAAAATTGATGCCCATCTCAAGGAGCTCAAGAAAATTGCCGTAGAAGAGTACAAAAAAATTCTTCAGCAAGATGTAGATTCTGTTCTGGCACCTCTAAGCGCGGAGCTTGAACATCTGGAGAAAGAGCTACAAAGAAAAAAGAGGTCTTTAGAGATTCAGAAAACTCAGATTAAGAATGCTAAATCAGCTTACTTAAGCAGACAGGAACAAGAAATAAAAGCGTTTTTAATAATTGAAAATATCTGGCGCGAGGTAATAAAATCGTTCTTAAAACAACATTCTCATCTATATGTTTTAAGTGCAGTTAAAAATCTACCAAACGAAAAAGGTGTAATCTTATTTAATCCTGAAGGCATTATGAAACAGGAGCTTGCTACAGTAAAAAGACAACGTAGCGATCTGACTTATAAAGAAGATAGGGATATCTCTGAGGGATTTATTTACTCTAATGAAAAATTAGAGATAGATTGCACAATTGCATCTTTCTCAGAAACCAAACTAAAAGAGTTTAAAAGTCAATTATTTTCTCAATTAAAATCACTCAAAGTTGTATGATAAGCGTTGGAGTATTATATTCCCTTTATAGAAAACTGCCAAGTTTTCAGATTTTTTATAAGCTGAAAAGTAGTAGCAATGTGCTTGATATTTTATCCACACTGGAAGATCAAGGCTATTTTAAACTTGAAGAAAGCTACAAAAGCACTCCTTTTTTAGCAATTAAAAAGCTAGAAGACCAGTTTATTGAAAAATTTAAAACTGCAGTCAGCGGTGATAGGTTTTTTTCAACACTTATCAACTTAAAGCTAAAAATGCCGAAGATAAGATTGATTTTGAGAGAGGCGGTAATCACGAATAAAAAGTTATCTGAAGTTTCAAGTGCTTTAAAATCGGAAACTGCCGATTTTAAAGCACTTGGCAAATTACTTGAAGAATATATATCCGAAAAAAACAACAAGTTTTTAAAAATAGCTGACCTTGAAAAGGATATTGATAATATTCAGCTAAAAATACTAGAAAAATCTGTCTCAATGGGAAAAAGTAATTATAAAAAATATATCAATATATTGAAAATTAGATTTGAGGAAGATTCTAAATTAAGGTCATTTTATGGAATAAACATAAAAGCTGAAAAAAATATTGATAAAACTGAAAAATTTAAAAAGCTCTCCGAGATGGAATGCCGATTTGTCAATAAAGCCACCACAGATATAAGTGAAGAGCTAATTGCGCTTCAATGTTTTGTTACATTTAGCTATTTATTTTACAATGCTAGAGTTGTCGCTTCTGTTTCGCCTTCAGAAAGAGATTCAATACTTGTAAATTACAATGTTTCATAATGGAAAACACTAATAAAAAAAACTTACTAGTAATTGCCGAGGAGCGATCAGTCTTAATTTGGGAGATGGCAGGGGCAAAAGGTTTAGTTTTTGATCCACAAAAAATTCGTGAGACATTTAATGATATAAAAGCCCATTCAATGGATTATAAGGCGGCATTGATTGGAGAATCAGTTTACGAAAAAGGGACTCAGATAGTTAGATTGTTAAATGATCTTGAGATACCATGGATTATGCTTCTTGACCAAAGCAACGATGAAAAAATAGGATACAAAGAGTTACAGAGATTGTCAGAAAAGGCAATAGGCATGTCTTTAGCAATTCATTAATTTATAAAATTTACATATGGACAAAAAATACGGAAGTATAAACTCAATATCAGGACCATTAGTTGTTGGAGAAAACATAGCTGATTCTAAATTATATGATGTTGTGCATGTCGGAAATAGCAAGCTGATTGGAGAAATCATAGAAGTAAGAGGAAATAAATCCTGGATACAGGTTTATGAAGAAACCAGTGGACTTCAAATTGGTGAACCTGTTGTTTCAACTGGCATGCCACTATCAGTAGAGCTAGGACCTGGGTTATTACAGGGAATATTTGACGGCATACAAAGACCACTCTCGGTTATAGCTAAAAAAAGTGGCATATTTATTGAAAGGGGTATCTCTGCAAACTCACTTGATAGAGATAAAAAGTGGGAATTCAAACCAACCGCAAAATTAAATGAGGAGGTATCAGCTGGAGACATACTGGGAACTGTTGAAGAAACTTCTATTATTACTCAAAAAATATTAGTACCAGTAGGTATTTCGGGAAGAATAATTGAGATTAAATCAGGTAATTTCACGGTTGATCAAGAGATAGTAACCATTGAGGATTCAGAAGGTAAAAAACACACGGTAACAATGATTGCAAAATTTCCAATACGAAGAAGGCGACCAGTTAAAAACAAACTCCTGCCGAAAGAAATACTTATCACCGGTCAAAGAGTTTTTGATACATTTTTTCCGCTGACAAAAGGTGGCATAGCAGCTATTCCAGGACCGTTTGGATCAGGTAAAAGCGTATCTCAACAACAAATTGCCAAATGGTGTAATGCACAAATAATAGTATATATCGGTTGCGGTGAGCGTGGTAACGAAATGACCGATGTTCTAAAAGAGTTTCCTGAGTTAACAGATCCAAAAAGTGGCAAGCCGCTTATGGATCGAACTGTGCTTATTGCAAATACTTCCAACATGCCAATCGCAGCAAGAGAGGCATCGATCTATACCGGAATAACAATCGCCGAATTTTACAGAGATATGGGTTACGATGTGGCACTTATGGCCGATTCAACATCTCGATGGGCTGAAGCCCTAAGAGAGATGTCTGGCAGACTTGAAGAGATGCCGGGCGAAGAAGGATACCCTGCTTATCTGACATCAAGAATTGCAGAATTTTATGAGCGTGCTGGACTAGTAGAGTGTTTGCAGTCTAAAGAAGAAGAAAGAATTGGCAGCATCTCAGTTATTGGAGCCGTTTCCCCTCCGGGAGGAGATCTCTCTGAACCAGTATCGCAATCAACTCTCTCTGTAGTAAAGGTATTCTGGGCTCTTGATGCAAGTCTTGCATATGCTCGACATTATCCCTCGGTAAACTGGTTGCAAAGCTATTCTTTATATGACGAAACAGCTAATAAGTTTTATTCAAAAATCGTTGATCCAGAATTTCCAGAGTTGAGAGCAAAAGCCCTAGAGATATTACAAAAAGAGGCCGACCTATTAGAGATAATTAGGATTGTCGGCATGGATTCTTTATCAAATACTGATAAAGTACTTCTTGATACGGCCAAATCCTTAAGAGAGGATTATTTACAACAAATTGCGTTTGATAAAGTTGATACATTCTCGTCTATAGATAAGCAGTACGGTATGCTTAAAACTATTCTCTATTTTCACGATCAGGCTACACAAATTGTTGAAATACTGCCCCCGGATACCGATATAAATGAGATGTTTTTAGTGCCTGTTAAGAAACAGATCGTTGTTATGAAGACTGAGAAAACTGAGACAAAGGCATACTTTGAACAAATTATGTCTCAGATTAAGAAAGAACTTAATAGATTTGAAGCTAAGAATATATCCTTGGAGTCGCATGAGGATATAAATAAAAGTATAAATTTTCTCGGAGAAACTTCCGAATTAGATAATTAATTTATTTTACAGTTATGTACAAATGGCACAAAACAGCAACAGAACTAGTTGGACCACTATTGGTAGTTGATGGCATAGAAGGAGCGATGTTTGATGATCTGGTTGAGATTAAGACAGCAAAAGGAGATAGAAAAATGGGAAAAGTTCTGGAAGCAAGAAAAAACTCAGCTGTAGTTCAGGTATTTGGAGCTACAGAAGGTATGGACCTTGAGAACACAAAGGTTAGATTCTTTGGAACACCGTACAAGTTTGGTGTTTCAGAATCAATGCTAGGCAGAATTTTTACTGGTTTCGGAGATGTAAACGACGGTGGCGTACCTGTAGTTGAAGAAAAATCTGTTGACATAAATGGCGCACCTATTAATCCATTTATGAGGGAGTATCCCGATGATTTCGTTCAAACCGGTATCTCTTCCATAGATGTCATGAATACAGTAGTTCAAGGCCAAAAAATACCTATTTTTTCAATTGCTGGCTTACCTCATGCAGAGCTAGCAGCTCAGATTGTAAAACAAGTAAAAATAAAGCGTGAAGGAGAGATTGACCCTGATTTTGCGATTGTGTTTGGTGCAATTGGAATCACCTTTGAAGAGTCGCAATATTTCATAAACGAATTTACTAAATACGGAGCTCTCTCGAGAACTGTAATGTTTTTAAACCTAGCTAGCGACCCTGTGATTGAAAGAATAGTCCTGCCAAGATTGGTACTATCAACTGCAGAGTATTTAGCTTACGAAAAAGGAAAAAATATCTTAGTAGTCATGACCGATATCACAAATTATTGTAACGCCTTAAGAGAAGTCTCTGCGGCACGAAAAGAGATTCCTGGCCGAAGAAGTTATCCTGGTTACATGTACACCGATCTTGCCTCTTTATATGAAAGAGCTGGCAGAGTCAACGGCTCCAAAGGTTCAATAACTCAACTTCCCATACTTACCATGCCTGAAGGCGATAAAACACATCCAATACCCGACTTAACCGGATATATTACTGAGGGACAGATTGTAATGAGTGCAGAGCTTCACAGAAGATCCATCTCTCCGCCAATAGATGTGCTACCATCACTCTCAAGATTGATGTCAAAAGCTATCGGTGAAGGCAAAACAAGAAAAGATCACTCTGGTGTCGCCAATCAACTTTTTGCTGCTTATGCAAGAGGAAAAGAAGTAAAAGGATTAATGAAAATTCTAGGAGAATCATCCCTAAGTGAAGCCGATAAAAAATTTGTAAAGTTTGTTGATGCATTCGAAAATGAATTTATAAATCAAGGCTTTAAGACGGATAGAGACATCATTGACAGCCTGGAGCTCGGTTGGAAACTATTGGCGATTCTGCCGGAATCAGAGCTAAAGAAAGTTAAACCTGAAGACATTGAACAGTACATGCGAAAATATACCAAGTAAGTAAAAAACTATGAGCCAATCATATATTGCTGCAACTAGACAAGAGTTACTAAAGCTAAAAGATAAATACAAAAGTGCCAAGAGAGGTCACAAGCTTCTCAAGGATAAAAGGGATTCATTAATCCAGATCTTTATGAAGACTTATAAAGAAGCCGCTCTTATGAGAGCATTCTTTGATAAAGAATACATAAACTCTCGGGAGAGATTCAAGTTAGCTACCTCAAATATTAACGATATCTACCTCAAAGCGGTTGCCAAAACAACTGAATCAAGAATTTTAATTGATAGCAAAGTTAAGAGCATTATGGGTGTAAGAGTTCAAGACTTAACTGGCCAGACAATAGGTGGAACGATAAACTACAGTCAACTGGAAACCAACTACCACTTAGATGAAGCGGTGAACAAGATCTCTAATGTTGTTCCTCAGTTAATTGAGCTTATTGAGAAAGAATATCGGGTAAGAAAACTGGCTGATGAGATAGAGAAAACACGAAAAAGAGTAAATGCCTTAGAGTATGTAATTTTGCCTGAAATGATGCAAAAAATAAAACTTATTAAATCTAAACTGGAAGAATTAGCTCTACAAAATACTGTTAGACTTATGAAGATAAAGAAACAGATCACAAAGAATGCTTAAAATTGGATTCTATTTTTTAATCAAGAATCGCAGCTCTCAATCTCTCAAGACACTCGTCTTTGCCTAAAATCTCCATAGATTCGGACAAAGGGGGTGTGATTTTTTTACCTGACATTACAACTCTAAGAGTCATGAAAAAATCACTATTTGAAACTTCAAGTTTTACAGCAAGTGGCTGAAGACAATCACCGATATTTTTTGCGGAAAAATCATCAATATTTTCAACTTTCCTCAATATCTGCGCAATTATATTTTTTTTATCCATTAACGAAATTTCATATTCTGTGGGTTTTTGAAATAGAAATTTGGCGATGTTTAAATAATCTTTTAATGTCTTAATTCTTTCTTTAATCAAGGGAGTAGATTTTGCAACAATCTCCTCATCTAAATTTTCGTTTTTAAAAAAGTCTAAAATTTTTGTTTTCAGATCTTCATCAGTTAACCTCATTATATACTGTCCATTCATCCATGTGAGCTTTTTTATATCAAAAACCGGACCCACCGGAGATATTCTCTCAAGAGTAAATGTATTAATAAACTCTTCTGTGTCAAAAATGTCTTTCTCTTCCGGATGTGACCACCCCATCAAGGATAGATAATTTAACACTGCTTGAGGCAAAAATCCCTCCTCTAAATACCATGATGCCCAAACAGGATTCTTTCTTTTAGAGAGCTTTGATTTATCAGGGTTTCTTAGAATTGGAACATGTGCAAATATCGGCAGATCCCACTCAAATGCCTGATATAGTAAGATGTGTTTTGGTGTTGACGAAATCCATTCCTCAGCTCTTATAACATGCGATATCTCCATAAGATGATCATCGATAACAACTGCGAGGTGGTAAGTTGGAAAGCCATCAGACTTTAATAAAACTTGGTCATCCAGAGATGATGTATTTATAGAGATGACACCTCTAATCACATCTTCAAACTCTACAATTTCATCTACTGGCACATTAAGTCTGATAACGTATTTTTTACCTTCAGAAATCTCTTTTTTTACTTCCTCCTGCTTGCTGAGACAATGTTTATCATACCTTGGCAGAATTTTTTCTTTCTGCATCTTGGCTCTTATAAAATCCAGTCGATCCTGAGTGCAGGTACAGTAATAAGCCTTCTCCTTATCAACAAGCTCTAATACGTGTTTTTTATAAATCTCAAGTCTTTCAGATTGTCTGTATGGCTCAAATTCCCCCCCTTTTAAAACATCTTCATCGGCTTCAATGCCAAACGCCTTAAGTGATGAAAGAATTTTATCTTCTGCCCCGGCCACTAATCTTGACCTATCCGTGTCCTCGATTCTAACAATAAACTTTCCATCATATTTCTTTGCAAAAACCCAGTTGATATATGCCGTGTAGAGGTTGCCTATATGAATATCTTCTCCAGTAGGAGAAGGGGCAATTCTTGTTCTAACCATATTTTTAAAAATAGTGTTAATTAAAAAACTACACTCAAGTATACTATAAATCTATGATTACTGAGATTGAGTTTAAATTTTGCCCTGCTTGTGGAGCCCATTTCTCAAAAATTGATAACAATCTTTTAGTTTGTCGTGCTTGTGATCTGCACCATTACCTTAATCCAAAAGCTACAAACGCTATTTTGTTGCAAAACGAAAAAGATGAATATCTATTTGTGCGCAGGTCATTTGAACCCAAGAAAGGCTGGCTAGATCTACTAGGTGGATTTTTAAATCAAGGAGAAACTGTAGAGGAGTCGCTAATTCGTGAGGTGTTAGAAGAACTAGGGATAATCTTAACCGAGTACAAATACGAATTATCTTATGCTGATGAATATGAATTTAAAAATCTTAAAAGTAAAGTTATATGCCTGATATACTCCGGTAAATTACCACCCAACAGTATTTTAAAGCCGGCAGATGATGTTTCAGAGTGCGTTTTTTTTAAGAAAGAAGATATCCCTTTTAACAAATTAGCGTTTGATGGTATTAAATTTGCTGTAAATAAGATACTCTTTTTGTCAAACAAATAGCATTTGTTTCTATGTCTCTCTTGATCTTTTAACAATCCTTACTGTTCCATACAAACCAAACATTAAAGGCAGTAATAGGATATTTAAATACTTGTAAACTTCTTCGATACTTTTAGGCAATATCGGCAATGAATATACCTGGTTCTGCCTTCTAGCTATTCCGCTTAAAACACCTCCTGATGCATAATCACTCAATATATTGGTCACAAAACCGATGTTGCTTGACTCCGGTGACAGATATTGGTTGCTTATAAATCTTGAAGATCCGATTACAGTAAGTTTGGCGTTTTTGGATCTTGACTCGGCAACAACCGAAAACTCCTTAAAATCCCCTGCTTCAGGCTTTGTGATAGCTTGTGGAAAAATAGCAAAATTATCTTTTTGCTCCCAAGATTGAGAGGTGGAAAAAACCAACTCTTTGGCATTAAATCCTTCTTTATTCAATGCTCTAACAGTTGATACCCAAGGAAAAGTCATATTAGTAATGCTGTTAAAAAATTCAGAAGAATTATCAAAATTATCAGTCTTAATCCATAAAGGATAAGGTATAAATACACTAAAGCCAGAGTTGCCTAAATTTACCATCTCCGCTTGAGATGAAAGGACTAAATTATTTTCCACCTTTATTCCCCGTTTCTCCAAAAGTGCATGGAGCTTGGCCTCGCCACTTGCTGTCTCTAGTGCCTGGTCTCCAACAGTAACACCATCAGTAAACACGATAGTTCTACCTTTGGAGAAATAGTTGTCAAGCAAATCTAACTCTTCATTTGTAAAATCTTTAGCGTGGTCATCGTACACAACTAACGCTTTAACTGTTTCTGGAATTTTATCAGTAATATCTATAACATTATAAAACCTTGAGGCTGCACCTCTAAAATTAGAGAATGGGTCTCTGCTTGTTGCTACTTCGCTACCAAAACCTATCAAACCTACCTCCGGAAGACTCTCTGTTGATAGTCGATAGATACCAGCAGTAAGGCTATACTCCAGATCGGAATAATTAAAACTTTGAAGAATCGGTTCAGTCTTGTCTTTATAGGCTAAAACAACTCCAAAATAAATTTCAGATAAGGATACTTCGCCCGCTTCTTGCTGACTTACTGATAGGGGGTAAACACCTAATGAATAGGCTTTTTTGGCGGTTTCTACATCTTCTTGAGGATTAAAAGTGACTATCTCGAAAGATATATTAGAACTTGATCTATCAAACTCTCTTAAAAGATCTACGATCTCCCTCTCAACAGGGGTAGCTCTTGGTGGCACATTGTCTGATCGATATAGAGTAATAGTTGCCTGGTCTTTTAAATTTTTTATTATATTTTTAGTCGACTCTGACAATGTATAGACCTTATCTTTGGATAAATCAAGCCTCAGTGAAACCAAACTCAAAACAAAGTTGACTACTAGAAAAATTGCTATTGTGGAGATAACTATTGCACTTTTAGTAAATCGCTCCAATCTCAATTTCTGAAATAGATTTATTGTTCTCAAATTTAATCGAATCGCTTTAATCTTATCTACAAATTTGATTTTTTTTATCCAATGACTTTTTATTTTCATATTAATTAAAAACTATGCTCGTCTCTCAAGATCTATGATTGTTAATATTAGAAATACCGCAGTAAAGCTAAGAAAGTAAAATACTGAACGTACATCAATGACTCCTCTGATAAAACTTGCAAACTGAGTGACCGGACTCAAATAGTTCAAAGCTGTTTGTAAAAAAGTCGGCAGTACGTTACCGGCAAAATCTGTTGAGAATATTACTAGAAAAAATATAACCACAACTGATGTTAAGAAGGCTATGATCTGATTTTTGGTCAATGCCGAAAAAAATAAAGATATAGAGATAAAAGATGACGCAACTGCAATACTCCCCAGATAAGAAACTATAATTTCAGGAAGATATAGCTTGCCACCGACATCTCCTGTTAGAAAATACATTGACATTGGCAATGCTGTTGTAAGAAGTAATGCAATAATGCAGATTATAAGAGCTGAAAGATATTTTGATATAACAATATTTAATTCAGAGATCGGAAGAGTTAACAGAACTTCTAAAGTATTTGTTCTTCTCTCTTCAGATATCATCCGCATTGTAAGTGCTGGTATGAAAATTAACAATAACCACGGAAGTATCTCAAAAAAAGGTCTCATTGATGCAGAGCCTGTTACAAAGATATCTTTCACAAATAAAAAATTAGCAAAGATTGAGAAAAGTAACACAACAATGTAACCAATTGGGTTGTTAAGATAAAAAGATAGCTCTTTTTTTAATAAAAATTTCATACTTATTTCACCAGTTTTTTAAACAATTTTTCAACACCACCCTTTAATTTAGGTTTATCCCCATCAAACACCATTTCACCGTTATTTATAATAATAAGTCTATTTGAAATATCCTCTACTTCGGACAGAATATGCGTAGAAAAAATAATTATTTTATTTTTTGATATCTTATTGATCAAAGTTTTAATTTTGTCCTGTTCAATCGGATCAAGTCCAGAAGTTGGCTCATCCAGAATTAGGATCGATGGATCGGACAACAGTGCGCTGGCAAGACCCACTCTTTGCCTATAACCTCTAGATAGCTCCTCTATTTTAGAATTATATTTAGACTCCAGCGCAACATCTTTTACTATGGATATCACTTCTTCTTCAGAGGTAACTTTTTTTACTCCAGCGATCATTGAAAGATACTCTTTTACCTTCATATCTAGATAAAGCGGATTATTTTCAGGCAGATAACCTATACTTGAGACAATCTTAAGCCTATTATCAACAGGGTTTAATCCGTTTACCTTTACTTGACCAGACGAAGGATGAAGCAGTCCCAAAATCATTCTCATAGTAGTTGTTTTACCAGCTCCATTTGGTCCTAAAAATCCGATTATCTCTCCTTTTTTGGCGTCAAAAGATATGTTTTGTACTGCTTTAGTATGTCCGAAATGTTTTGAAATATTCTTAAGAGAAATCATGAATTATCTTTTAAAGGTTCTTTTTGAAAATTTTCACAACCACACCCTGAAGCCTTTTTTTTATTATGTGTGCCATCGCAAGTTCCATCAGCATTACCTGTGCAACCACAAGCGCAAAGGCTTAATCTGGCGGATGTCTCTTCATTTTCAAGAACATGTGGCGAATAATGTGTACCGTGCTTGACTACTTTATAACCTGACATATTTGTTAAAAAAAATATTTATGTAACATCTAATTTAACACCTAACACTAAGAATTGTCAACCGAAATCAATATAAAGATTATTTTGAAACTTGAAAAACTTTAAATAAGTCAGGCCTTTTTAGACGAGTTATTTTGTAGGCCTGTCGTATTCGGTAACAATGTATATCGTGATGATTGCCTGATTTTAGCACTTCAGGAATTCCTACATTGTCAATTTTTTCAGGCCTAGTGTAATGAGGATATTCAAGAAGAGAAACCTCTTTAATGCTATTCTTTTTAAGTAGCCCTAAAACTTCGTCCTCACCGCAAACCTCGATAAGCTCATCTACAGAAACGCTAAAAAAAGACTCATATTGTGTCGCATCTATTTTTTTTAAGACCCCAGGAATAAGCCTTGTGACGGCATCTGCTATCGCACACGCAGGAATCTCGCCGCCGGTTAAAACAAAATCACCAATTGAAATTTCTTCATCAATATGAGGCATTATCCGCTCATCGAAACCTTCATAGTGACCGCAAATTATGACCAAATTTTTCAACCTGCTCAAGTCTTGAGCTTTTTTTTGAGTAAAATTGGGGCCTTTTGCTGACGTAACGATAATTTTTGAATCTTTTGTAGAAGAATAAGAAGATTTTATAGCTTTAAGACAAGAAATCACTACATCTGCTCTAATGACCATACCTGCTCCTCCACCGTATGGCCGATCATCAACAGTTTTATGTGAATCGGTAGCAAATTCTCTAAGGTTTATTATTTCAAAATCAATCAGTTTTTTATCCTGGGCTTTTTTGAGGATACTTTCCTCAAAAAAGCCTTTTATCATTTCTGGGAAAAGAGTAATAATGAAGATTTTCATAAATACTATTTTACAATATAAATATGTTTAAGAAACTTTTAGTAGATTTTATAAAAATCTATCAAAAAACTTTTCCAATTACCGATAGTGTAAGCAGAACTCTCGGTTTAGTGCAAACATCTTGCAAATATCAGCCCACTTGTTCAAACTATATGATAGAAGCGATAAATAAATATGGAGCCAACAAAGGACTTCGTTTGGGGATAAAAAGGATTTTAAAATGTAATCCATTTTCTGAAGGAGGTTATGATCCTGCTTGAAACAGGGTCCGACCCTGTTTTATTTTTTTTAAAAATATTATTGCAACAATACAAAACAGGGTCGGACCCTAAAATGATAAAAAAATGTATACTCATGATATGTCAGCCAATTTTACTCAATCAAAAGAGGAATTAAAAAAAATTCTTGAACATGAAACTTATCGTGTCACTCAGGAAAAGGGGACCGAAGCTCCATTTACCGGAAAATATGACCATCATTTTGAAGACGGAAAGTATCAGTGCGTTGTTTGCGGCGCAGAACTTTTTACCTCAGAGACAAAGTATGATTCAGGCTGCGGCTGGCCAGCTTTTTTTGGGCCAGCCGCAGCTGATTCTATAAAATATACCAATGATTTTTCACATGGTATGCAACGTGTTGAGATAACTTGTGCTAAATGTGGTTCTCATTTGGGCCATGTTTTTCCTGATGGCCCTGCCGACAAGGGGGGTCAAAGATATTGCGTAAATTCGGTTTCTT
>JBEIIR010000015.1:0-19267 GCA_040380695.1 Gammaproteobacteria bacterium | reverse complement strand
GCTGTATGAGTTTTTAGGGCTTTCCTACATACCTCCAGAGCTAAGAGAAGATAGGGGAGAGGTTGAGCTAGCAAAATTATACAAGCTTCCTAAATTGGTTAATCTTCAAGATATAAAAAGTGATTTACATATTCATTCTTCGTATCAAATTCAAACTTCGCATGATATAGGGGAATCATCATACGAAAATCTAATTTTATATGCTATTAATAAAAACTATAAGTACATAGGTTTTTCAGATCATAATCCTAAAATTACAGGTCTAAATAACAAAGATATTATTAGTATTCTAAAAGCCAGAAAAGAGTATATTGATCAAAAAATTAAACCACTAGGCCTTCCATATTTTATAGGTCTTGAAGTAGATATTAGACCAGATGGTGAATTAGCCCTTCCCCCAGGGGGGGAAAAATATTTAGATTACATTATTGCCTCTATTCATAGTTCTTTCAATCAGCCTCAGGAGGAGATGACTGAAAGAATTATTAGAGCATTAAGGCAACCTAAAGTTAAAATTCTTGGACATCCTGTAGGTAGGATAATAGGGGAGAGAGATGGCGTAAAAGCTGACTGGTTTAGAATTTTTAAAGAAATTAAAAAAAATAATCAGGCCATTGAGATAAATTCATATCCGTATAGATTAGATTTGCCAGATGACTTAATCTTTGAGGCAAATAAATACAACTTATTATTTAGTATTAATACAGACGCTCACAAAGCCTCACAGTTAGATTTGATGGAATTTGGTGTGTCTCAGGCGCGGCGCGGATTTGTAAGCGCGCCGCGCGTCATAAATACGTGGAGCTATGATAAGTTTGTTACATGGCTCTAAAAGAGGGATACTCCTTCTGAAAGGAGTATCCCTCAAGAAGGAGTATCCCTCTTTTAGGCATGGTATAATCAGGTATGCTAGATTTAAGTGTAAATTTGCTCGGTAAAAAACTTCAAAATCCTCTAATTTTAGCTTCTGGGATAATGGGTGTTAGTGTATCTTCCTTAAAATATGTTATTCAGAATGGTGCCGGAGCTGTTATATTTAAATCCATCGGTCCCGATGAGCGAACGGGTCATAAAAATCCCACAGTTTTTAGTTTCGAAGGTGGTATACAAAATGCTGTTGGACTGTCAAATCCGGGAATTGATAATTCCACAGAAAAACTGAAAGAGGCGGTATCTACTTTATCTGTTCCAGTAATTGGTAGTATGTTTGCTGAGAATGTAAATAATTTTAAAATCGTTGCTGAAAAAATGGCTAAAACCGGAGTGGCAGCGATTGAAGTAAATTTATCTTGCCCAAACACCGAAGATGATTTTGGTCGCATGTTTGCGCTGGAACCTAAAGTAACGGGAGAGGTTATAAGAGCTGTAAAATCTGTCGTTGGAAAAACACCGATTATAGCTAAGCTATCAGCTGAAAGTCCAGATATAGTTGAAGTTGCTAAATCAGCCGAAGAAGCGGGCGCAGATGCGATTACTGCCATTAATACGATCTCTGGGATGTTTATTGACATTAAGCATAAAAGACCAATTTTGACAAACAAATATGGAGGCATTTCAGGTCCAGTCATAAAACCGATGGGTGTAAAGGCAGTCTACAATATTTATAAGGCTGTCAAAATTCCAATTATTGGCACAGGAGGAGTAAATACAGGCGAAGATGCTCTGGAGTATATAATGGCGGGTGCAGCAGCCATTGGAGTCGGATCAGGGGTATATTTCAGAGGCATTGATGTTTTTAAGAAAATTTCTGATGAGATAATTGTTTTTATGGAAAATGAAGGCTATAAAAGTTTGAATGAAATCAGGGGAGTTGTCCATAAAAATTGACAACTAAATAAATAAGATAAAATTAAAGAAACCGATGAAAAAAATAGATAAACCTTTGGCGCTACCAATAAAAAAAATAGTGAGAGAAAGTGAGCGCGTCAAAACTTTCATATTTGATTATGATTTTCCAGGAAAACCGGGTCAGTTTGTCATGTGTTGGGTGCCAGGGTTTGATGAGAAACCTTTCGGAATAATTAAAAAAGAAGGTGAGGGATTTTCAATTTCAGTAGCTGCAGTTGGAAATACTACCAAAGCTCTCCATATGATGGATGTTGGAGATCTTTTAGGCTTTAGAGGGCCTTATGGTTCACATTTTAAGTTGCCAGAAAAAGGATCAATTGCGCTTATTGCTGGAGGGTATGGAATGGCGCCTTTGTCATACTTAGCTCAGGAAGCTAGAAAAATAAATCTAGAGGTTTATTTGTTTGTTGGTGCCAATAAAAAAGAAGAGTTGTTGTATATGGATTGGATGAAAGAAATTGGAGTTAAAGTACATACTGCAACAGATGATGGCAGTTACGGCTATAGTGGTTTTAATACAGAATTGTTTAAAATATATGTTGAAAAGATGATTTTTGGCAAAGTGTTTATAGTGGGTCCCGAGATAATGGAGTTTAATGCTACGCAAATATGTTATGAAAAAAATATTCCTTTTGAAGTGTCGTTAGAGAGATATATGAAATGTGGCTTCGGGCTATGCGGTCAATGCTGTGTTGATAGCACCGGTTGGAGAATGTGTGTAGAGGGACCTGTTTTAAATCAAGATGAGTTAAAAAAAGTTACTGAGTTTGGAAAATATCACATTACGTCGTCAGGAAAGATAAAAAAATTATAGTTTTATAAATTTAGTATGCAGATAGTTCACTTTGATGTTGATAGTGAGATTGCAAAGTATTTATCGGGTCCGAAAGTTCACACATCCATTAATCAGGATTTTTCAGAAGATATGAAATTTGCCGAGTGCATATCTATAAAGATAGGTTCACAGGCAGATAAAAAAACGCTTGAAAAATTTCCTGATTTAAAGCTCCTTGTTACTCGTACTGTGGGAGTGGATCATATTGATCTAGATTACTGTTTTAGTAGAGGTGTGACTGTACAAAATATTCCTGATTACGGAGCTTTTAATATTGCAGAACATGCTTTTGCGATGTTGCTTTATGGATGTCGCAACATCGCATCTTCTCAATTAGATATAAAGTCTGGCAATTTTACCTTCGAAGGCCACTTGAGTTACGCCTTAAAAGGTAAAAAGATAGGTGTAGTAGGTACTGGTCGCATAGGATTAGAGATGATAAAACGCGCCAAGGGTTTTGAAATGGAAGTTTTGGCTTTTGATATTCATAAAAAAGAAGAAGCTGCTATTGATCATGGTTTCAGATATGTGTCATTAGAGGAACTTTTAAAAAATGTTGATATATTGTCTCTTCATGCACCAGCAACGACAGAAACTCATCACTTAATTACATCTAAGGAATTAGAGTTAATGAAGTCAGGATCTATTATATTAAACACAGCAAGAGGTGATCTTATAAATACCGAAGCCCTCATTAAAAATATTAAAAAGTTTAGATTTGTGGGGCTTGATGTTTTAGAAAACGAGAAAAATTTTGATATTAATAACCCACTTTTAAAATTTGAAAATGTGTTAATAACTCCGCATATGGCTTTTTATAGCGATTTGTCGGTAAAAGAGATAGCCAGAGAGACTAATAGATTAATAGAAGAATATTTGCTTGAGAAGCAAGGATAGACAGTTTAAAATATAGTTATGCCATTTAACGATTTGTTGCAGTTGACAATAAAAAAACATAACTCCATGTTATGTGTCGGTCTTGATCCGATTTTTGATAAAATACCAGCCAAATTTAAAAATCAGGAAGAACCTCTTTATGAGTTTTGCAAATATATTGTTGATGAGACTAGTGAATTTGCATCTTGTTTTAAACCAAATTCAGCCTTTTTTGAGGCAGAAGGGTCAAACGGTCTTGCGCAGCTAAAAAAAATAGTCGACTATATAAAAAGTTCTTTTCCAGAATTATTAGTAATTTTAGATGCCAAAAGAGGCGACATAGACAGTACAAACGAAGGGTATGTCAAATTTGCATTCAGTTATTTGAAAGCCGATGCGATAACTCTAAGTCCATATTTAGGCAGAGAAGCCATGACGCCTTTCCTAAACCTCAAAGAAAAGGGCTGTATTTTTTTATGTAAAACTTCAAATAACGGATCAGCTGAATTTCAAAATCTGCAATTGGTAAGTAAAAAAAATCTTAAAGTCGATAAGTCCGACTCATCAAATTTGTTTGAATACTTGGCAAAACAGATTGAGTATTCCTGGAATGAAAATAATAACTGTATGTTGGTGGCAGGGGCAACTAACCCGAACGATTTAAAAAAAATCAGGGAATGTGCGCCAACGCTCCCTATACTTATTCCTGGAGTTGGCGCACAAGGTGGCGACTTAAAGCTCTCGGTTCAAAACGCTTCTGATTCTAATAAATCGGGTATTTTAATTGCAGTATCTCGTAGCATTATTTACTCAGACAATCCCAGAAAAGAAGCTGGAAATATCAGAGATGAGATTAATAGTTATTTGTAAATTATGGATATTATTGATATCTTGAAAAAAGTTGGTGCCGTATTAACGGATGATCATTTTGTATATACTTCAGGAAAACATGGGGAGGTTTATGTTAACAAAGATGCAATTTATACTCATCCTTTGGAGGTAAGTCAAGTGGGTTTGCTTTTTGCTGAAAAATATAAGGATTTAGACATAGAGGTTGTAGCCGCCCCGGCTTTAGGCGGTATAATTCTGTCTACATGGACAGCGTATCAGCTGACAAGGTTAAAGGGTAAAGAGATTATTGGGGTTTATGCGGAAAAATTGCCCGAAGGAAAAATGGGGTTTACACGAGGCTACGATAAGTTAATTAAAGATAAAAAAGTATTAGTAATTGAGGATCTGGCTACAACTGGCGGATCAGTAAAAAAAGTAGTTGAATTAGTAAAAGAAACAGGGGGTATAGTTGTTGCTGTTTGTACGATGATAAATCGAAATCCAAAAGAAGTAAACACTGAAACTGTTGGAGCTCCATTTGATTCGCTTGGCATCTTAGAAGCTCGTGCTTGGGATGAAAAAGATCTCCCCGATTATATTGCTCAAAGACCAATAAACACATCTGTTGGTCACGGAAAAAAATATTTGGTTTCTCAAAGTAAGTAAAAGAGAGTATAATGGAGTTAATGATCAAGACTGCAGAGCAAATTTTGAGTTTAATTCCAGAGTCAGTGTCATATGCAGATTGCCGAATAGTTGAGCTTCAAGAGGAGGATATCTCAACCAAAGACGGTGTAGTTGAGGCTTTGTCTTCGTCAGAGACCACAGGCTATAATGTCAGGGTTTTAAAGGATGGAGTTTGGGGTTTTGCAGCTTCTTCTGACTTTAGTCGTAGGGGAATTGACCTAACCATTAAACTGGCGATTGCCATTGCAGACACTTCTTCGAAATATAAATTACGAGACATAAAATTAGACAATCTCAGCAAGGTTATAGCGTCGTATAAATCTGATTATATAATAGACCCGTTTTCAATTCCGCTTGAACAAAAGTTAAATCTTTTACTGAAAGCCGATAAAGCACAGCGGGTTCATAAAAATATCGCTATTTCTCAAACCCATTATCATGCCAATAAAGAAAAGAAATATTTTGTTTCTAGTATAGGATCAAAGATTACTCAAGAGATTGTATGGACAGGAGCAGGCATCGAAGCCTCAGCGACAGACAATCTTGATTTTCAGAATCGATCTTATCCAAACTCATTTAGAGGTCAAAATCAAACAAAAGGGCTGGAATTATTACATGATTTAGAGCTTGAAAAACATGCGCCGAGGGTTGGACAGGAGGCTGTTGATTTGTTGACGGCTAAAGTTTGCCCGACAGGTGAGTTTGATCTTATCTTGGATAGTAATCAACTAGCTCTTCAGATTCATGAAAGTTGTGGACATGCTGTGGAGCTAGACAGGGTTCTTGGGTATGAGGCGTCGTACGCTGGGACCAGTTTTTTAACGCCCGAAAAACTGTATAATTTTCAATATGGATCATCAATAGTAAACTTAGTGGCAGATGCCACTGTTCAGCACGGACTTGGGACTTTTGGTTACGATGACGAAGGTGTTCCAGCTCAAAAAACATATCTTGTCAAGAACGGGATCTTTGAAGATTACATTACTTCCAGAGACACGGTTAAAAGACTTCAAGAATTAAATCCAAAATATCAAAAAAATAGCAATGGGACAGTGAGATCTTCTTCATGGAATAGATTGCCTATGATTCGTATGACAAATATAAATCTAGAACCAGGTGGAGAAGAGGGGACGGGTAAAGGCTATTCTTTAGATGAGTTAATTAGTGACACCCATGAGGGTATTTTTATGTCAACAAACAGATCGTGGAGCATTGATGATAAAAGATATAATTTCCAATTTGGAACAGAGATAGGTTGGGAAATTAAAAACGGCAAAAAAGGCAGAATGCTAAAAAACCCGACTTATCAAGGCATTACTCCTCAGTTTTGGAACAGTTGTGACGCTATCTGCAAACGTTCCGAGTGGATAGTTTGGGGAACTCCAAACTGTGGTAAAGGTCAGCCAAGTCAAGTAATTAATACCGGTCATGGTGCAAGTCCAGCTAGATTTAAAAAGGTAAAAGTCGGAGTTGTAAAGTGGTAAGTTAAGAAAAAAATATGCTTGGTGAAAAAAAACTAAAAAAAATATTTGAAATACTGCTGCATCAAGGCTCAGTTGATCAAATCGAGATATTGTATAGTTCATCTAAAAACGCGCTTACCAGATTTGCCAATAATGAGATACATCAAAATATGGCATGGCGTAACCTATTTGTGAGCATTAGAGTGATAATTGGTAAAAAAATTGGAGTTGCTCAAACATCATCTATCAAAAAAAAATCTCTTGACATTACACTAAACAAAGCTATAGAAATAGCCAAAAATCAGCAATCTGACCCGGATTTTGTAACTTTGCCTGTCCCTAAAAAAACATCGAAGTTATCTGAAAGAGTAAGTAATTTTTCGATTGATAAAATGGGCAAAGGCGTCGGATCGATAATAGAGATTGCTAGAAAAAAACAACTTAATGCGTCAGGTGCCTATGCGTGTGAAATTTCAGAAGTTGCGTTAGCCAACTCATTGGGAGTTTTTCAATATCACAAATCAGCATCTGTCAATCTGTCAACAGTTATATTGGCAGACACATCAAGTGGCTTTGCGTCTCAAGTTGCTAAAAATCAAGTTGATATTCGTCCCCAAGAAGTTGGAGAAGTTGCAGTTTATAAAGCATTGGAAAGTACTAAGCCGAAAGATTTACCGCCAGATGACTATGAAGTGATATTAGAACCTCAGGCTGTTTCAGAAATAATGTCTTTCTTATCATGGTATGGACCAAACGCACGAATCTATCACGAGGGTGCTAGTTGCTTCTCCAAAAAAATGGATCAGCAGGTTTTTGGTTCAAATATCAATATAATTGATGACCCGTTTCATGAGCTAGTTTTTCCAATGCCATTTGATTACGAGGGTTTTCCAAAAAAGAAGTTGGAGATCGTAAAAAACGGAGTTTTAAAAAACATTGCTTATGATTCTTATCATGCCAATAAATTTGGTATGCAAAATACAGGACATGCTTTGCCAGCGCCTAATACCATCGGTCCAGTCCCACTACATATGTATATTAAAGAAGGAAACGAAACAAAAACACAGATGATAAAAAATGTCAAAAAAGGTTTGTTGATAACACGATTTTGGTATGTCAGAGTTTTAAATCCAAAAACTTTAAATATTACAGGCATGACTCGCGATGGCACTTTCCTCATAAAAGACGGTGAAGTTGTTGGTCCTGTAAAAAATATGAGATTTAATCAAAGTATCCCCGAAGCATTAAACAATGTACTGGCTATTGAAAATAAGTTAAATGCAGTGGGTAGTTTTGAGGGTGAAATGATAAGTCTTTCTCCCACTTTGCATATCGGAAAGTGGTCTTTTAGCAGTTCAACGTTGTTTTAAGCAATTATCAGTTAGTAATTTTAATTTATGGCATATCTAAAAGAGAATCTCAAAACAAAAGGGATTGTTAAAATTTCACCTGATGACAGTTTGTCAAAAGCATTAGCAAGCTTAAAAAGCTCGCATGATGCGGCGTTTGTTTTTAATGATCATGGTGAATTTATGGGAGTTATAAACCCCTATTACGCCATGATTCATTCAACGGCATACGATGGTAATACAAAAGTTCATAAAGCACTATTTCATCCTCCCAGTCTAAATTTGACGAATGAAATTGATAGAGTCGCCAAATCGATGATCGAATCCAAAATTCATTATTTACCAGTTTTTAATGATAAAAATGAATTTGAAGGCATAATTTCAGCCAGAAGACTGTTGACTTATATATCAAAGCTTAAAATTAGTCAAAACTCCATTTCCAGTATGAAACATACTCAAAAAGGACTTGTCATCACAATAGACCTGAACGATACAATTTCCAAAGCAGTCAATCTGTTTAAAGAGTTTAAAACATCAAAGATAGTAGTTGTAGACAAAAATGGAAAATTACAAGGCGTGTTGAGTCACTACGATTTAATTCCAAATTTAATTGCTCCGGCTCAGAGGTATGAAAGTAGAGGCGATGGGAACAAATCTCATTTTAAAGACATGCCGATAAAAAATTTTGTAAAACCAGCGGTTTTAAAGATGACTAATCAAGATTTAATTAAAGATGCAATTACTGGGATGTTGAATAGGGAAATTGGCAGTGTTATATTAACCGATAAAGACGACAAGCCAACCGGTATTATAACTACAAAAGATTTGCTAGGTATCTTAGTTAATGCAAATCATAAAAAAAGCATTATTGTTTCAAATAAATCATTGGAAAAAATTCACAAGCCTGTTTTTGATGATTTTTATGACTATCTTAATAAATTTGCAAACAGTGAAATAGAGCTTAATGGAGCAGAGTTTCATTATCAAAAAGAGAAAGATGGTCATCTCCACAAAGTTCAGCTACATTTAATACCTGTTAAGGGAAAAATGCATATGTTTTCAAGAGAAGGTCATGATTTTTCTCGCTTGTTACAGGAGTTAAAAGAGATTATAAGAGATAAAAAATTTAAGAAATAATAATTTCATGAGTAAGGTATTTATAACCGGTGGTTCTGGTTTTCTTGGTGTCAATTTAATCCGTTATTTGTTAAAAAAAGGGCATTCTATCACTTCCTTTGACATTCTGCCTTTTGATTATAAAGACTGCAAAGACAAGATTATTGCAATTGTCGGAGATATTCGTGACAGTAAAAATCTTCAAGAAGCGATGAAAGGTTCAGACATTGTCGTTCACTGCGCAGCAGCACTTCCTTTATATACCAAAGAAGACATTTACTCTACAGACATTGATGGTACAAAAAATGTTGTGGATGGGGCTTTAATTAATAAATCTGAAAGATTGATTCATATATCATCTACTGCTGTATATGGCATACCTGATCATCATCCTCTTTACGAAGATGATGAGCTTATTGGAGTTGGTCCATATGGAGAAGCCAAAATAGCAGCTGAAAAAATATGTGTTGATGCTAGAAAGAAAGGCTTAACAGTATCTATAATTCGTCCTAAATCGTTTGTTGGACCTGAGAGGTTGGGTGTATTTGCGCTTCTTTATGATTGGGCCCGTGAAGGGCATGGATTTCCAATGATTGGAAACGGCAAAAATCGCTATCAACTACTTGATGTTGAAGATCTATGTGACGCGATTTTTGCATGTATGACTTTATCCAAAAAAACAGTAAACGATGTTTTTAATGTTGGCGCTAAAGAATTTACCACTATGGGGGAGGATTATCAAGCCGTGCTTAATAAAGCAGGATTTGGTAAAAAGGTAATAGGTACACCAGCGTGGGTTGTAATTGGATTATTGCGTATTTTTGATAGATTAAAAATATCTCCTTTGTATCCATGGGTTTATGAAACAGCTGCTAAAGATTCATTTGTTTCCATAGAGAAAGCAGAGAAAAAACTTGGTTTCAAGCCAAAATACTCAAACAAGAAAGCTTTGCTTAGAAATTATAAATGGTATTTAGATAATCTTGATAGCTTCAGTGGGCAAAGTGGTGTAACTCATAGAGTTCCTTGGAAGCAGGGGGTGTTGGGGATGGTGAAAAGGTTATTTTAATCTCTCAAATATCATAATCTTAGGATGATCGTACACGGTAAAGGATTCATCTGCCGAATCGTCAACAATTTCAAAGCGTTTGTTTAAGATCGTTAAATGCGGATAAGAAGTAAATTCTGCAACTTTTTTAAAACCTAATTTTCCAGAAAATAAATCTTCATAATATTTTTTAGTCAAAGGATAACATCTGCCATATTCACCACACTCTTGAAGTCGCATTAAAGGCACGTAGAGTCTGTTTGAAGCAAGAATAATGTAATCTGAATTCTTTATTTTTTCGTTTAAAATATTCCATTTTGTGTCGTTATCGGGAATATCGTATAAAGTCATTTCTTGAAAAGTGTAGCGACCATCATCAATTATTGGCACTCTGTCATCCCAATGTTCAACTGCGATTCTACTTCCGGTTTTTATATTTTCAAAAATCCAATTCGTAGCAGTAATTCTTGTATTTTCTTTACTATATATATTTATAAAAGTTAAACACCAGATAAAAACTGAAAATATTAAAATATATAGATAAAAATGGGGTATTTTTCTAATAAAAACATTTTTACTCTTTGTGAATTTGTCTTTTAGGAATACAAATAACATCATCCCTGCAGAAGCTCCATAAATTGCAAACACAGGATAAAGCAGTAGCATATAGCGCATAAACTTGACTGAGGATCTGCCAATTACAAGAAAATACAACAAGTAAAAAGTTATAAAAATGACCGATAGAGAGATTTTACGAAATTGTTTCTCTTTTATGAATTTTAAAATTTGTTTAAAGTTGTAAGTGAGGCCAATTAAAAACAAACTTGATAAAATAGGGCCGGCTCCCCAGAGAAAGATATTTTTTATGTAATACCAATATGGAATAGTCCCTACATACTGAAGAGTGTATGGAAAAACATAGGGATTAGAATTCATCTTTAGCTGTAGTGTTATTTCGTTAATGAATTTCTCTGAGTTTAAAAAAGCATAGGGCATGAATAGGAATGAAAAAGCAAGGAGTGAAGATGCGTACACAAAAAGAACAAGAGTCGATTTAATAATGATTTTAAGTTTATTTTTAAACAAGTTTTTCCAAGATAAAAAAGAAGTATTTTTTATCACATAACTAACAATTATAAAAAGAAATGTTAAAGGCAGAAACAGGACACCTGTCACCTTAGTGGTAATAATTGCAGCAGATATCGTTCCTGAAAATAGTGCAACTATCAAATGATTCAGATTGTTTTTGAACAGCAACAATATTACATATACTTGGAGTAAAACAAACAAACTCAAAAAATTGTCAACAATAAAAAAATGGCTGTTTTGTATTGGGAAAAAAGTAAGAGCATAAAAAATACTTGCTAAAAAAGAAGTCATTTTATTTTTAAACAATATCTCAGTGACTTTAAAAATCAATAATAAAATTAAAAGGTCAATAAAAAGAGAAATAAATCTCCCTACGTAGAGAAGTCCATCGTAATTATCTAAACTTGTATTAAAAAAATAATCTAAAAATTGGGCAGTCCCAGCGAGTGTGTATATAGGGAAGCTTCCGTAATTAAAAAAATCAGGATTAAGGTTATTTGGAAATTGTATAGTGGCAGTAACCATTATGAGCATGCGTTCATCGGGGTGCATATGACGACCCGAGTCCCAGTCAAGTCCGTAAAAACGTAGATGATAGGCAAATATTAAGATTAAGGTAAGAAGAAGAAAATCCTTAAAATTTATTCTTAACAATTCTATCATGATAAAATTTTACATCTCTTTTAGGATTTTTTTAAGGTAATTTACCGCATCTTGCAACGTGTAGAATTTGAAATTGTAAGAAATTGCAGAATCAAGTGGATTTGAGATCCAAAATATTTTTGCCTTAGTTTTTTTATTAAGATGTTTGACGATATCCCAGTTATCTTCAAAAAAATAATCAAGTTGAAGTTTGTTAATCATTTTTTCTTTAAAAACATGTGGTTGGAGGTTGTCCTGATTGTAAAATGTGCTTTTAAAATAATTTTTAGCGTTCATTTTTTTTAGCCAATAAAAAAAATCTTTTTTTAAGCAATCGTAGCGACTAGTTATGATAAAAGTTTCTATCTTATCGTTTTTCTTTAGTTCTTTCACTTCTTCAAATCCTTTGGCTAAAAAAAGGCTTGACCAATGTACTATCCGCCAAATAAGAATTTCTAATCGATTTTTAGGAAAATAAAAATGTGTTTTTTTACGTGATTTTGGCTTTACGATGCGTTTTAAAATTTGCGTTATCGGACGAAGGTTTCTTGCGGGATTGTAGAGCAATACGCCATCTAAATCAAAGCCTATTTTTATAGTCTTTTTTTTAAGCATTTTAGAATTATACAGTACTGACAGGTGAAATAGGGGAGTATCCCTCTGGAGGGATACTCCCTCTGGAGGGATACTCCCTCTGGAGGGATACTCCCTCTGCAGAGAGGGTAGTCTGATATAATAACGTATGCTACCAGTATTACTAGATTTGGGTATATTTAAAATATATACGTATGGCATATTTCTATTGCTAGCATTTTTTTGGTCAGCATATTTTTTATGGAAAAATATACTTTTAACCTCATTTAAGGAAGAAGATATATTTGACAGCGTATTTGTGAGTTTAGTTATCGGCTTGCTAATTGGGAGAACGGAGTTTGTGCTACTTCATTTATCAGATTACAATTGGGATTTTTTAAAATTTTTTTTAATCAATGGATATCCGGGTATAGGATATATCGGCTTTTTACTGGGTTTTTTTGCTTCAATTTCTTTGGCCTTAAAAAGGCAAGATATTTCTATTGCAAAAGTCATAGATTGTATAGTGCCTCCATTTTTATTAGGCATAGCAATAGCAAAAATAGGGGCCTTCTTTTCCGGAACTGAAATAGGTTCGACGACCGACTTTCCCGTAGCTTTAATATATCAAAATATTGACGGACCAAGGCATGTTACAGCTCTTTATGAAAGTATTATTTATTTTGGGATGACATATTTGTCTTATAGAGTTCTGCGGTCAATCAGAAGAGACAAATTTGAGAATGGTTTTAACGGTTATTTCTTTATTTTTTCTGTGAGTTTAGTAATTTTAATTTTTGATAACTTTAAAAGTTTTAGAGTAATTTTGCCTATGACATCGGTAAGTTTAGACTTTATAATTTCTGGAATCTCCTTCTTGACAATATTGGGGTATTATGGATACTATTTTAGGGATCAAATCTTAAACAGTATAAAAGAATTTTGGAAAAAGTTAAAAGTTACACACTCAAAAGATTAAAAATTTTATTAAATTTATGTCAACAGATTTCAAATCAAAACTCTTAAATGAAAAAAAATCGACGCTTGCTAGGATAAAAGACATCGAGGCTTCTGATCCTTTTTTAGACCCTGATTATTTAAATGATAACGCTGCAATTGATACCGATGCAAGAGAGCAGGAGCAAAGATTGCGAATTGAGGCAGAGTTGGAATCTTTAAACAAGAGGCTTTCGCAAATAAATATTGCCTTAGAGTTATTTGATAAAGGTCTATATGGAGTATGTAAAAAATGCGGTAAAAAAATACCAGAAAAAAGACTTGAATTAGTACCAGAGGCCATTTATTGCGTAGATTGTGAGGCAAGTGTAATGATATAAGAGTAATTTAGCTTGTAATTGTAGTATAGTTTAAATGTGATATCTAAAAAAATACTGTACGCATTTATTTTATTGGCACTATTTTCATATACTGTATTTCAGACAATTAAAGCCTTTAGATCCTCGTTATTTGCGACTAAATTTGATCGAATAAATTTTATCACTTATTCCGACACTACTTCTTTTTATTCTATTGACTTAGCAGAGGATAGGCACTATCAGATGTTATTTGCTCCTGATGTTAACATTGAAGTTCCAGGAGGTTATGGAAAGTACAGAGTTGGATCTATAGGTAAATTAGTTGCCCTTGAAAAAAATCCTGAACTATTCAAAAACTCTTTTTCACATTTATCTTCCTCTTTTGTAACTTTATATTTTTATGAAACAAATAAAGAGATTTATTATGGTACAGATTATGATAAAAATTTTGTTAAACCATCGCCCTTTTACATCTTATCAAGCTCCAGCAACGCTAGCGTCATAGATAAAATCTACTTAATTTTGAAGTTTGTAACAATAAAAGATTCAGAATTTGTAAAACTTGAATATACTAAGGATTCCAATAATGTGCTAGGAGAGATCAATTTTGCTAACGCTTCTTTTACTAAAAAAAGTCAAGGCTTTTTTTACCAACACAGTTTGCGTACTGAAAAACAAAGTATTCAGATAAGATATTCCGATTCAAAAAATGCGGCTCTTACGGTGTCTGAGATTTTAGAAGGAAATGGAATAAGAGTTAGCAATGTGGCTTATCGCAGAGAAGGTAGAGTGGAGGAGTGTAGATTGATTTATTCTCAAGAAAAGCCCTCGCGCACAGTAACTACTATTTCAGAATTCTTCAATTGTGACGTTGTCAATGGTAAGACCGATGTTTATGACATTGTTATAGATTTAAATGCAAAACAGGAGAATGACTGGAAAATTGATATAATGTAATATGTCGGAAATTTTTATATTCCTATCAATATTTACGTTGTCAGTTGTGTGGGCTGTTTTTTCAATGCGGGATTATGAAGTTCCCAAAAAAATCAAAAATTTAACCATGGTAAAAAAAATTAAAGGAACAATTGTATTTTTTAAGAAGTCAATTAAGCATTACTCGTCCTCTTCGTCACCTTGATCTTCTAAATGCACTATCTGACCAAGATCTTTCTCTTCTTCTATGTCTTCCCACTCTTCTTCGTCATTCTCATCCAAGTCTAGAATTCCATCATTTATCGCTGGGCTATCTTCTTCGTTTGCATCGCTTTCTTGGTCTGGATCGGTTCGAACTGTTTCATCGTCATCGTCTGAAATTTGATTGATATCAGAAAGCATTATGTGAGGATTGGTAGGAAAAGAAGGGTACTGTTTAACTTTTCGGCCTTTTGAAATTTCTCGTATAAAAATTACTACCGAGGTAAGCCCTACCTCTTTGATATGAGCTTCGTATTTACTACCTTCCTTTATAAAGTAAGACAATCTCTTAGATATGTCATCAGGTAGTGAGCCTATATACTCATCACTTGGATTTCTGACTTCTAGTTTTCTTCTTTTTTCTTTGATGGATACTTCCTGACCAATGTATAGGGTAGCTAAGTCTTCTTTTTGTCCCAAATTAACCAATGTAACTGTTTTCGTCTTACCGGGAATCTCAATAAAAAGATCTGGATTAAATTTTGTTAAAGCAATATCTTTTTTCTTCTTTCGATTTAATAATAATTTTATTTTTTCAAGATGATCTTCGGCGATTATATTTTTAGGTTGTAATTCTATGACAGTTTCAAAATTTTTTTTGGCTTCCAGCAAGTTGTTTAATTGTAGATTTGCATAGCCATTTCTTAGAAACGCATTTAGGTTTTCACTGTCAATTTCAATAATTTTATTGTTTAAAATGATAGCTTTGCTCCATTCAGCATTTACAGCAAAATTTACCGCTTCTTCCTCTAGTTTTTCAATGTTTATCATTTAGATGAGTATAAGAAAATAATTCTGATTGTCAAGTTATGATTATACACTGATAAAAATATATAAAATCAAAAATAGAAATAATTACCTCAAGGCTATAAATGGTATACTTATATTATGTTTAAAAACTTAGTAAAGAGTTTTAAAAAGAGCAGAACTCTTAATGTAATTAAGAGCTATATAACATTTGTACCTAAACGAATAAGAATAGTCCTTTCAACACTTGTTACGTTGTTTGTGCTTGTTTTTAGCACATTCTTTCCATTCATAGAATCTTGGTATTTTTTTGTAATTGCCATTATATTTGTATCAGCTATATCCACATACTTTGCTATTTTTGAAGGAGTAGATGGGGTAGAGTGGTATATGCTCTTTATAGTGCCGATTTTTTTTGCACTAACTATGTACTTTACATATACCCTTTTTCCAGCAAGATGGCTCACCAGACTTCCATTTATTATTCTATTCTCTTTGGGCTATTATGCAGTTCTGTTAACGATGAACATTTTTAATGTCGGAGTAACAAAAAGCATTCAACTATATAGAGCGGCTTTTTCAATAAATTATATTTCTCAAACTTTTATTGTTTTTCTTTTATCTTTAGTAATATTATCATTCAGATTTCCCTTCTTTATTGCAGGTATATTATTATTCATATCAGCGTTTATGTTGTCACTACAGCTTTTCTGGTCAGTAAATCTGGAGAGTAAATTGAATAAGAATCTTTATTTAAGTAGCTTGGTTTTGAGTTTAATTATTATTCAAATAATCTCCCTGATAACATTTGTCCCTCTCGAGATAAACATAGTAGCTCTCGTACTTAGTGGCACATATTACAGCATATCTGGGATTATCTACCATTCCTTATCAGAGAGATTATTTAAAAATACAGTAAGAGAATATGTTTTTGTGCTAATTTTTATTTTATTAATTTCCTTATTTACTCTAAGTCAATAGTTCATCTACATCATCTTGATAGAGGAGAGGGGAGAGAAGGTAGAGGAGAGGGAAATGAGTAATAATGTGTAAAAAAATGCACGGACGTGAAAAATATATAAAATCCTATAATAATTGTTATTTACTATAAGACATAAAAAAATGATATGCTGTGACTCATGAGCAAAAATGTGGATAACCTGATAAAGGTCAGCCTCATATAATGTGTTTGCTTTGTAAAAAATCCGTCTCCGGGGTAGGGTCTCTCTTTCGAAAAATATGACAATAAATTAAAAAAATTTCGTATTGTAGATTTCTTTTAAAGAATAATATCTGAAATGAAATGTATTAGCGCATTTTCTCCACCGGTTTCATATGGGCTTTTTTTGGATATTTTTATAAGGGAAGAGGGAAATATATAACGTCGTAAATTGTATCTTTTACGACGTTTAAGTGTAAAATAGCAGTGGAGGACCGTTTTTAAACAAGTTTGCAAAATCATAAAAAATTTTTTAATTTACTTTTTTATTTTATTTTTTTCAAAATTCACCTGATAGCTTCTCTGTTTTATAGTAGTCACACACGATTTGGTCAATATTTGCTAAAAGCCTATTGCAACAAGCTAAATCTTGAATATTACCTCAACTCCCCTATTTTTCATAAATTACTAAAGGGGGAGTGGTAATATAGGGTGCATACATATACTTATGGGTCGACAAAGCAGAGAGGGCTTTAAGGGCAAAATTTGGGGGTATTGAGCATACAATACGTTCTTTGTAGTACTTTTTTTCGCAAGTATCTCTTTATTCTGGTTCAGCTCTTAATAATTTTTCCAATTCTGCCGCCGAACCGAAGGATATTTTTTTACCGTTAAGGTAGAAAGTAGGTGTTCCGTCAACACTAGCATTCAAGCCCGATACATAATCAGATTGCACTTTTTCTTTGGTCGCATCTAATTTGCTATCATCGTTAAACTTTTTTATATCCAAATTTAAATCTTTAGCATATTTTTCAAAGATCGCCAATGGATTAGCGATAGAACTCCATTCAGCCTGGTTGTCAAAAAGCTTGTCATGAAATTCATAAAATTTTCCTTGATTTGATGCGGCTTCAGATGCATAAGCAGCAACTCGAGCATTTTTATGTATCTGATCTAGGGGAAAATGTCTGTATACAAATGTCACTTTGTCGACTATGTCTTTGTTGTCTTTATTTTCAGATAAAGAAGTAATTAGATTGTGGTATGTCGCACAGGCTGGACACTCAAAATCGCTATACTTTATAAGTAAATTTTTTTTATCTTTTGACCATTTAGCATTGTCTGTAGAATCTAACTTAGTAAGTGATTCGAAGTATACCACTTCTTGTTTATTGGTCATTAAATAAGCTCCATATAAAAATCCAAAAGTTAGTAAAACCGATCCAGTTATGTATAAAATTTTTTTACTGTCCATATCGTAATTTTAATCTATTTTTTAAACTTTTGTAAATAAAAATAAAATTTCCAGTTTAATATAAATATGAAACGCTATAATGTTACCTAATCGAGCTGTGAAATTATTATACAAGTCAACTAAATATTTATTATGAATATAAAAGCAGATTAAAATAATCATATGAATAATCAAGAAGGATTTAGAAAATCGTATAAAGTTTCAGGAATGCATTGTGCTGCATGTGAACATATAGTGCTTAACATAATTAAAGACGTGAAGGGGGTAAAGAATGTAAAAGTTTCCAGTAAAAATGGTTCACTGGAATTTGAAGAGGAAGGGTCCAATAAATTAGATTTAGATCTTGTCAATGAACATTTGGCTGATTATGGATATTTTGTTTCTAAAAAAGAGGAAGCTGTTTCTTTTTCATTAGAATCCTATATGACTGCATTTGTAGTTGGGGTGGTTTTATTTGTGACATATATTGTTTTGGATGAATTTGGGTTGTTTAATATTTTTGCGTTTCCTGAGTTAAAAACTGGGGCTTTGAGTTTTGGGTCAATTTTCTCTTTTTTTACCTTCGGAGTCTTAGCCAGTATAACTAGCTGTGCGGCTTTGGTCGGCGGAATAATTACCGCCCTATCTAGAAATTGGTCCAGAGAATCACAGACAATTTCCATAGTAAAGTTTCATATCGGTAGAGTATTTTCATTTGCTTTATTTGGAAGCCTTTTAGGGTTTTTAAGCGCGATGTTTCAGTTTTCTGTATTTGTTTTTTCGATTGTAACTATTGCTATATCTGTCGTTATGATTGTGATTGGATTACAGATTCTACGTGTTCCCTATGTAAGGTCATTTACCTTTTCGGCAATTTCCTTACTGATTCCTAAAGTTTTAAAGACAAAAAACAACCAACCGTACTCCCCTTTTGTTTTTGGTGGTGCAACTTTTTTTATACCTTGTGGGTTTACTCTCATAGCACAAAGCTTATCAGTGATGACAGGCGATCCGGCAGTAAGCGGTATTTTGATGTTCTCTTTTGCCCTTGGTACCTTGCCGGCTCTGATTTTATACAGTGTATCCGGTTATATGATGGGTAAAAAATCCGATCTTAGTGATGCTTTTTCGATTTTAGCTAGTCTTGGAATTTTAATTTATAGCTTATATACAATTAATTCTCAGTTTAATGTTTTAGGGTTGCCAAGTTTTAATAATTTTCTAATTGATAACAGGAGAGATGTAATGGGGCTATCT